>NZ_JBXUHE010000048.1:0-41653 GCF_057180585.1 Actinomycetospora sp. 2LY8.5
ATCAACAAGCCGTGATTGCGCTCGCTCGCCGGCGGGTCAACGTCCTGCACGCCATGTTGCGCACCCGCCAGCCTTACCGTCTCGACCATCGGCCGGTCCAAGCCGCTTGACAGAAGCATTAGGCAGCTGCCTCCTGCTCGCCGCTGAACGAACGGAAGATCAGGCGCAGGGCGAAGTTCGCCGCGATGAGGGTCAGGATCACCACGACCACCCCCATCGCCGCCGACTGTCCGATGTCGAAGCCCAGGAAGGCGCGCTGGTAGATGTAGAACGGCAGGTTCGCGCTGGCCACACCCGGTCCGCCCTGGGTCATCATGTAGACCGTGTCGAAGGTGTTGACCAGGTAGATCGTGCCGAGCACGACACCGAGCTCGATGAAGCGGCGCAGGTGCGGCAGCGTCAGCTCGCGGAACGTCGACCACGCACTCGCCCCGTCGACGCGGGCCGCCTCGAGCTGGTCGGTCGGCATGCTCTGCAGGCCCGCGAGCAACAGCAGCATCATGAACGGCGTCCACTGCCAGACCAGCGCGGCCATCACCGAGGCCAGCGGGTAGTTGCTGATCCACTCCGTGCCCGACGCCCCGAACGGCGAGAGCACGAAGTTGACGAGACCCAGCGTCGGGTCGAGCAGCACCGTGCGCCACAGCAGCGCGGCCGCCACCGGGGTGATGAGGAACGGCGTGATGAGCAGCGTGCGCACCACCCCGCGTCCGAGGAACTGGCGGTTGAGCAGCAGCGCCAGCAACAGGCCGAGGACCACGGCGATGAGCACCGAGCCCAGCGTCATGACCACGGTGTTGAGCGCGACCTGGCGGAACTGGCTGTCGGCGAAGACGTCGAGGTAGTTCGCGAACCAGACGAACTCCTGCGACCCGGGCCGCACCAGGTTCCACGACTGCAGGGAGTAGTAGAGCGTCAGGATGAACGGGATCTGAGTGACGATGATCGTGAAGATCAGCGCGGGCAGCAGGGGCCCCCGGCGTCGCCAGCCCTCGGCCTTGTCGACCATCGGCTTGCCGCCTGCGCTCTCCGGCGCGGCGGGGCGTTCGTCCAGTGTGGCTGTCATCGGCCGGCTCCAGCTCCCCTGTCGGCGTGCTGAGCCGACTGCTTGGTGTCGCTCATCGCTGGTAGCTCTCCCCCACCGTCTCCGCGTAGTTCTGCGACTGCTCCAGGGCCTCGTCCACGGTGATCTGACCGGCGATCGCGGCGCTGATCTGCTGGCTGACGCGGGTGCCGAGGTCCTGGAACTCGGGGATACGGACGAACTGCACCCCCTGGTACGGGACCGGCTGCACGGTCGGCTGCTGCGGGTTGGCCCGCTGCAGACCGTCGAGGATCAGCGGGGCGTAGGCGCTCGCCACCTGCTGGTACTGCGGGACCTGGTAGGTCGACTGCCGAGACCCGGGCGGTACCGACGTCCAGCCGACGTCGGGGTTGGTGCCGGCCTTCAGGATGTAGTCCTTGCTCGTCATCCAGGACATGAACTGCCAGGCCGCGTCCTTGCGGGGCGACGTCTGCGGGATGCCCAGCGACCAGGTGTAGAGCCAGCCCGAGGACGGGGTCGCGACGGTCGGCGCCGGCGCGTAACCGATGCGGCCGGAGACCGTGGACTCCGCCGGGTCCTCGACGGTGCCCGCGGCCGACGTCGCGTCGTACCACATGGCGACCTGGCCCTGCCCGAACTGCGTGGCGCACTCGGAGAAGCCGGACTGCGAGGCGCCGGGCTGGCCGTGCTGGCGGACGAGGTCGACGTAGAACTGCACGGCGTTGCGCACCTCGGGCGAGGTGAGCTGGGCCTGCCACTGCGGGTCGAACCAGCGCCCGCCGAAGGTGTTGATGACGGTGTCGAGCGGGGCCATGACCTCGCCCCAGCCGGGCTTGCCGCGCAGGCAGATGCCGCGCTGCTGGCCCGGGCCCTGGTCGAGACGCGCCGCGTACTCGGCGACCTGCTGCCAGGTGGGCTGCGCCGGCATCTGGATGCCGGCCTGCTCGAAGAGGTCCTTGCGGTACATGAGGAACGACGACTCGCCGTAGAACGGCACCGAGTACATCCGGCCCTCGTACGACAGCGAATCGCGCACGGTCGGGATGAAGTCGGCGCGGTCGTAGCCCGGGGTGGCGGCCATGTAGGGCTCGAGGTCGGTGAGCCAGCCGTTCTGCGCCCACTGCGGCGTCTCGTAGTTCGAGATCATCACGATGTCGAACTCGCCGCCGCCGGTGGCCACCGAGGCGGTGATCTTGGCGCGGGCCTCGTTCTCCGACAGTGAGACGAAGCGCAGGCGGATCCCCGGGTGTTCGGCCTCGAACTCCGGCGCCATCGAGATCGCGTCTTCCATCTGCGGGTTGGACACGATGGCGACGGTGACCGTCTCGACGCCCTCCTCGGCCCCGAGCGCGCCGGCTCCGGAGCACCCGGCGAGGAGCCCGAGAGTCGCCACCATCGCTCCGAGCACCGCCGGAAGCCGGCTCCGCCCCCGCCGCGCCGCGCCGCGCATCGCGTCTCCCGCCCGCCGTGTCCGCCGATCCCACCCGACCGCCGCCCGTCGACCGTGATGTGGGCCACGTGCGGTGGGGTGACCGTAAAGGTGCTCTCAGTAGCATGCAAGCGCTTAACCGCGTCAGTGGCGCGGGAAGCGCCGACCGTCCAGGTCGGGGTACAAACACACATCGACGGTCGCCGCTGATCGGACGACATCGCCGGAAGACAGGAGCCGCGCCATGGCCACGATGGCGGACGTCGCGCGGATGGCCGGCGTCTCCACGGCCACGGTGTCGCACGTCCTCAACGGCACGCGCCCGGTGCGCGCCCGGACCCGCGAGCTCGTCCTCTCGGCGGTCGCGGCCACCCACTACACGCCGAACACCGTCGCCCGCTCGCTCGCCACCGCGCGCACCACGACGATGGGCCTGGTGCTCTCGGCGATCTCCAACCCGTACTTCGGCGAGCTGCTGAGCGCCGCCGAGAACGCGGCCGCCGCGGCGGGCTACACGCTGCTGCTCGTCGACCCGCACGAGGACCCGGACTACGAGCTGACCGTCGTCACGCGGCTGCACCACCACCGGGTCGACGGGATGGTCGTGGCGCCCTCGGCGCGACCCGAGGCGGCACTGGCCTACCTGCGGCGCCACGAGGTGCCCACGGTGCTGCTCGACCGGCTGATCGACCCCGCCCACGACCAGGTCGGCACCGAGAACCGCGAAGCCACCGCGGCACTGACCGGCCACCTCGCCGACCACGGCCACACGCGGATCGCGCTGATCACCGGCCTCGAAGGGCTCGCCACCACCGTTGAGCGGCGTGACGGGTACCGCGATGCCCTGGCGGCCCGCGGCCTGCCCGTCGACCCCGACCTCGAGGTCAGCGGGTCCTCGGCCACCGAGCCCTCCCGCGCGGCGACGCAGCAGCTGCTCGGCCTCGAGGAGCCGCCGACCGCGATCGTCGCCGGGAACAACAGCATGGCCATCGGCATGATGCAGGCGCTGCGCGAAGCCGGGCTGGAGGTGCCGTGCGACGTCGCCGTCGCGGCGTTCGACGACTTCCCCTGGGCCGACCTGTTCTCGCCGCGCCTGACGGTCGTCGCCCAGCCGTTCGGTGAGATCGCGACCACGGCCGTGGAGCTGCTGCTCGCGCGGATCGCCGACCCCGACACCCCGCCCACCACCCGGCGGATCGCGCCGCAGCTGCGGATCCGGGAGTCGTGCGGCTGCCCGCGCTAGCTCAGGCCTGCGAGATTGTCCAAGGACCGGCGCAGGTGGTCCTCGCCGAACGGCGGGAAGCTGATGTGCTCGCGGAGGAACGCCGGCACCGCCGACCAGTCGTAGGTCAGCGTCACCTCACACGCGTCCGGGCCGACGGCGAGGAGGTCGTAGCGCCACGTCCAGCCGCCGTAGCCGATCTCCCCGTCCGGGCCGTACTGGCCCGGCTGCCACGCGATGGCCCGCGGCGGCTCGAAGAGCTCGACCCGGTTGTGCATCCGGTAGTCGCCGTCGGGGTGGTTGCTGTGGAACATCCCCATGCCGAAGATCTGCCCGGCGCCGGTGATGGCGTCCGCGTCCAGCGGCTCGCGCACCCAGCCGGTGCCGTCGATCGCCGCGTGGTGCGCCGGGTCGGCGAGGACCGCGAACACCGCTCCGACCGGTGCGTCGATCCGCCGCGTCACGCTCAGGACGTCGGTGACCGTGTCCATCGTGGGACTCCCCTTCGTTCGTCGAAAGTCCTGTAACGATATCGTGCGATTTCAGTCAAGGACAATCATGTGCGGCGGGGGCGCCCGTCGATCAGCCCACCGCGGGTGACGCCGGTCGCCCCGGATCCGCCCCGATGGCGCCGGGGCGTGGAGACGGACCTCGAGCCGGGTGGCGGGCGCGAGCTCCTGGACGCGCAGCCCCGGGCGGATGGTGACGACGTCGTCGCGGTGGACCAGGGCGACCGAGGTCGCCGACCCGACGTCGGCCCCGCCGGGCGCGGGTGAGCACGACGACCTCCGTCGTCCCCGTGGCCCCTGGCCGACCAGCGCGTCGACCATGCGCAGCGAGAGCATGTCCTCGCCGGCGACGACGAACCGCTCCCGGAACCCTCGCCGATCACCTCACGGACCCTCGTCCTGGGGATACTGCGGGCATGGCGCGTTCTACGACGTACGTCGCCGGGGTCGACTCCTCGACCCAGGCCACCAAGGTCCTCGTCGTCGATCCGACCGACGGCAGCGTGATCCGCGAGGCGCGGCGGCCCCATCCCGAGGGGACGGAGGTCGACCCGCGCGCCTGGTGGGACGCGCTGGCCGGCGCGCTGGGCGAGGTCGGCACGGACGACGTCGCGGCGATCGGGGTGGCCGGTCAGCAGCACGGGATGGTGCTGCTCGACGAGGCCGGCGAGCCGGTGCGCGACGCGCTGCTCTGGAACGACACGCGCTCGGCGCCCGACGCGCGGGCGCTGATCGACGAGCTCGGCGGTCCCGCGGCGTGGGCCGACGCCGTCGGCACCGTCCCGGTCGCGAGCATCACCGCCACGAAGCTGCGCTGGACGTCGCGGGCGGAGCCCGACAACGCCGCCCGGGCGCGCTCGGTGATGCTGCCGCACGACTGGCTGACGTGGCGCCTCGCCGGCGCCCCGACCGAGCCGACCACCGACCGCGGCGATGCCTCGGGCACCGGCTACTGGTCGACGGTCACCGGCGAGTACCGCCCCGACCTGCTCGAGTTGGCGTTCGGGCGGGACCTCGCGGTGCCGCGGGTGGCCGGGCCCGGCGAGGTCGTCGGCCACACCCCGGACGGGCTGGCGATCTCCGCGGGCACGGGCGACAACGCCGGCGCGGCGCTGGCGATCGGGCCGGGGCCGGGCGAGATCGTGATCTCGATCGGCACCTCCGGCGCCGTGTTCACCGGCCACGACCGGCCCTCCACCGACGCCTCCGGGCTCGTCGCGGGGTTCGCCGACGCGCGTGGGGGCTACCTGCCGCTGCTCGCCACGCTCAACGCCGCCCGGGTGCTCGGAGCCGGCGCGGCACTGCTGGGCGTGGATCCTTCCGGGTTCGACGCGCTCGCCCTGGACGCGTCCCCGGGCGCGGGCGGCTTGACCCTGCTGCCGTATCTCGACGGCGAGCGCACCCCCAACCGCCCCGAGGCACAGGGGCGCTACGTCGGGCTGACCACGACCAACGCGACCCGCGAGAACCTGGCGCGCGCGACCGTCGAGGGCATGCTGTGCGGGCTCGCGGACGCCGTCGACGCCCTCGTCGAACAGGGGGTGCCGGCGCGCCGGGCGTTGCTGATCGGCGGCGGCTCGCGCTCGGGCGCGGTGGCCGACCTCGCGCCCGACATCCTCGGCCTGCCCGTCGAGGTGCTCTCGCCCCAGGAGTACGTGGCTCTCGGCGCCGCACGCCAGGCCGCCTGGGCGTTGCACGGCGAGGAGCCCGGCTGGACCGTGGCGCGCGAGACCACCCGCGAGGTCACCGACTCCTCGATCTCCGGGACCGTGCGCGCCCGCTACGCCGACGTCCGCGACGGCCGCGCCCACTAGTCACCCTCGCGTACGAGCCGCCTCGGCCCGGCGGCCACGCTGACGTTCAACGTCGGGAGGTCCACCAGCTCGGCCAGCACCGGGTTTCTTGGCGTTCAGGGAATTGAGCGAGCCGGACTCATGTTGCATGAGTCGAGGGCCCGCAAGGACGGGCCGCCTTCGCATCGAGAGGGAACCCATCATGACCAGCTTGATCCCCTGGGGCCCGCGCTTCGTCGACCCGTTCGCCGTCGCCCCGGCCCTGTTCCGCCGTCCCGGCCCGAGCCGTGGGCAGGCCTGGTTCGCGCCGACCACCGACGTGGTGCGTGACGGCGACGACGCCGTCGTTCGCCTCGAGCTGCCCGGCGTGGACGTCGCCAAGGACGTCACCGTCGAGGTCGACGGTGACCGCCTGAGCGTCCGCGGTGAGCGCCGCGACGAGCAGTCCGGCGAGGGCTTCCGCCAGAGCCGCTACGGCTCGTTCCGCCGGAGCTTCACCCTGCCGCAGCACGTCGACGCCGATGCGGTCTCCGCGTCCTACGACGCCGGCGTCCTGACGCTGCGTGTCGCGGGCGCCCACGCCGAGGCCACCGAGCCCGGCGCCCGGCGCATCGCCATCGACGGCGTCGCGAGCCCCGATGCCGCCGCGTCGACCGAGTCCGCCGAGTCGCCCACGTCGACGGACGAGGCGGGCAGCGCAGCCGCCTGACGCCCCTGCGCCACAGCGAACGGGTATCTCGCTGCGACGACACGCACGGAAGTCCCCGTTGATCACGACCTGACGGGACACCCCGACGCCCGCGGAGCCATCCGGCTCCGCGGGCGTCGCCGTGTCGGCGTGTCGGGCGAGCGACGGTGTGGCGGTCCTGGCGACGGACGCCAGCGATGCCGCATCGCCCGTACCGGGAGCGACCGATCGAGCTGGTGGATGTCCTGCCGTTCACCGTCAGCGTGGCTACCAGGCGGACGCACCACGCCAACCTCGGAGCGCGACGACGCTCACGGCGCAGAGATCAGCTACGCACGGTGAGAAATCGGTCAGCGTCCTCGGCCGCGGCCCCGGCCCGCGCTCGACCGGGCGGAGTGCGCCGCCGCGGAGTGCGCGGCCGGCGGGGTCGAGCCCTGACCGCCGCCGGAGGACGACCCCGACCGGGCACGGCCGCCACCGGACGAGCCCGCGGACGACCCGCCGCGCCGGGGACGGCCCCCGCCGCTCGAAGCACCGGCCGAGGCACCGACACCGGAACCCCGACCCCCGCCGGATCGACCGCCCCCCGAGCGACCGCCACCCGAGCGACCGCCACCCGAGCGACCGCCACCCGAGCGACCGCCGCCACCACCGCCGCCACCACCGCCGCCCCCGGCGGACCCGGAGCGCCCGGCCCGACGCGACCCGCCGGAGCCGCCCGCCGGCGCAGGCGGCGCCGGCTTGCGGGACGCCGACTCGGGACCGTTCTCGGGATCGACGCGGGGCGCGGGCTCGCCGACGAGCTCGACGATCTCGCGCGCACCCGGCGTCACGGTCGCGGTCCGCGGCGTGATCCCCGCCTTGCGCGTCATCGACGCGACCTCGGAGCGTTCGGCCGGCGGCACGAGCGTGACGACGTCACCGGCCGACCCGGCGCGCGCGGTGCGCCCGGACCGGTGCGTGTACGCCTTGTGCTCGGCCGGCGGGTCGACGTGCACGACCAGCGCGACGTCGTCGACGTGGATGCCGCGCGCCGCGATGTCGGTGGCCACCAGGACGCGCACGTCCCCGGACGCGAAGCCCGCGAGGTTCCGGTCTCGGGCCGGCTGCGACAGGTTGCCGTGCAGCTCGGTCGCCGGGATCCCGGCCGCGGTGAGCTGGCGGGAGAGCTTGCGGGCCGCGTGCTTGGTGCGGGTGAACAGCATGCTGCGCCCGTGGCCTGCGGCGAGCTCGTTGACCACGGCCGTGCGGTGGGTGGGGTCGACCGTGAAGACGTGGTGGGTCATGTCGGGCACCGGCTCCCGCGCGGTGTCGACGCTGTGGGTCACCGGGTCGTGCAGGAACTCCCGCACCACGCGGTCGACCTCGCCGTCGAGTGTCGCGGAGAAGAGCATCCGCTGGCCGTCGCGCGGGGTGCGGCTCAGCAGGCGGCGCACGGCCGGCAGGAAGCCGAGGTCGCTCATGTGGTCGGCCTCGTCGAGCACGGTGACCTCGACACGGTCGAGGTCGACCAGACCCTGCCCGAGCAGGTCCTCGAGGCGTCCGGGGCAGGCGATGAGCAGGTCGACCCCGCCGCGCAGCGCCTCGGCCTGGCGGCCCTGGCCGACGCCGCCGTAGACGACGGTCTGGCGTAGCCCGAGGGCCTCGGCGAGCGGCGCGAGGGCGTCGCGAACCTGGCTCGCGAGCTCGCGGGTGGGCAGCAGCACGAGGCCGCGGGGCCGCTTGGAGATCCTGCGCCCGCCGGCGAGGCGGGACAGCAGCGGCAGCCCGAAGGCCAGGGTCTTGCCGCTGCCGGTACGGCCCCGTCCCAGCAGGTCCCGGCCGGACAGGGCGTCCGGGATCGCGGCCTGCTGGATCGGGGTGGGGTCGGTGATGCCGCGGGCCGCGAGCTCGTCGACGACCGCGGCGGGGAAGCCGAGGGACGCGAAGGGCGAGCGGGGGGCAGACGTCGTCGGGATGTCGGAGACCTCTCCACGGGGAACGGTGGGGGCCGCGAGCGTCGGCCCGTCCGTCGTGGAGGGGAGACCGCGCCGGGCGCGGTGTGCTGACGACCCACGGGCGCCGGTGCGGCGCCGCGTACTCCCCCAGTCTCCCAGAGATCGATCGCGCGGGTGGGAGCACGGGGGGTGTCGGTGGTCTCGGGCAGACTGACCGGTGTGATCGGCTGCCGCTGCGAGATCGCCCCGCCCACGCTGCTACTGACGGTCGCGGATCGCGGCGGGCGCCGGGAGCGCGACGCGGCGCTGCGCACGCTCCTGCTCTCGGCCGAGCTCCGCTCGCGACGCTCCGCGCTGGGCCCGACGCTGAGGCGGTTCGGCCTGTCCCCCGCCGACCTCGCCTTCCTGCCCGCCGAGGCCGCGGCGGACGGCCCGGAGAACACCGTCTTCGACGTCGCCGGCGGCGAGGAGTCGGCGCTGCCGGGCCGGCGGGTCCGGGGCACCGACGACCCCCCGACCGGCGACGCCGCGGTCGACGAGGCCTTCGACGGCGCCGCCACCACGGCGAGCTTCTTCCGCGAGGTGTTCGGGCGCGACTCGATCGACGGCCGCGGGCTCGACCTCGTCTCGTCGGTGCACTTCGGCCGCCGCTACGACAACGCGTTCTGGACCGGCGACCAGATGGTCTACGGCGACGGCGGGGGTGGCGTGTTCGTCGCCGGCGGGCTCACCCGCGCGCTCGACGTCGTCGCCCACGAACTGACCCACGGCGTCACCCAGTTCAGTGCCGGCCTGGAGTACCGGGGGCAGAGCGGGGCGCTCAACGAGTCGTTCTCCGACGTGTTCGGGGTGCTCGTCAGGCAGCGCACGGAGAGCACGGACGCGACGGCGGCCACGTGGCTCGTCGGCGAGGGCATCCTCGAGCCCGCGCTCGGCGGGGCGCTGCGCAACATGATCGCGCCGGGCACGGCGTGGGACGGCGACGACCAGCCCGCGGACATGGACTCCTACGCCGACCTACCCGCCGACGACGACCCGCGCAACGACAACGGCGGCGTGCACGTCAACTCCGGCATCCCCAACCGCGCGTTCGCCGAGGCCGCCCGCGAGCTGGGCGGGAAGGCGTGGGAGACCGTCGGCCCGGTCTGGTACGCGGTGCTCACGGGCGGACAGCTGGCCCCGACCGCCGACTTCGCCGCCTGCGCGGCGCTCACCGTCGCCGCGGCCGGCGAGCGCTACGGCGTGGGCTCGGCGCAGCAGGAGGCCGTGCGCGGCGGGTGGGAGACGGTGAAGGTCCGGCTCGCCGCGGACCCGCGATGACGGTGGCTTCGACGCGTCGCGAAGCGGAGCCGGAGCGATGAAGGTCAGGGTCGTCCGCTCCGGGGGCGTCGCGGGCATGGTGCTCACCGTGGAGGTCGACGCCGGCGAGCTCGACGCCGACGCGACCGCGCAGCTGACCGGGCTGGTCGACGCCTGCGAGTTCCCGGACCCCGAGCCCGCCGCCACCACGGGGGTCGCCGACGCCTTCGCCTACGAGCTCGCGGTCGAAGGCGACGACGGCGCCGTCCGCCGCACCCGCTTCGGTCAGGGCGGCGCGCCCCCCGGGGCGGATGCCCTGGTGGCGTGGGTGATCGACGGCCCGCACGGACATCGACGACTGGGACGCTGATGGTCGAGGAACCGCGGTGGCGACGGGTCGACCGCCGCGAGGCGGCGGGACCACGACCCGGTTGTTCCCGGAGCACGAGTTCCTGGGCGTCGCCCACGCGCGGGCGCCGCATCTCGCAGAGACCGGGTCACCAGTCTCCGAAGTCGAAGCCTCCGCCGCCGAAGTCGCCGCCGTCGGAACCCGCGTCCATCCCGGGATCCATCCCCGGGTCCGTGCCGCCGTCGAACCCGTCGCCCGTGTCGGCCGCCATCGCGTCGCCCCCGACCGCCGCGGCGCCGAAGCCGGAGAACAGCGCGCTCGCGACCATCATCCCGCCGACGGCGCCGACGCCGCCGAGGAGCATCGGCTTCCACCACGGCTCGGAGTACCAGCCGGCGGGCACGGGGCGCCCGCCGACCATGCCGCCCGGGTAGTAGTGGTTGTTCTGCGCGGACGGCTGCGGCGAACCCGTGACGCTGCGGCCCTCGACGTCGACGGACTGCTCGGCGTCCAGCGCCCCGGCGCGGGACCGCTCGGCGGAGCCGGGGAGCTCGGGGCCGGGGTCCATGCCCATCGCCGTGCGCGCGGCGCGCACGTAGTAGAGGCCCTCGAGCGCGGTGTCGGTGACCAGGCGGTACTGCGGCGCCGTGGTCGCCTGCTCGAGCTGGGAGCCGGCGGCGGTGTAGCGCTCGGCGGCGTCCGCGAGCGCCTGCTTGGACGGGTCGTCGGAGCCGGTCAGGTTCAGCACCTGGCCGCCGAGCCGCTCGTACCAGCGGCGGGCCTCGGCCTCGGCGTCGCCGAGCTGACTCTGGGCGGTGGTGCCCCGTCCCCGCCCGCGCGTGAGCACGAGGGCGAGCAGGCCGCCGATGACGAGAACGATGAGCAGGAGTTCCACGCTCCCCACGATCCCCGCGGGTCCTGAGAGGCGGCTGTGAGGCACCTGGGTGATCGGCACGTTCCGGCGAGGGGCACCCCTCGCCCGTCTACCCGACCGGAGGTGCCCATCGGTCGGACGAACCGGGAGCTCAGGGCCGCCGCATCGGCACGTGCGGGATCCCGTCCTCGTCGTAGCCCGGGCCGTCGACCGCGAAGCCGAGGCGTTCGTAGAACCCCCGCGCCTGCACTTGGGCGCCGAGCACCACGGGGCCCTCGATCCCCGACAGTACTGCGCGCATCAGCGCCGCTCCGGCGCCGGTGCCGCGGTGCTCGGGCGCGGTGACGATCCGCCCCAGCCGCACGTCACCACCGTCGTCGAGCACGCGCAGGTAGGCGGCGATCTCGCCCGACGGCCCGCGCGTCCACACGTGCTCGGCGGCGGCGTCGAGGCCGTCGAGCTCCTGGTAGGCGCAGCCCTGCTCGACGACGAACACGCGCACCCGCAGCGCGAGAAGGTCGTAGAGGTCGCGGATCCGGAGGTCCTCGAAGCGCGCCCGTTCAGGCAAACCCGACCACGGCACCCTCGGCCGCGGACCCGACGAGGCGGGCGTACTTGCCGAGCACGCCGGTGCGGTGCTTCGGCGGCGGTGTGGTCCAGCCCTCGCGACGCGCCGCCAGCTCCTCGTCGGGGACCAGCAGATCCAGGGTGCGGGCGGCGAGGTCGAGCCGGATGCGGTCGCCGTCGCGGACGAACGCGATGGGGCCGCCGTGGTCGGCCTCGGGCGCGACGTGGCCGACGCAGAGCCCGGTCGTGCCGCCGGAGAAGCGGCCGTCGGTGAGCAGCAGGACGTCCTTGCCGAGACCCGCGCCCTTGATCGCGCCGGTGACCGCGAGCATCTCGCGCATGCCCGGACCGCCCCGCGGGCCCTCGTTGCGGATCACGACGACGTCGCCGGGCTGCAGCCCGTCCGGGCCGGACGCCTCGACGGCCGCCATCGCGCCCGCCTCGCCGTCGAAGACCCGGGCGGTACCCTCGAACGACGCCGTGTCGAAGCCCGCCGACTTCACGACCGCGCCGTCGGGAGCCAGCGAGCCGCGCAGGATCGTCAGCCCGCCGGTGGGGTGGATGGGGTTCGACAGCGGACGCAGGATCTCGCCGTCGAGGCCCTCGGGGCGCAGCTCCTCGAGGTTCTCCGCGACCGTCCTCCCGGTGACGGTGAGGCAGTCGCCGTGGATCAGCCCCGCGTCGAGCAGGGCCCTCATGACCACCGGGACGCCGCCGACGCGGTCGACGGTGTTCATCATCCAGCGCCCGAACGGCTTGACGTCGGCGAGGTGGGGGACCTTGTCGCCGATGCGGTTGAAGTCGTCGAGCTCGAGTGCGACGCCGGCCTCCCGCGCGATCGCCAGCAGGTGCAGGACGGCATTGGTGGACCCGCCGAACGCCATGACGATCGCGATCGCGTTCTCGAAGGCCTCGAGAGTCATGATGTCGCGGGCCGTGTGGCCGCGCCGGAGCATGCCGACGACGGCGTCGCCGGAGGCGCGGGCGAACCCGTCGCGCCGGCGGTCGGCCGAGGGCGGCGACGACGATCCGGGCAGGGACATCCCCATCGCCTCGGCGGCGCACGCCATCGTGTTCGCGGTGTACATGCCGCCGCAGGCGCCCTCCCCCGGGCAGATCGCACGCTCGATCTCGTCGACCTTCTCCCGGGTGATCAGGCCGCGCGCGCACGCACCGACGGCCTCGAAGGCGTCGATGATCGACACCTCCTTGCCATCCACGGTGCCCGGCATGATCGACCCGGCGTAGAGGAACACCGACGCGAGATCGAGGCGCGCGGCGGCCATGAGCATCCCGGGCAGCGACTTGTCGCAGCCGGCGAGCGTGATCGTCCCGTCGAGGCGCTCGGCGGACACCACCGTCTCCACCGAGTCGGCGATGACCTCACGACTCACCAGCGAGTAGTGCATGCCGACGTGGCCCATGGAGATCCCGTCGGAGACCGAGATCGTGCCGAACTCCATGGGATAGCCGCCGGCGTGGTGCACGCCCTCCTTGGCCGCAGTGGCCAACCGGTCCAGCGAGAGGTTGCACGGGGTGATCTCGTTCCACGACGACGCGACGCCGATCTGTGGCTTGGCGAAGTCGTCGTCGCGCATCCCGACCGCGCGCAGCATCCCGCGGGCCGCGGCCCGTTCCATCCCGTCGGTGACGTCGCGGCTGCGGGGCTTGAGGTCGGCCTGCTCCATGAGGCGAAGGTAACGCTTGTCCCTCTCCGGGGCCGGGGGCAGACTCGCGCGCATGACCGGGGAGACGCTCGAGCCGTTCTGGCCGAGCCGTCGGTACGACGCCTTCGACGAGCGCTGTCGCCGGACCGCCTGAGCACCCCCGTCCGGGTGGGTGCCCTGTTGTGTGTCCCCTCGCGACCCCTGCTCTGGAGCCCAGCACCGTGACCCTCGCCCCGCCCAGCGTGGTCGTCCTCGATCGTGTCGACCACGGTCTCGTCACCCCCGCGGGCGGATCCCGCGACCTCGACGCGATGCTCGACCGGGCCCGCGCCGCGGAGGCCGACGGCGTCGCCGTGGTCGTCATCCCGTGCGGCGCGGAGAGCGCCCCGGAACGCCACCACTGGCCTGCGACCGCGCAGGCGCTGGCCGTTCTGCTCGCGACCACGACCGTGCGGGTCGCGGTGAGCGTCGTCCCCGCGGCCTGGGAGCCCGACGCGATCGCCCGCTTCGCCCGCAGCGCCACGGGGCTGGCCGGCGACCGGCTGATCGTCCAGGTGCGCGGCACGGGCGCGGAGGCCTTCGCCGGCGCCGTCACCGCCCGCTGGGACGGCCCGGTCGTCGTGGGCGACGGGGACCTCGGCACCCTGGCCTGACACCCGCACCCGACGAGACCCCCGTCACAGCGCGGCCTCATAGTTGACGGCTCAACCGACAGTGCTAAGCTGTGCCCTGAAAGTTGATGCTTCAAGTCCCACGGAGGACGACATGACCGAGACCGCCGCGCCGACCCTCGAGCTCGCGGGTGACTACCAGATCGACCCCGCGCACACGCGCATCGGTTTCACCGCTCGGCACGCCATGGTCACCAAGGTCCGCGGATCGTTCGGTGAGTTCCGGGGCACCGCCTCGATCGGCGAGGACGCGTCGCTGTCGTCGACCGAGATCGTCATCGCCGCCAACAGCCTGGACACCGGCCAGGAGCAGCGCGACGGCCACGTCCAGGGCGACGACTTCCTCGCCGTGAACGTCTACCCGGAGATCACCTTCCGCTCGACCTCGGTCGAGAGGGACGGCGAGACCTTCACCATCACCGGTGACCTGACGATCCGCGACACCACCAGGTCCGTGACCGTCCCGTTCGACTTCACCGGCCTCGCCAAGGACCCGTTCGGCAACGTCCGCGCCGGCTTCGAGGGCGCCACCACGATCAACCGCAAGGACTGGGGCATCACCTTCAACGCCGCGCTCGAGACGGGCGGCGTGCTCGTCTCCGAGAAGATCGGCCTCGAGTTCGACGTCTCGGCCATCAAGCAGGCCTGACGCTCCACCTCTGCGGCGGCACCGACAACGGCCCGCGCCCCCACCGGGGACGCGGGCCGTCGTGCCTTCGCGGGACGGCCGGAGCGGGACGGCCGGAGCGGGACGGCCGGAGCGGGACGTCAGAGCACCGCGTCGAGCAGGCCGCCGACGAGACCGCGGCCCGCGCGGGAGTCGGAGCGCCCGTCGTCGCCGGCGCCGTCCCCGTCGTCGGCGCCGCTGCCGGAGTCGGTGTCCTGCTCCTCGGTGTCGGAGCCGGCGGAGCCTTCGTCGGAGTCGTCCGATCGCTCCTCCGAGCGGCTCTCCGGCCGCTCCTCGGAGCGGTTCCCGGATCGGCTCTCGGACCGGCTCTCGGACCGGCTCTCGGAGCGGTGCCGGACGGAGGACGCGGCCCGCACACCCGAGGACGAGGAGCCACCCGAACCGGCCCGGTTCTCCCCGGGCGGCGGGGGCGACGGCGCGGCCTCCGGATCCGCGGCCGCGGCATCGGGTCCCGGGTCGGGGTCGGGGTCGGGCACCAGCAGGGCACGGGCCGGGGCCAGCCCGGGGCCGGGGCCGAGCACCGCCGGCTCGCCGATCGTGCCGGCGACCACGGAGGCGGGGGCACTGCCGACGCCCGCGCCGAACGCTCCACCCAGGATCGCGGCCGCGAGGAAGGCCGCGAGCACCGTGACCCGGGAGCGACCGGACCGGCGCCGGGCCGACAGCCCGCGGGAGGCGGCGCACTGCCGGGGTCGCCCGCGCCCGGCGACCGCCGCGGCGTGGGCCGCCAGGCCGGCGCGCAACCGCTCCCGCGCGCCGGTGTCGGCGGCGTCGAGCACCAGGGCGCGCACGGCGTCGACGACCTCGTCCGACGCCGCGGGAACGACCGGGAGCCGGCCGGTCGCGGCGACGACGGCGACGTGCGCCAGCCCGGCGACGTCGTCCTCCGGCGTGGCGTCGGCCGGGGCGGGTGCGCCGCCACCGGTCCAGCGGGGGCCGAGGGCGGGGTCGAGCAGCACCGCGTCGGCGCGGACGCCGCCGTGCGCGAGACCGCGGCGGTGCAGACGGCCCAGTCCCACGGCGAGGCGGGCGACGAGCACGGCGGCCGCCTCCGGGTCCCGCGGACCGGCGTCGTCGAGGCTCCCGTCGCGGGCGAGCGGCATGACGACGAACGGCCCGTCGGCCCCGTCGGGGGCGCCGTCGAGAACCTCCATCGCCCGGTCGGGACCGAGCCGCTCGCGCAGGAGGGCGTCGCGCTCCCATCGATCCCGCCCGTCGGCCCCGGGGAACGACTTGATCACCACGTCGCGCTGCAGGAGGACGTCACGCGCCCGGTGGACGCTGCTCGTGGCTCCTCCGAGGCGCTCGTGGAGGCGATAGCGATCGGGAGGGGACGCACTCGCCACGCGGGCTCCTTCGCGGACGGGGAGGAGTGGACGCCGCGGAGGTGCAGCGGAGACGGGCCTGATCATCAGGTCGCGACGACCCCGAGTACCACTCGCCGTGCCGTTGGAACCCCGACTCCACGCGATCGGGGCCCTACGTCGACCGGCGTACACGCCGTCGGGGGCGTCCCCGGGATCGCCCCGATGTCCCGGGAGCCCGTGATCACGACGCTGGTCGTCGTGACCACCCTCCGGGCCACCAGGCACTGGCGCCATCTGCTGGTGTGGCTGCACGTCGTCAGCTCCACGGCCTGGATGACCGGGGCCGCCGCGCTCGCGATCCTGCTCGGCCTCTCGCGCAGCGACCCGGCCGTCGCCGGCGCCGCGGTCGCCATGGCGCGCCACCTCGACGTGTACCTGCTGGCCGTCGCGGCCAACGCGTCGACGACCACGGGTCTCGTGCTGGCGTGGACGACGTCGTGGGGCCTGGTGCACCACTGGTGGGTCGCGGCCAAGGCGGCGATCACCCTCGTGCAGCTCTACGCCGGGATCGCGATCCTCTCGCCGGTGCTCGACGAGCTCGCCGCCGGTGGCGCGCCGGCGCCCGCGGGACAGGTGGCGGGCGCGAGCACCATGGCGTCGGCGGTCGCCGTCCAGGCGTGGCTGTCGGTGGCGAAGCCGTGGTCGCGCACACCGGTGGCACGGCGCGATCGGGCGCGGGGTCGCACGAAGCTCCCGCAGGCCGGGGCGTCGCTCGTCGCCGCCGGGGTCCTCGCTCCGGTCGGCGACGTCGCCCTCACCGCCGTGCTCGGCTTCCCGGCGCCGCTGCTGGAGGTGGTCGTCCTCGTCGTGGTCGGGGTCGCGCGGCGCCGGGCGCTCACTCGGACGGCGCCCGCTGCGGCGGCTCCTGCGGCGCCCGCGGCCTCGGCACCCCCGGGGCCGGCTCCTCGTGGAAGGTGACGTCCACCGTCTGGTGGTCCTTCTGCCGCTCGGACTCGGCGTACGACGCGTAGGCGCGGCGGTCGGCGGCCGTGGTGTCGCGGTCGTCGGGATACATGCTGAACAGGCTGCGGGGGTGCAGGCGGCGGGCGAGGACGGCGTCGAGCTCGGCGCACAGCACGAACACCGAAGCCGCCAGATAGATCCAGGCCAGCAGGCCGAGCACGATGCCGAAGAACCCGTAGCTCGCGCTGGCGCCCTGCAGTCGCGTGCCCACGAGCCACGTCCCGGCCGAGAGCAGCACCTGCCAGGTCACGCCGGCCACCACGGCCCCGATCCAGCGGTCGCGCACGCCGACCCGCCGGGCCGGCAGCAGGTGGTAGGCCAGGAAGAACAGGCCGATGTTGACCACCACGCCCACCGCGGTGGCCGTGCCGCGCCCGAGCCCGCCGAGCCCGGTCGTCTCACCGGCCGACGTCGCCAGGGCCGACAGGGCCGCCGTGAGCATCATCCCGACGCCGACGAGCAGCACCACGAGCGCGCCCCGGGCGTAGGCCGCCCAGATGCTCGGGCGCTCCGCGCGCGGCACCGCCCAGACCTCGTCGAGCGCGTGCTGGGCGGCCTGGGTGACGCCGAGGGCGCCGTACACCGCCACGACGACACCGACGACGAGCGCGGCGGTGCTCCCGCTCAGGGTGTGCACGTTCTCCCGGATCTGGTCGCCGATCACCGGCACGTTGCGCAGCGCGGACGAGACGACCGCCTGCTGTGCCACCGGGTCCCCGTGGAGCACGTAGCCCAGCACCGTCACGCCGAGCAGCAGCAACGGGAACAGCGACAGGAACCCGTAGTAGGTCAGCAGCGCGGCGAGGTACGCGCCCTGGTCGTCGACGAACTTGTAGACGACCGCGATCGGGAGCGCCGCCCACCGGTGACGGCGCTGGAAGGCGTCGAACCGCCGCGACACGCCCACCGCATCACCTCCCGACCCACCTGCATCACTGATACCCCGCCGGGGTGGGTATCCACCCTCCCGTCGCCCGGCGCAGGGGTGCAGTGGCCGGCCCCCGGGGCGGGACGCGACACTGACGGCCCCACATGCCGCCGTCACCGGGAGGAGCAGCGTGGAGTTCGACGTGCTGGTCGAAGTGCCGCAGGGCAGCCGCAACAAGTACGAGATGGACCACGAGACGGGACGGCTGCGGCTGGACCGCACCCTGTTCACCGCGACGCGGTACCCCGCCGACTACGGCTACATCGAGAACACCCTCGGCCAGGACGACGACCCGCTCGACGCGCTCGTCCTCGTCCAGCAGCCCACGTTCCCGGGGTGCCTCGTGCGCAGCCGCGCGATCGGGATGTTCCGCATGACCGACGAGGCCGGCGGCGACGACAAGGTGCTCTGCGTGCCGAGCGACGACCCGCGTCTCGAGCACCTGCGCGACATCCACCACCTCGACGAGTACCACCGCATGGAGATCCAGCACTTCTTCGAGGTCTACAAGGCGCTCGAGCCCGACAAGAAGGTCGAAGGGCACTCCTGGGTGGGCCGCGCCGACGCCGAGAAGGAGGTTCGGGCCTCCCTGGACCGCGCCGAGAAGGCGGGCTATCGGACGTGACCCCGGACCTGACGCCGTGACCGAGCCCCCGGACCCGCCGCCGACCATCGCGACCATGCGCACCATCGGCATGGTCTGGGCGGTGGTGGGTGCACTGGCGATCATCGTCGGGGCGTTCGCGACGGTGTCCGCGATCATCATCTTCGGCGTGCTGGCGCTGGTCCTCGGCGCCGGGCTGGTCGGGGTGCAGCACGTGCGGGCGCGCTCGGCGATCCGGGCCTCCCGGACGCTGACGAACACGCCGCCACCCCCCGCGGCACCCCCGTCGGCGGGCCCGCCGGGCCCGCCCGCCCCGCCCGCAGGGTCACCGCGGGCCGCCGACCTGCGGTCCCGCGACCCCGAAGCGCCGGTCGACTCGCCGGAGTCCGGCGGCCCGGACGAGGCCGAGGAGCCCGTCGTCATCGACGCCGAGCCCGAGGACGCCGACAGCGCCTCGGAACGGCGGCGCTCGTCGCGGTCGATCTCCGAGGAGGAGGACGGCACCGGGTCGGCGACCGACGAGGACGACCCGCCCCGCCGGGACGCGTGACCCGTCCGGGACCCGGGTATCGGGCTCTCGACGTCGCTGTCGACCCCTGGAGGCCTCGCGTGCCGACCCCCACACCCACCGAGAACGACCGCAGCCTGCTCACGGTCGTCGCCAGGATGACCGCTCTGCCGGGCAAGGAGGCGGAGCTGCGCGCCGAGCTCGAGCAGCTCGTCGAGCCGACGCTCGCCGAGGACGGCGTCGTCAACTACGACCTCCACGTCGCCGTCGACGACCCGGCGACCTTCGTGTTCTACGAGAACTGGCAGAGCCGCGGCCATCTCGAGGCCCACCTGGCCAACAGCCACCTCGTGGAGTTCGCCGGCAAGCTCGACGAGTACCTCGTCGGCGGGTCCGATGGGCTGATGATCACCCAGCTGCAGCGCATCAAGTGACGCCGGAGACGCAGCAGAAGACCGAGCACGCCGACGGGGGAGCTCGACCATGAACTCCAGCCCCGCCACGCCGCGCACGGTCGCCTCGGCCATGGCCGAGGCGGCCGCGGCGTGGATCGACACCCTCGACGAGGGGCAGCGCGCGACCGGCGTCTGGGACTGGCCCGGCTCGAAGGCCGCCGACGCCGAGCGGGTGCTCTGGTTCTACACGCCGACCGACCACGGCGGGCTCACGCTGCACGAGCAACGACCCCACCAGCAGCGCGCGGCGATGCGGCTGCTGGCCACCGGGCTCTCGGAGGCGGGGTACGTCTCGGCGTCGACGATCATGGGCCTGGAGAACGTCCTCGACCGCACCGAGGGCTTCACCACCGCATTCGCGCGCGACCGCGGCCGCGACCCGGGCATGTACTACCTGCGGGTGTTCGGCGACCCGACCGGTGACGTGCCCTGGTCGTGGCGCTTCGGGGGGCACCACGTGTCGGTCAACCACCTCGTCGCCGGCGGCGAGGCGGTCGCGGGCAGTCCCTGCTTCCTCGGCGCGGACCCGATGGTCTCGCCGCTGCTCGGCGGCCGGGAGCTGCGCCCCCTCGGCGGCATCGAGGACCTCGCCCGGGAGCTGCTGCACGCCCTCGACGGCGAGCAGCGTCCCCGCGCGCTGCTCACGCCGACCGCGCCCGCCGACATCATCGGTGCCAACCGCGTGCGTCCCCGTCCCGGCGACCGGCTCATCCCGCTGCCCGACCTCTGGCGCGGGCACTTCGAGCAAGGTCTCGAGGACCGACTCTGGTCGATGCACGACGGCCTCGAGCGTCAGCTCGGCGTGACCGAGTCCGACCGCGCGGCGACCGAGCTGACCGCGCACCCACGGGGCGTCGCCGGTGCCGACCTCGGCACGGGCCAGCGGGAGATCCTGCGCGCGCTGCTCGACACCTACGTCGGCCGGATGCCGCCGGGGCTCGTCGAGCGCGAGCGGGCCCGTTTCGACGGTGACGCCCTCGACGCCGTGCACTTCGCCTGGGCCGGCGGCGCCGAGCGCGGCGAGCCGCACTACTACCGGCTGCAGGGCCCCCGGCTGCTCGCGGAGTGGGACAACACCCAGCGCGGGGTGAACCACGCCCACTCCGTCTGGCGCGACCCGGGGCACGACTTCGGGCTCGACCTGCTGGGCGAGCACCTCGTCGAGCACCACCTCGGGTGACCTCCCCGAGCCGGTCGTCGCGGTCACCGGCGGCCGGATCCGCGGCCGGCGGCGGGACGGCGACGTCGCCGCGACGATGCGGGACACCGCCGCCGTCACCTCACCGACCCGAAACGGGCACACTCGACGGTGAAGGACCGTTCCCCCGAGGAGGAACCGATGCCCCTGATGCGCAGGGTTGCGGCGCTCGGCGCCGCCGTCGCCGCCGCGCGGCGTTACGCGAAGCAGAACCCCGAGAAGGTCAACCGCTACGCCGACCAGGCCGCGGCGTTCGTCAACAGCCGCACTGGCGGCAAGTACCAGAAGCAGGTCGACTCCGCGGTGCGCCAGGTCCGCAAGCAGACCAGCGTCCCCGGCCGCACCGTGCCGTTCCCCGAGCCGCAGTACTACGGGCCGCAGTCGGCGACGCGCTACCCGAGCCAGCGCACCGACCGTCCCTAGGCTCCCCCTCGTCGCCGGGACGACCGAGGCGCGGGAAGGCAGGGCTGTCCTGCCTTTCCTCGTCGCCGGGATCACTGTCGCCGGGATAACCGAGGTGAGTCGCACGCCGGCAGCGGGCACAGGACGTCCATGGGACACAACGACCCGCTGCCGGCCTCTCACGACCGGTGGACCACGTGAGCGCCCCCGTCCCCGCCACCGTCCTGGTCACCGGCGCGACCGACGGCCTCGGGCGCGGCCTCGCGGAGGACCTCGCAGGCCGCGGGCTGACGGTCCTGCTGCACGGGCGCGACGACGAGCGCGGGAAGGCCGCGGTCGACGAGATCCGACAGGCGACGGGCAACGAGGCCCTGTCCTGGTACCGGGCGGACCTCGCCGAGCTCGCGCAGGTCCGCGACCTCGCCGACCGTGTGGCCGCCGACCACCCCCGTCTCGACGTGCTCGTCAACAACGCGGGCATCGGGGCCGACGTGCCCGGCGGTGGCGTGCGCCAGGAGAGCGCCGACGGCCACGAGCTGCGGCTCGCGGTCAACTTCCTCGCCGGCCACCTGCTCGCGCACCGCCTGCTCGAGCCGCTCAAGGCGGCGGGCGCCGCGAGCGCCCAGGGGCCGGCGCGGATCGTCATGGTGGCGTCGGCGGGTCAGGCGGCCCTCGACTTCGACGACCTCATGCTGCGGAAGGGCTACTCGGGCCGGCGGGCGTACGGCCAGAGCAAGCTCGCGCAGATCCTCGACGCGTTCGACCTCGCCGACGAACTCGACCCGGCCGTCGTCACCGCGACCGCCCTGCACCCGGCCACCTACATGCCCACCAAGATCGTCCCATCGCCGATCAGCACGATCGCCGAGGGCGTCAAGGCGACGGCGCGGCTCGCGGTCGGCCCGGAGCTCGCCGGGGTCACCGGGCGCTACTACAACGGTCTGCGCGAGGCGGAGCCCGAGCCGCAGGCACTGGACACGCTCGCGCGAGCGCGGCTGCGCGCGATCGCCGACGAGCTGACCCGCCCCTGACGGAAGGTGTCAGCCTTCACCGGTGAGGATGACGGGGTGACCCACCTCGAGAGCCCGTTCACGATCGACCTCTGGGCGCCCGCCGAGGGCGACGCCCTCGCCGAGCCCGAGGGCCGGGGCCCGGCGACCGGCCGGGCCCAGGTCCGCAAGACCTACTCGGGACCGCTCGTGGGCACCTCGGTGACCGAGCTGCTGACCACCCAGGGCGAGGCCGGCGCCGCCTACCTCGCGCAGGAGCGCGTGGTCGGCGAGCTCGAGGGCCGCGCGGGCAGCTTCGTCCTGCAGCACGGCGCCTCCGGCGGGGACGGTCAGGAGATGCGTCGGTGGGCGTTCGTCGTCGCCGGCTCCGGCACCGGCGGGCTGACCGGGCTGACGGGCACCGGCGTCATCGCCCACGAGCTGCTGACCCTCGACTACGAGCTGCCCTGATGGCCTTCACCACCGACCCCGACGGCACCCACCGCTACGCCGCGACCTGCACGTGGTCGGGCTCGACCGGTGCGGGCTACGACGGTTACGAGCGCGCGCATCGGGTCCAGGCGCCACCCGCATCGGAGACCCTGGAGCTCTCCAACGATCCGGCGATGGGCGGCGACGCGAGCCGGCTCGACCCCGAGCAGCTGGTGCTCGCGGCGGCGGCGTCGTGCCAGCTGCTGTCGTTCCTCGCCATCGCCGCCCGCGCCCGCATCGACGTCACCGAGTACCGCGACGACGCCGAGGCGACGATGTCGCACGACGACGGCCCGGTGCGGATCGCGGCGATCGTGCTCCGCCCGCGGATCACCGTGGCGCCGGGCCCGAGCGTCCCGCGCGTGGAGCGCCTGGTGCACCTCGCCCACCAGGAGTGCTACGTCGCGAACAGCCTCGCCACCCCGGTGGCCGTGGAGCCGATGGTCACCTTCATGTCAGCCGATCAGGGCAGCAGCTCCGCCAGGCGGGCACGGTAGCGGGCGACGTTGCCGAGCTTGATGTCCTCGTAGCCGCGCACCATGTCGGGCAGGCCGGCGATCTCGACGGCGCGGTCGGTGTCGTCGAGGTCGAGAAGCGCCGGCACCAGCGCCCGGTACTCGCCCACCAGCTCCCGCTCGACGCGACGCACCTCGGCGACGCCGAACGGATCGAGGCGGGTGCCGCGCAGGTGGCGCATGGCACGCAGCGTGCGGTAGCCCGGGCGGAACCAGCGGCCCAGCGTGATCTTGCGCTGCATGCCCATGGCACGCAGGACCGGCGGGTGCAGCTTCCAGGCGTACGTCGCGCCGTCACCGAACTGCGCGCGCACCGAGGCCTCGAGCGCCGGATCGAGCGAAAGGCGCGCGACCTCGTACTCGTCCTTGTACGCCATCAGCTTGTACAGCCCGGTCGCGATCGCCTCGGCGAGCCGCGGGTCGGCGTCGACGCACCCCCGCACGACGTCGGCGTACTCCCGCGCGTACGACGCGTCCTGGTAGGCCACGAGCTCCGGGACCCGGATGCCGACGAGGCGCTCCAGCTCGCTCCCGGCCGGCGCCCCGACCGACGCCACGATCTCGGCGGCCTCGGCGGCACCGCGCGCGGTGAGGCCGGGGATCCCGGTGTCGGGTCCGGTGCCGGTCACGAGCGCGACCACCATCGCGAACGCGTCCGGGTCGGCGACCGACTGGCGCCCGCGGCGGAAGGCCTGCAGGTTCTTCTCCACCGCGGCGCCGTTGAGGGTGAACGCCTCCTCGACCGCCGAGGCCGGCAGCGGCAGCGCGCCGGCCTGGAACGCGGCGCCGAGCAGGATCGTCAGCGCGAACTGATCGTCGCCGAACAGCGCGTCGGCCAGCGCCCGGGCGTCGACGACCACCCCGACGTCGCGGCGGACCCGCTCGGTGATGCGCGCGAGCACCGCGTCGGGGTCGGGGAACGAGACCGTCGGGTCGACGACCATCGCGCCGGTCGGGACCTTCGCCGACGAGATCGCGGCGACCGTGCGCCACGACGCGCAGGTGGCGAGGTTCGACGGCTCGGCGGCGACGAGCAGGTCGGCGCCGAGGTAGAGGTCGCACTCGCCCTCGGCGGCCCGGCCGGCGGCCTCCGTGGCGCCGCGGCTGATCTTGATGTCGGAGATCACCGCGCCGCCCTTCTGGGCCAGCCCGGTCTGGTCGAGGCCGCGCACATGACGCCCGGCGACCAGCGCGGCCGTGGCGAGGACCTGCGACACCGTGGTCACGCCGGTGCCGCCGATGCCCGCGAGCCGGACCGTGAACTCCCGGTCGTCGACGACCGCCGGCGGCGTCGGCGCCATGTCGGCGTCGAGCGGCTCGAGCCCGCGCGGCGCGGCCGCGGTGCCGGGCTCCACGGTAAGGAACGCCGGGCAGTCGCCGTCGAGGCAGGAGTAGTCCTTGTTGCAGGACGCCTGGTGGATGCGGGTCTTGCGGCCGAACTCGGTGTCCACCGGGGTCACCGACAGGCAGTTCGACGTCTGCCCGCAGTCGCCGCAGCCCTCGCAGACGCGCTCGTTGATCATCACGCGCGTGCTCGGGTCGGGCAGCAGGCCGCGCTTGCGCTTGCGGCGCTTCTGGGCCGCGCACTCCTGGTCGTGGATGAGCACCGTGACGCCGGGGGTGTCGGCGAGGACGCGCTGGGCCTCCTCGTACCGGGAGCGGTCCCACACCTCGACACCCTTCGCGAGGCGCGCGCCCTTGTACCGCGAGCGGTCCTCGGTGGTGACGATGATCCGCGTGACGCCCTCGGCGGCCAGCGACCGCGTGAGCGCCGGCATCGGCAGGGCCCCGACGGCGTCCTGTCCACCGGTCATCGCGGCGGCACCGTTGTGCAGCAGGCGGAACGTCAGGTGCGCGCCGGCCGCGACGGCCGCGCGGACGGCCAGCGAGCCCGAGTGGTGGAAGGTGCCGTCGCCCATGTTCTGAACGAAGTGGTCGGCCTCGACGAACGGCGCCATGCCCAGCCAGTGCGCGCCCTCGCCCCCCATCTGGGTCAGGCCGGTGACCTCGCCGACCTGCTCCTCGGGCATGAGCAGCACCATCGTGTGGCAGCCGATGCCGGCGCCGACCAGGGAGCCCTGCGGGATCGCGGTGGTCGACGTGTTGTGCGGGCAGCCCGAGCAGTAGAACGGCGAGCGCTTCGCGCCGTCGACGGGCGTCAGCGACAGGTCGATACGGCTTCTCTGACCGGCCTGGCGCGCCTTCTCGTCGCGCCAGGCGCGCACCGACGGCACGTCGCCGTGGGCGAGCAGGCGCTCGCCGAGACGGCGCGCGACGACGTCGGGGTCGAGGTCGCCCGCCTCGGGGAACATGGGGGCGCCCGTCAGGCCGCGCTTGCCGAACACGCGCGGCGCGTCCGACCGGCCGTAGAGCAGCTCCTTGATCTGGGTCTCGAGGAACGCCCGCTTCTCCTCGACGACGACGATCTCGTCGAGGCCCTCGGCGAACTCCTCGACGATGCCGGGCTCCAGCGGCCAGGGCATGCCGACGCGCAGCAGGCGCACGCCGTGTCGCTCGAGGCTCTCGTCGTCGAGACCCAGCGTGGCGAGGGCCTGGCGCAGGTCGAGCCAGCTCTTGCCGGCGGCCACGACGCCGACCCGGGCCGGGCCGTCGCCGACGATCGTGTTCAGGCGGTTCGCTGCCGCGTAGCGCTGCGCGATGACGAGGCGGGCGCGGTAGAGGTCGCGCTCGATCGGGCCGAGTGCGGGCTGGAGCAGCGTCGCCGACGGGGTGTGCACGTAGGGGCGCCCGTCGATGGTCGTGTCCGGGACGACCGGGACCAGGCGGTCGGGGTCGACGTCGACGGTGCCCGACCCGTCGGCGACCGCCGTGACCATCTTCAGCGCGGTCCACAGCCCGCTCGCCCGCGAGAGCGCGACGGCGTGGCGACCGAGGTCGAGGACGTCCTGGGAGTCCGCCGGG
Organism: Actinomycetospora sp. 2LY8.5; assembly: GCF_057180585.1. NCBI lineage: Bacteria > Bacillati > Actinomycetota > Actinomycetes > Pseudonocardiales > Pseudonocardiaceae > Actinomycetospora > Actinomycetospora sp. 2LY8.5. Next base: position 26,082 of record NZ_JBXUHE010000048.1, read on the forward strand.
TAGAGCACGGGCACCGCCATGTCGGCGAGCGCGGCCTCGGAGGCGCAGGGCACGCTCGACGACTTCGCCGCCGGGTCGTCGCCGACGAACGCCACCGCGCCGCCGCGGGGGTGGGTGCCGGTGAGGTTCGCGTGGCGCAGGGCGTCCGTGGCGCGGTCGAGGCCTGGCGCCTTGCCGTACCAGTAGCCGACGACCCCGTCCCGCGTCAGGCCGCCGGTGGCCGCGGCGAGCTGCGTGCCCTCGACGGCCGTCAGGGCGATCTCCTCGTTGAGCCCCGCCGCGAAGACCACGTCGTGCTCGGCGAGCAGGTCGCGGTGCCGCGCGAGCTCGAGGTCGTAGCCGGCGAGCGGGGAGCCCTCGTAGCCCGAGATGTAGCCGCCGGTCCGCAGGCCGCCGGCGAGGTCGGCGCGGTGCTGGTCGAGGGGGAGGCGGACCAGCGCCTGCACACCGGTGAGGTGGATGCGCCCGCGGGTCATCGCGTAGCGGTCACGCAGCGACACCGGACGGCGCGGCTCCCTGTCGTCGGAGCCGCCGGACGGGACGTCGAAGGCGGGGGGACGGACGTCGACGGTCATGGCGGACCTCCTGGGTGGTCCGGCACGCGGGCGCGGGGTGGGTCCCCGGTGCCGGGCCACACGTCGTGGCGGTGACGCAGAAGGTAGGGAGTTACTTGCCAGTGGTCTATCCTTGTGTTCGCTAACTGAGCCATTGGTCCAGTATCGGCGCCCCTCAACTGATCCGCTTCGGCCATTGGACGAGCCCATGGACCTCGACGACCTCGACCGGGCGCTGCTGCTCGCACTCCTCGAACGGCCCAGGGTCGGGCTGCGCGAGCACGCGCGGGCGCTGGGCATCGCCCGCGGCACCGCGCAGGCCCGCTTCCTGCGTCTCCAGGAGCGCGGGGTGATCGTCGGCTTCGAGCCGCGGGTCGACCCCGAGGCGCTCGGGTACGACGTGCACGCGTTCGTCACCCTGCACATCACGCAGGGACGGCTCGACGCGGTGGCCGAGCACCTCGCGACGATCCCCGAGGTCGTGGAGGCCCACAGCATCACCGGCGACGGCGACCTCTGGGCCCGGGTGGTCGCCCGGACCAACGCGCACCTGGAGCAGGTGGTCCAGGGGATCATCGGCACCCCCGGGGTGGAGCGCACGCGCACGGAGATCGCTCTCACCGAGCGGGTCGCTCACCGCGTCCTGCCGCTCGTGCGCGCCCTGCCCCGCAGGCGTCGGGGCGCTTGACCCGAACCGCCCTCGAGGTCACCGGGCGCCGATCGTGGACGAGCAGCTCGTCGACGTCGGGTTCGGCGCGAGCATGCCGGTGCCGCTGCCACCGCGCGACGGCGCCGTCGTCGACCAGGCCGGCCTCGCCGTTCACCGGCCAGCTCGTGGTGATGCGGCTCGCGCCCGGGGTGAGCCGGCGTCTGGTCCGCCCGACCCCGCTCGACGTCGAGCTGGACGACGAGGAGTCGGCGGCCCTGCGCGCGTGGTGGTCTACTCAGGACCATGATCGGTGAGCTCGCGCTCGACAGCGCCGCCGAGCGGGTCGGCGACGGTGTCCACGAGATCGTGCTGTCCGACCGCTGGGGACTGCTGGACGGCCGGCTCAACGGCGGCTACCAGCTGAGCGTGGCGCTGCGCGCGCTCGCGACGGAGATCCCGCTGCCCGACCCGGTCGTCGCGTCCGCGTCGTACCTCCGCCCCGCGTGGCCCGGGCCGGCGCGGGTGCTGACCTCCGTCGTCCGGACCGGACGCCGGCTGGCGACCGGGACCTCGCGGATCGTGCAGGGCGGCCCGGACGGTGAGGAACGGGAAGTGCTGCGGCTCGAGGCCACCTTCGCCGACCTGGCCGCCTCGCCCGCCGATCCCGTTGACCGCACCACGGCGCCGCCGCTGCCGCCGTTCGAGGAGTGCCGGACCTTCGGGGGGCCGGAGGCTCCGCCGGACGGCGCCTCCGTGGGACAGCGGATCCGGTACGGCGTGCGTGAGCTGCCCGGCTGGGTGCGCGGCGAGCCGTCCGGCGACCCCACCGCCGAGTTCTGGTTCGCCTTCGCCGACGGCTCGGACGCGACGCTGACCGACCTGGCGTTCGTCGTGGACGGCGCGGCGCCGGTGGTGCTCGAGGTGGGGCGCGGTTCGAGCACGGCGCAGCTCACCGTGCACCTGCGCGAGCACCCCGCACCCGGTCCGCTGCGCTGCCGCACGGTGAGCAACCACCTCGCCCACGGCCTGCACGACGAGGACGTCGAGGTCTGGGACTCGCGGGGCGTGCTCGTCGCGCAGTCACGCCAGCTGGCGCTCCTCCTCTGAGGACCGGTGACGATGCCCGTCGGATGTGAGGGGTCCCGTCACCGCGAGCAGCGGCGACGCACGTGGTGTCGTCAGCGTGGCGGCCACGCCGACGGCGAAGGTCAGCACGTCCCCCGCGATCAAGGAGTCGGCCGAGGCTCGCCGACCTGCGGCGCTCGGCGAGCTCGCCGAACGAGCGTGTGTCGATACGGGCACCGGGTGCGATGGCTCCGCGCCTACCCGACACGCCGAGCTCCGACACGCCCGGCTCCGACACGCCCATGGCCTCGGTCGAGCGCGTGGCGTTACGGACACTCGACGTCAGCGACGCCACGCCGCTGACACGGTGCGGAGCAGTCGGCTACCTCCAGTAGAGGACACGGGCGGCAGGGACGCGATTTTCGCCCACCCGGGGTGATTGGGCCGTTCGTGCGCGGGATACTCGCCGACGTCCGGCGGTGTCGCCGGTCACACCGACCGACAGCTCGACCCTCTGCAGGAGGCTCCCGTGTCCGCTCCGTCCACCGGCCCCGACCTGCGCCCGGCGGCGCTCGACGACACCGCGCTCGGCGAGCTCCACCGCCTCGAGGAGCGCCTCGGCACCCCGGTCGTCGCGTACGAGGCCGCGAGCCCCTACGCGGAACTGAGCGCCGACCAGCTCGCCGAGATCCAGCGCACCGAGTCCGCCCTCGGCGTGCGCCTGCTGGCCTACCGGTCCTGACCGCCGGACGCGGCGCGGACGTGCAGCAGCCGTATCCCGCGCCGCGTCGGCGTCGTGATCTCGGGCGCGAACCCGCCCGCGACGAGATGGTCGCGGAGCCGGTCGACGACGTCCGTGCGCGGTGCCGCACCACCGTCGGAGCCGTAGACGAGATGCAGCACCCCGGCGGGGCGCAACGCCGTCGCGAGCACCGCCAGCTCCGCGCGCGCCGGATCCGTCCAGAACACGTTGACGTTGATCGCCAACGCGAGGTCGAACGCGCCGGGCTCCGGTCGGAACGCGGCGAGCGGGGTCGTGAGCACCTCACCCGCGCCGAGCCGGGCGGCGGTGGCGGCAACGGCGACGGCGGACCGGTCGATGCCCGCGTAGTGACCCCGCGGCAGCCGGTCGAGGAGCAGCGCGGCGGCCACGCCGCGCCCACACCCCACCTCGAGCACCCGAGCGTCCGGAGGCGGGTCGACCAGGTCGACCGCCGCCGAGAGCCGGGGCGGCACCCTCACGAGCCGACCGGCACCGTGCGGCCCCCGCGCCGCGCGAGGTCGGGGTCGGCGAGCAGCGCGCACACCGCCCGGCCCGGAGCCTCGACGTCGTCCACCCCGGGCGGGAGATCGTCGCCGAGGGCCGCGACGATCGCCTCGGTGGCCGTGAACCCCGGCGAGAGGCACAGGGCCGTCGCTCCGTGCGGGGCGAGGTCGGCGTGCACCGAGCGCGCCAGGCGCGCGATTCCCGTCATCGCGAGGTCGTAGACGGCGTGCCCGCCGAGCACCTCGTCAGCGGAGTCCGACGCGTACCCCGTGAGCACGAGCAGACCCCGCCGCGCGATCACCAGCGACGCCGTGGCGCGCGCGGTGTCGTAGTGGCTGCGCAGGCCCACGTCGATCATGTTCGCCCAGTGTGCCGGGTCGAGCTCCCAGAACGGCGCCGGCGCGAACGGGAGCGCGTTGCCGTCGAAGGCGTTCGCCACCACGAGGTCGAGCCCGCCGTGCGCGTCCCGGATCGCGGCGACGACGGGCTCGAGCACCGACGGCCCGGAAGCGTGGTCGACGACGTGCGGCACCCCGTGTCCGCCGCGGGCGTCGACCTGCTCGGCGGTGTCCTCGACCGTGCCCGGCAGCGTCGAGCGCCGGCGCGTTCGCGACTCCCGGTCGGTGACGTGCACCGTCGCCCCGGTGTCGGCCAGCGCCAGCGCCACCCCGCGGCCGACGCCCCGCGCGGCCCCGGTGACCAGAGCGACCGTGCTCATGCCGGGTCCGTCGCCGCGTACCGGGGCGCCAGGGCCTCCCACGCCGCCAGGAACGCCGGCCCCGAGCAGCCCTCGGAGCGGACGTTCCCGCCGGCGAGGTGCACGTCGAGGTTGTCGAGGTGCACGTGCCACCCGGCGCCGTACCGCACGACGTCGACGGTGATCCGCGTGTGGTCGAGACGCAGGAGCGTGCCGGTGCCGTCGGGATCGAGGCGCAGCGTGAGCTCGGACGCCGACTCGCCGGTGTAGTCCCAGGTCAGGCGCATCTCGTGCGGCGGGTCCCACCCGACGACCGTGCAGGTCGCGGTCTCGGCGACGTTCATGCACAGCACGAAACGGCCGTCGGGGCCCGGCGCGCCGGACTCGACCGGCGCCAGCCAGTCGCCGAGCCGCGCGGGGTCGGTGAGCGCGCTCCACACCCGCTCGACGGGCGCGGCCAGACGGCGCTCGAGATGAACGACGCCGGTGGCGCTGTCGACGAGACCCCGGAGGTCGGTCACGACGGACTCCTGTCGTCATCGGTGGGATCGAGGTGGCGCTCGAGCGCATCCAGACGCCCCGTCCAGAAGCGCGCCTGGCGCGCGGCCCAGCCGGCGAGGTCGTCGAGCGGGCCGGGTTCGAGCCGGTACACGCGGCGCTGGGCGTCGACCGAGCTGGTGACCACCCCGGCCTCGCGCAGCGCCTTGAGGTGCTTGGACGCGGTCGGCTGACGGATGCCGAAGAGCTCGGCCGCGAGCGCCGAGAGCTCGCCGGCGGTCGCCTCACCCCGGTCGGCGAGGCGCTCGACCATCGAGCGCCGCACCGGGTCGGCCACCGCCTGGAACACGTCCACCCGAGCAACTTTGCCATCAAGCTATATAGCCGACAAGCGAACAACTAGAGTGCTCTGGGTCACAGGCGACGAGGCGGAGGTTCCGGCGATGCCCACGGTGGAGACGGTGCGGGGTCCGGTGGACGTCGACGATCTCGGCACGACCCTGATGCACGAGCACGTGTTCGTCCTGAGCCCGGACGTCATGCAGAACCACGGCGACGAGTACTGGGACGAGGAGGTCCGGGTCGCCGACGCCATCGACAAGCTGCGTCGCCTGCGCGACCTCGGGGTCCACACGATCGTCGACCCCACCGTCATCGGGCTCGGTCGCGACGTCCCGCGCGTCGCCCGGATCAACGCCCGGGTCGACCTCAACATCGTCGTCGCCACCGGGCTCTACACGTTCGACGAGATCCCGCACTTCCTGCACTATCGCGGCCCGGGCACCGTGCTCGGCGGCGACGAGCCCATGACCGAGATGTTCCTCAAGGACATCCGCGAGGGCATCGGCGGCACCGGCATCAAGGCGGCGTTCCTCAAGGGCGTCGTCGAGGAGCGCGGCCTGACGCCCGACCAGACCCGCATCCAGCACGCCATCGCGGACGCCCACGTGGAGACCGGCGTGCCGATCACCGTGCACACCAACGCCGCGCACCGGACCGGGCGGCTCGCGCTCGACCTCTACGAGAAGGCGGGCGTCGACCTCACGAAGGTGGTCATCGGCCACGCGGGCGACAGCAACGACCTCGACTACCTCCGCGAGATCGCCGACCGCGGCGCCACGATCGGCGCCGACCGATTCGGCATCGACGTCTTCAACCCCACCGACCAGCGCGTCGCCACCATCGCCGCGCTCTGCGCGCAGGGCTATGCCGAGAAGATCGTGCTGGCCCACGACGCGTCCTGCTACATCGACTTCTTCTCCGGCGCCCACCAGGCGATCAAGGAGCAGATGCTGCCGAACTGGCACTTCGAGCACATCCACAACGACGTGCTGCCCGCGCTGCGCGCGCAGGGCGTCACCGACGAGCAGATCACCACGATGCTGGTGGACAACCCGCGGCGGTACTTCTCGTGAGCCCCACCCCGCTCGATCGCGGCCCCGCGCCGTTCGACCTCTCCGGCATCACCCGCGGCCGCGACGGGATCGCGCGCTACGACCACCTCGCGCCGTCGGTGGTCGCGATGGTGCGCGCGTCGGTGGAGCGCCACCCCGACGTCGAGGCGCTCGTCGAGGTCGGGGGCGAGCGGGTCACCTACGCCGAGCTCTGGGACCGGGCGGCCCGGGTCGCCGGCGGCCTGGTCGGCGGCGGGGTCCGGCGCGGCGACCGGGTGGCCTCGCTGCTGCCCGCCGGGCTCGAGTGGGTGGTCGGCTTCCTCGGCACGCTGCTCGCCGGGGCCGTCGCGGTGCCCGTCAACACCCGCTTCGCCGCACCGGAGGTGTCCTACGTCCTGGAGGACAGCGCCGCGGCGGCGGTGCTCCGGCCCGGCGAGGCGCTGCCGACGGGCCATCCCGAGGCCCTCGACGACCTCGTCCCCGGCGACCTGGCCGCGATCTTCTACACGAGCGGCACCACCGGCCGTCCCAAGGGCGCGCGGACCACCCACGGCAACTTCCTGTCCAACGTCGAGACCGCGATCCGCGTCATCGGGATCGACCGGTCCGTCGGTCCGACGTCGCGCAACCTCGTGTCGGTGCCGCTGTTCCACGTCACCGGGTGCAACTCGCAGCTGCTCGTCCAGCTCGCCCTCGGCGGGACGACGGTGGTGCTCCCGGTGTTCGACGGCGCCACGTTCGTCCGCACGATCGTCGACGAGCGCATCGACACGCTCGTCAGCGTCCCGGCGATCTACGGCCTGACGCTGGCCCGCGACGACCTCGGCGCCGATCTCTCGCACGTGCAGCGGATCTCCTATGGCGGCGCTCCGATCGCGCCCGCGCTGGTCCGGCGGCTCATGGAGCGGATGCCGCAAGCCCGGTTGGGCAACGGGTTCGGGCTCACCGAGACCTCGTCGATCGCGACGTTCCTGCCCCACGAGTGGGCCGCGGAGAACGCGGACTCGGTGGGGTTCGCGGCGCCGGTCGTGGACCTCGCGCTCGCCGACGTCGACGACGCCGGCGTCGGCGAGCTGCTGATCCGGGGCCCGAACGTGGTCGACGGCTACTGGGCGGCGCCGGACGCGACCGCGCGGACCTTCGTCGACGGCTGGTTGCACAGCGGCGACCTCGCGCGCGTCGACGACGGCATCGTGCGGGTCGTCGACCGGGCCAAGGACGTCATCAACCGGGGCGGGGAGAACGTCTACTCGGTGGAGGTCGAGAACGCGTTGGCCAGCGCGCCCGGCGTGGCCGACGCGGCGGTCGTCGGGGTCCCGGACGACGTCATGGGCGAGAAGGTCGGCGCGGTGCTGGTCGGGTCGGACATCGACGTCGACACGGTGCTCACCTACCTCGACACGCAGGTCGCCGACTTCAAGGTCCCGCAGTACGTGGTCGTCTCGGCCGACCCGCTGCCCCGCAACCCGGGCGGCAAGTTGCTCAAGCGGACCCTGCGCGAGGGTACCGACTGGGGCCCGCCGGTCCGGGGCCGCTGACGTATGTGAGCACTTTCCCGGCCTACAGGCCGGGAAAGTGCTCACATAGGGCCGACCAGGACGACGTCGAGGCGCCGGGGGCCGTGGACGCCCTCGACGCGGTCGAGCTCGATGTCGCTGGTCGCCGACGGACCGGAGACGAAGGTCAGCGGCCCGTTCGGGTCCAGGCGGGCGAGCGCCTCGGGCACCGACGACACCACGGCGTCCGCGCGCAGCACGCAGACGTGGTGGTCGGGGACGAGGCTGATCGCGCGGCGCCCCTGGTCCGGGGCGAGAGCGTCGAGGACGAAGGTGCCGGTGTCCGCGATCGCCACCGCCCCGCCGGTGACGACGGCGTCGGTCGCGTCCAGGTCGGCCACCGACAGCGGCGGGTCGTCGGTGCGCATCTCGCCGTCGTACGACGACATCCAGCCGGCGGGGAGCCCGGCGGGCACGACCACCGACCTCGCCCCGGCGTCGCGCAGCACCGCCGCCACCGCACCGGCGACCTCGTCCTCGGTGCTCACCCGGTGCACCGTGGCCCGGTAGTCGGTCAGCGTCTCGTCGAGCCGCTCGACGGCGTCGGCGCTCCCGGGCGCGAAGACCCCGTGGTGGCGGTAGTCCCGCGGCACGTCCGGCGGCGTCGCGCCGCCGGCGTCGCGCGCCGCCCGGAGCCGGGCGAGCACCTCGTCACGCGCGGCCACGGCGCTCCCACCACTCCCGGAAGGTCGCGGCGGGCGGCGCCGGCATGTCCCGCGCCCCGAACCATGCCGACGCGCCCGGCCCCGGCACCGACCGGATGCGCCCCGACCGACCGAGCAGCCGGCCCAGCTTCACGGCCCGCTCGACCAGGGAGAACCGCCCCGGCGATGCCATCGCGGCCGCCGCCGCGCGCATCGCCAGGTCCTGCGCGCTCGGCCGCCCGTGCGCCTCGACCGCCGCCGCGCGCTGCTGCACGAGCAGGTGCGGGATGTCGATGCGCACCGGGCACGCGTCGAAGCACGCCCCGCACAGCGACGACGCGTAGGGCAGCGACGCGTTGACGTCGTCGGGACCGTCGATGCCCGTGAGCTGCGGCGAGAGCACCGCGCCGATCGGGCCCGGGTACACCGACCCGTAGGCGTGCCCGCCGGCGCGCTCGTAGACCGGGCAGACGTTGAGGCACGCCGAGCAGCGGATGCAGTGCAGCGCCTGGCGCCCGTCCGGCGAGGCCAGCACGTTCGACCGACCGTTGTCGAGCAGCACCAGGTGGAACGCCTGCGGCCCGTCGCCCGGCGTGACCCCGCTCCACGTCGACGTGTACGGGTTCATCCGCTCGCCGGTGGAGCTGCGCGGTAGCAGCTGCAGGAACACCTCGAGGTCCGACCACGTCGGCACGATCTTCTCGACGCCCATGACGGTGATCAGGGTGTCGGGCAGCGTCAGGCACATCCGCCCGTTGCCCTCGGACTCGACCACCGAGAGCGTCCCGGTGTCGGCGACGGCGAAGTTGACCCCGGAGACGCCGACCCTCGCCGAGAGGAACTTGCGCCGCAGGTGCGCGCGGGCGGCCATCGCGAGCCTCCGCGGCTCGTCGGTCAGCGAGGGGTCCACGCCGGGCATCTCGCGCAGGAAGATGTCGCGGATCTCCGAGCGGTTCCGGTGGATCGCGGGGACGAGGAAGTGCGACGGCTTGTCGTCGGAGAGCTGGACGATCAGCTCGGCGAGGTCGGTCTCGAGCGCTGCGATCCCCACCGCGCCGAGGGCCTCGTTCAGCCCCGTCTCCTGCGTCGCCATCGACTTGACCTTGACGACCTCGTCCGACCCGGTCTCCCGCACGAGGTCGACGACGATCCGGTTCGCCTCCTCGGCGTCGCGCGCCCAGTGCACGACGCCGCCCCGCGCGGTCACCGACGCCTCGAGCTGCTCGAGGAGCTCAGGCAGCCGCGCCATCACGTCGGCCTTGAGGCACTCGCCGGCGCGGCGCAGCTCCTCCCAATCGTCGACCTCGCCGACGACGGCGGCGCGCTTGGCCCGGATCGTGCGGGTCGCATGCCCGAGGTTCTGGCGCAGCTGGGTGTCGGTCAACGCCCGCCGCGCGGCGACGGGGAACGTCTCGGTGCCGCGCAGGTGGTGGTGGGGGTCCGACGCGACGGTCGGCATGCCCAACGCGGTGGTCCGGCTCCTCTGCGCTGCGCGTCCCGGCTCGACGGTCACGCGGGCGCTCCCTCGGTGGTCGACGCCAGGATCTCCGCGAGGTGCACCGTGCGCACGCCCGAGCGCAGCCGCGAGAGCCCGCCGCCGATGTGCATGAGGCACGACGTGTCCCCCGCGGTGCACACCTCGGCGTGGGTCGAGAGCACGTTCGCCATCTTGTCCGCGAGCATCGCCGTCGACGTGTCCGCGTTCTTCACCGCGAGCGTCCCGCCGAACCCGCAGCAAACCTCGGCGTCGGGCAGCTCGGTCAGGATCAGGCCCCGGACCTCCCGCAACAGCCGCAGCGGCTTGTCGCCGACGCGCAGCATCCGCAACGAATGGCACGTCGGGTGGTACGTGACGCGGTGCGGGTAGTAGGCGCCGACGTCGGTGACGCCGAGGACGTCGACCAGCAGCTCGGAGAGCTCGTAGGTCCGAGTCGCCAGATCCTCCGCCGCCTGCGCGAGCTTCTCGTCGCCGCCGCGGCGGGCGACCATCGCGTGCTGGTGGCGCACGCAGCCCACGCACGAGCCGGAGGGGGCGACGACGACGTCCGCGACGCCCGAGAACACGTCGACGTGGTGGCGCACGAGCGGGAGCGCGAGGTCGAGGTAGCCGGTGTTGACGTGCATCTGCCCGCAGCACGTCTGGTCCGCAGGGAACACGACCTCGTGCCCGAGGCGCTCGAGCAGCTCGACCGTGGCCCGTGGCGCCTGCGGGAACATCGCGTCGCCGAGGCACGTGGCGACGAGGGCGATCCTCACGGAGCTCCTCGGAGGGTGGTGGTGGTCCGAGCAGTGTCCCCCGACCGGACCCGCGGCCGCAGGATCGGGGACTCCCGCAGTACCTGTAACCCCCGGTTACCTGCATTGCGCAGCCCTGACTACGCAAAGCCTGCCGTAGTGCTATCGGACGAGCGGCGGGATGACCACACTGCTCGGGCAAGCGATCAAGAAGTCGTCCGCTGCGGCATGCGCGGACGACGGCACACCGGACGACCAGGGGCGATGGCCCGACATCCGTAGGACGACGTAACGAGGCGCCGAACCATTCCGGAAACAGGGACTCAGGACGACACTGGGTCGTCCCATCGGCAGGGAGGCGACATGGACACGTCCTCCCTGCGGACGCCCGGGGTGGTCCGGTGAACAGCGACGAGCAGGAGTGGCCGCTCGCGGGTCGCGGTGACGCCCTGAAGACGGTGAGCCGCATCGCCGTGCGCCACGAGCGCGCGGGGATTCTCGCGATCGGTCCGCCGGGGGTGGGGCGCACGCGCTTCGCCCGGGCGGCCCTGGTCGGCGTCGGCTCGACCGGGCCCGGCGACGGCCACCCGGACGGCCCGTCCTGGCACCCGGTCTGGGTCGTGGCCTCCCGTGCGACGACCCGGATCCCGCTCGGTGCGCTGAGCCACCTGCTGCCGGACCACGACCCCGGCGACGGGAGCCCCGGGTGGCTCCTGCACGAGGCCCGACAGGTGCTGCTGCGCGCCAAGGGGACGGCGCGGCTCCTGCTGGGTGTCGACGACGTGCACCTGCTCGACGAGACGACCGCGGTCCTGCTCCACCAGCTCGCATCCTCCGGTGACGCCTTCCTCGTCCTGAGCGCGCCCACCGGCGTGTCGGTGCCGGAACCGGTGTTCGCGCTCTGGAAGGAGTCGCTGGTCGAACGGATCGACCTTCCCGAGCTCACCCGCGAGGAGGCCGACGACCTCGTGGTCACGGTGCTGGGCGGTCACGTCGACGCCGCGACGCTGCACCGGCTCTGGTCCCTCTCGCTGGGCAACCCGCTGTTCCTGCGGGAGCTGGTGCGCGGCGCGCGGGCCAGCGGGGCGCTGAAGCCCACCGGCCGCGTGTGGCACACCAACGGGACGATCCCGGTGTCCGCACGGCTCGCGGAGATCATGCAACAGCGCACCGACGGCTCGGCACCGCTCGAGCAGCGCCTCATGCGCCTGCTCGCGTTCGGCCAACCGCTCGGCGGCGACCTGGCGGCGGAGCTCACCTCGTCGGAGACGGTCGCAGCCCTGGAGGAGCGCGGGATCATCACCTCGCGCCGCACGGGCCGACGGGTGGAGGTCGCGCTGGCGCACCCGCTGCACACGGAGGTCCTGAGACACGCCGCGACGGCGTTCCAGGAGCGCCAGACCTACCAGTACCTGGCGGACGCGCTGGAGGCCCGAGGTGTCCGCCGGGAGGAGGACCGCTGGCGTCTCCTGGACTGGCGCACCGGCCAGGGGGCCGCGATCCCGTCCGAGGAGCTGCTCGCGGCGGCCGCCGGGGCGGTCGGCACCAACCCGCTGCTCGCCGAGCGGCTGCTGCGGGAGGCCGCGGCCACCGGCGACCCGGCGGCGCGCCTCCAGCACGCCCGGGTCCTGATCCGGCTGGGCCACACCGGCGAGGCGGAGGAGACGCTCGCCCCGCTGTGCCGCGACGCGACCGTGTCCGGCGAGATCGCGGTCGCCGCCGCCCTGGCCCGCGCCTACAACCAGTACTGGGGGCACCGGGACGTCGGCGACGTACAGGAGATGATCGCGGCGGCCACCGGCCGCGCCGACCTTCCCGACGGCGAGGACAGCACGGTTCTCCGGGCGTTCGGGCTCCTGCTCGCCGGTCGGCACCTCGAGGCGGCCGAGGCGGTGGCACCCGCCCTCGCCGAGCCGGTCGGTGTCGCACCTCCGATCGGCGCGCTCACGATCGCCGCGACCGCGGCGCTGCGGGCGAACCGGCCCGACCAGGCCCGCCGTTACGCCGAGCAGGGCCTCGAGAGCAAGGCCGAGGACCCGACCGGCGGCTGGATGCTGATCGAGCTGACCTGCGCACGGTGGTACGCCGATCTCAGCGAGGGTCGGCTCGACGACGCCGAGGCCGTAGCCCTGCAGACACACGCCCGGTCGATCGTCGACGAGCAACGCACCGTCACCGCTCTCAGCGCGACGTGGGTCGGCATCGCGACCGCCCGGCGGGGCTACATGAACACGGCGACCCGCTGGCTGCTGGAGGCCGCGGCCGGCGTCCCCTCGGAGCAGTTCGTGTTCACCGTGCCGCTGGTCAGCGAGCTCGCCGTCGCGGTCGCCTCGGTGGGTAAAGCCGCGCGGGCGAGGTCGGTGTTCGAGGAGGCCGGCGACCTCGCCCTCGACGGTCCGATTCCCGGCTGGGCAGGCCCGGCCCAGGTCTGGCTGGCCGGTGTGGTCGGGCAGACGACCGAAGCCGAGCGGATCGCGCTCGAGACGGCGGACGGGCGCACGGCGCTCGGACTCCGGCTGCGCGCCCTGCACACCGCGGTCCGCCTGGGCATCACCGGCGCCGTCACCGACTGTCTGGAGACCCTCGCCAAGGACTCGACCAATCCGATGGCCCTGCTCTACGCCGACCACGCCCGTGCCCTCGCGGGCGGGGACGGCGAGGCGCTCGACGACGTCGCCGACCGGCTCGCGGACAGCGGTCTGCTCCTCGAGGCCGCCGACGCGGCCGCCCAGGCCGCCGTTGCCTACCGCGCAGCCGGGGCCGGCGGCTCGGCCGGCGGCTCGGCCTCGCGCGCCCGGGCGTGGGCGGAGAAGTGCGAGGGCGCCTCGACGCCCGCCCTCGAGCAGCTCGAAGGCGTCGCGGACCTCACCCGCCGCGAGATGGAGATCGCGTCGCTCGCCGCCTCCGGTCTGACGAGCAAGGCGATCGCGAGCCAGCTCGTGGTCAGCGTGCGCACGGTCGACAACACGCTGCGCATGGTCTACGCGAAGCTCGGGGTGTCCGGGCGAGGCGACCTCGCGCAGGTCAGCGGCATCCGCACCTCCCGCTGAGATGAGCAGGGCGTTGCCGCATCCGCCGAGTAGGGCAATGCGGCCCTGCACCGCGAGTTGAGTACCGCAGTACTCATGACCCCTCTCCCCCGAGTGCCCAAGCTCTCAGGTGTCACCAGCGGCCCGGACCGGCTCCCCCCTCGGGGGTCGTGTGCGCCACCGACCAGCGCCGACGCGCTGCGCGGGGTCTGCGGCCCGACACGACGAGAGGAACAGACATGACGGAGACCGTGGGCGGCGGGGTCAATCAGGCCAACACCGGCGGTGCCGGCGGCGTCAACCAGGCCAACACCGGCGGCGCCGGCGGGGTCAACCAGGCCAACACCGGCGGCACCGGGGTCAACCAGGCCAACGCGGCCATCGATGCAGGGATCAACCAGGCCAACACCGGGCTCGCCCCGGACCTGGCCGGCTACACCTGCCCGATCCACACCGTGTACTCGATGTGCCCCGGTACCTGCGAGAACAAGCAGGAGTGGGACGCCGAGCACGGCGGCGGCGTGAACCAGGCCAACACCGGCGGCCAGAGTGGCGTGAACCAGGCCAACACCGGTGAGGGTGGCGGGGTCAACCAGGCCAACACCGGCGGCATCGGTGGCGTCAACCAGGCCAACACCGGCAGCGCCGGCGGCGTCAACCAGGCCAACACCGGCGGCGGCACTGGCGTGAACCAGGCCAACACCGGCAGCGCCGGCGGCGTCAACCAGGCCAACACCGGCGGCGGCGTGAACCAGGCCAACACCGGTGCCAGCGGCGGCGGGGTCAACCAGGCCAACACGGGTGGGGCCGGCGGCGGCGTCAACCAGGCCAACACCGGCGGCGGCGCCGGCGGGGTCAACCAGGCCAACACCGGTGCCAGTGGCGGCGGGGTCAACCAGGCCAACACCGGCGGCACCGGTGGCGTCAACCAGGCCAACACCGGTGCCGGTGGCGGTGGGGTCAACCAGGCCAACACGGGTGGCGGCGCTGGCGTGAACCAGGCCAACACCGCCGGCCAGAGTGGCGTGAACCAGGCCAACACCGGCGGCCAGGGCGGGGTCAACCAGGCCAACACCGGCGGCCAGGGCGGGGTCAACCAGGCCAACACCGGCGGCGGCGCCGGCGGGGTCAACCAGGCCAACACGGGTGGGGCCGGCGGCGTGAACCAGGCCAACACCGGTGCCGGTGGCGGCGGGGTCAACCAGGCCAACACGGGTGGGGCCGGCGGCGGGGTCAACCAAGCCAACACGGGTGGGGCCGGCGGCGGGGTCAACCAGGCCAACACCGGCGGCACCGGTGGCGTCAACCAGGCCAACACGGGTGGCGGCGCTGGCGTGAACCAGGCCAACACGGGTGGGGCCGGCGGGGTCAACCAGGCCAACACCGGCGGCACCGGTGGCGTGAACCAGGCCAACACCGGTGCCGGTGGCGGCGGGGTCAACCAGGCCAACACCGGCGGCACCGGTGGCGTCAACCAGGCCAACACCGGCGGCACCGGTGGCGTGAACCAGGCCAACACCGGCGGCACCGGTGGCGTCAACCAGGCCAACACCGGCGGCACCGGTGGCGTGAACCAGGCCAACACCGGTGCCGGTGGCGGCGGGGTCAACCAGGCCAACACCGGCAGCACCGGCGGCGGGGTCAACCAGGCCAACACCGGCGGCGGCGCCGGGGTCAACCAGGCCAACACCGGCAGCACCGGCGGCGGGGTCAACCAGGCCAACACCGGCGGCGGCACTGGCGTGAACCAGGCCAACACCGGCAGCGCCGGCGGGGTCAACCAGGCCAACACCGGCAGCACCGGCGGGGTCAACCAGGCCAACACCGGCAGCGCCGGCGGGGTCAACCAGGCCAACACCGGCAGCACCGGCGGCGGGGTCAACCAGGCCAACACCGGCAGCACCGGCGGCGGGGTCAACCAGGCCAACACCGGCAGCACCGGCGGCGGGGTCAACCAGGCCAACACCGGCAGCTCCGGCGGCGG
>NZ_JBXUHE010000049.1:0-41100 GCF_057180585.1 Actinomycetospora sp. 2LY8.5
CAGCGGTCGTTGGCGCCCTCCGACCACGGTGACAACACCCCCCAGATCATCAACGACAGGGGCACTCAGTCATGCCGTGGCCGGCGGCCTGCAAGCCCTCACCGGGCCTGATCAAGAAGGTAACGGGAGGGGGAGCGGTTCCCGTCTTCCGGGTGGCAGGCGGAGCCTGCATCGGTAACGCCCTTCTTCGAAAAAGCTCGCCTCTCCCTGAGAGGCCACGGTGGCGCAGGAAGCGGGCGCGCCACCGCAGTGATCATTCCACCAAAAGAGGAGCCAAGCTCTCGGCTAGGCCGCTCCCCGAGGTTCTGGGCTCAGTCGGCCATGTAGGGGGCGACCAACTCCGCGATCTCGGCCAGCGTGACGTCGTCTTCTGGTGTCAGCCGGGTGAGCCGGGTGTCACCAATCTGGAAGATGTCCTCGCCCTCCAAGCGGGCCGCCGCGTCGTAGCGCCAGCGCATGACGCTCGGGTACTCCGCGATGTAGCGCGCCTGCGGGTCCTCCACGGCGAAGCCCTGCTCGGCGAACTGGGAACCGGGTCCCATGACACCGATCATGAGGAACGCGGCGAAACCCCAGTCCGCCACCGCGAGGTACTCCTGCTCGAAGGCGAAGAACACCGACTCGCTCAACGCATTGTAGAACGCCTTGACCGCGTCCTCTCCGTCCAGGGTTGCCAGCTCCTCGTTCCCCATGCCCTTCACGCGGTAGACCGGGTGCTCCACGGTCATCTCCGGCACGAAGATCTGGTCCGCATTGGCCGAAAGCTCCAGTGCACCGTGTCGGATGTAGTTCTGGAGGATCGCCTTGTGGTGGGGGTTCTCGGTGCTCGCGATTTCCTTGCTGAGCTCCTCGAACCAGACGCGCTGCTTCTCCAGATACACGCTCACGTCGTCACGCTTCCGTCCTGCGTAGCACTGCGCATCGCCGAGCGGGCAACTAGCGGGGTACTACATACACTATGTGCCATGTGATACCTCACACACGCTAGCGAGCGTCTCGCGGCAGGTCAACCCGGACCTGACGGCGCCAGTCCCCCTGGGAGCGCCACCCTCTGGTTCACGACGGCCGTCCCGCGGTGCGCGTCGCGGCGCCGTCCGGCCGACTCGATCTCGACCTGTCGTCGGCCGGCTCCGCCTGACGCCTTCGCAAGGGCGTGTTCTAGGGTCTGTTATCTGAAACCCTAGACCTCAGCGGTAGCGCCACTCGCATAGTCCGTTCGCGTGGCTCGCGAGCGTCAACGATGAACTCGGGGAGGCCACTGTGTTTCCAGGGCGATTTGCCACGTCGACGCCGGCCAAGCCGGCCGTGGTGATGTCAGACACGGGAGAAACCCTGACCTATGCCGAGCTGGACGCGCGGTCGACCCGGCTGGCAAGGGTGTTGCGGGAAGCCGGTCTGCGCCACGGTGACGACGTCGCGATCCTCAGCGAGAACTCGCCGAGGTGCTACGAGGTGTACTGGGCGGCGCTGCGTAGCGGCCTCTACGTCACGGCGGTCAACACCCATCTGCACCCAGACGAGGCCACCTATGTGGTCCAGGACTGTCAGGCCAAAGCGCTGGTGGTCGGCGAGGCCCAGGGCGCCACCGCGGCGGAGCTCGTCACCAGGACACCGGGTGTCACCAGGCGGCTGGTGATCGGGACCGCACTTGCGGGGCACGACGACTACGAACAGGCTCTCGCCGCGGTCTCGGACGCACCTCTGGCGGAGCAGCCCCGGGGCCGGGAGATGCTATACAGCTCCGGCACCACCGGCCGACCGAAGGGAATAAAGGCACCGCTGCCGGACGTGGCCGTCGACGAGGCCCCAGACGAGCTGCTGCACATCTTCGGCCCGTTGTTCGGCTTCGACGCCGACACCGTCTACCTTTCGCCCGCCCCGCTCTATCACGCGGCACCGCTGCGCAACGGGGGACTGGTACACGCGGTCGGGGGTACGGTCGTCGTCATGCCGCGGTTCGACGCCGCGGCCGCGCTCGCCGCGATCGAACGGTACCGGGTGACCCACAGCCAGTGGGTGCCGACGATGTTCGCGCGGATGCTGAAGCTGCCCAGGCTGGTCCGCGGGTCCTACGACGTGTCCTCGCAGCGCGTCGCCATCCATGCCGCAGCCCCGTGCCCGCCGGAGGTCAAGCGGGCGATGATCGATTGGTGGGGGCCGATCCTGATCGAGTACTACGCCTCCACCGAGGCGCTCGGGATCACGGTCATCGACTCGGCCGAGTGGCTGGCGCACCCTGGTTCGGTGGGCCGAGCGCTGCTCGGCACTCTCCACATCTGCGACGACGAGGGCCGCGAGCTGCCCGTCGGGAGCACCGGGCTGGTGTACTTCGAGCGCGACGCGCTGCCGTTCGCCTACCACAACGACCCGGACAAGACGGCCTCAGTGCGCAACCCGCTGCACCCGAACTGGGGTACCGCCGGGGACATCGGACGGCTGGACGCCGACGGCTATCTCCACCTGAGCGACCGGCGTGACTTCGTGATCATCTCCGGTGGGGTCAACATCTATCCGCAGGAGGTCGAGGACGCCCTGGCGCTGCACCCTGATGTCCAGGACGTCGCCGTTGTCGGTGTTCCGCACCCGGACCTCGGCGAGCAGGTAAAGGCCTTCATCGAGCCCATGCCCGGACGTTGCACCGGCCCCGAGGCCGGTAGGCACATCCAGGAGTTTCTGCGCGAGCGCATCGCGCACTACAAGGTGCCCCGGCTGGTGGAGTTCGTCTCGGCCTTGCCCCGCACCGACACCGGCAAGCTGCAGAAACGTTTGCTGCATACCCCCGCGAACGAGAATGCATGACCCGACCCGTACGCCCCGTGGGAGTGTCCGACTGACGGTGTCACTGACGTCAACACGTGAAGGCGCCGCGCTCCCACAGGTCGGTGGCGATGCACGCGACGTGGTGTGGGTCGGTGTCGAGATCGGCTTCAGGCCGGAAGGCGTGTTGTGCATACGACTCGACCATGCCTCCGAGAAGGTACGCGGCCGTCAGGGGCTCGATGTCCGCCCGAACAAGACCCGATGCCTGGCCACGCTCGAGCATGCGGGCGATACGACCACACCACTCGTCGATGTAGCCCCGGCGGATGTGTTCGACGTCCGGGTCGTGCTGACCCGCCTCAATGACTGCTCTCCACAGCGCCTGGTGCTCCGAATAGAAGGTGAGATAGGCCTCGGAGGAGCGTCGCACGGTATCCATTGGATGTTCTGGATCGAACGGCACGCGGGCGTTGTCGGCCGACTCCTGGATGAACTCCGCGGTCACGTGCAGCATGATCTGCCGCTTGTCGTTGAAGTACCGGTAGAACGCGCCGTTGGACAGGCCGGCTGCGGCGGAGATGTCACTGACCCGGGCACGCGCATAACCGTCGCGCACAAGGATCGTGCGTGCGGTGCGCAGCAGCTCATGGAGGGTGGCCCGCCCCTTGGTCGAGACAGGCTGCGGCAGGTTGAGCTCTACGACGACCAGCTCCTCTCAACGGTGTGCCCATCGCTCGCTCAGCCGAAGTGTACGTGACGTCACTTTCGGAGGAGATGGTGTCATGTGGCGAGGCGAGTAGCCGGGAGGGAACGGTGTGAAGGCGCGTCGGGGTCGGGCCTACTCGGGTGTCATCAGGTCCGGGTCGTCTCAGTGGGACGCAGTCGGGGATGGGCCCGGGACATCGCTGAGGTCCGTCGCGATCGCTCTAGCTCTGACAGCCGAGGGACAACGGCAACGCGCCTGCCGCAGCGGGTTCGTGCTGTCGTCGCGTGCGTTTGGTGTGGAGGTAGCGCACGTTCTCCGCGTTGGGCTCGACGACCAGCGGCACACGTCCGACGATCCGCAGTCCGTGCCCTTCGAGGCCGCGATACCTCGCGGGGTTGTTGGTCATGAGACGGATGGATCGGACGCCGAGGTCGCGGAGGATGGCCGCACCGACACCGTACTCAGGGGTATCGATCGGCAGGCCTTGCGCGAGGTTGGCGTCCACCGTGTCCAGACCCTGGTCTTGCAGGGCGTAGGCACGGAGCTTGTGGGTCAGGCCGATGCCACGCCCGTCGTGTCCGCGCAGGTACACGACGACCCCGCGACCGGCGTCGACGATGCGTGCCACGGCCTGGTCGAGCTGGTCGCCGCAGTCGCACCGCTGTGATGCGAAGACATCACCGGTCAGGCACTCGGAGTGGACCCGCACGAGAACGGGGTCCTCGTTGTCGCCCACGCCGACGTCGCCGAGGACCAAAGCGACGTGCTCGACGCCGTCCAGGGTTGCCACGAAAGTCGTGGCCGCGAAGTCGGTTCCACGGAGCGGCAGTCGGCTCTCGGCCTCTCGGCGCACCAGGCGCTCGCTCTGACGACGGTGCTCCACGAGATCCGCGACGGCCACCGTCGCGAGGCCGTGACGCGTGGCGAACGCTGCGAGCTCGGGTCGCCGGGCCATCGAGCCGTCCTCGCCGATGACCTCGGCGAGAACACCGACGGGCGTCCGACCGGCGAGGCGGCACAGGTCGACCGCGCTCTCCGTGTGGCCGGCGCGCTTGAGCACGCCGCGGCGCGGCTGACAAGGGGAAAGACGTGGCCTGGCCGGCTGAGATCGGCCGGGCGGACCGTTGGGTCCGCGAGGGCTCGTAGAGTGGCCGCGCGGTCCGCCGCCGACACGAGCACCATGCGCCCGGCCGCCACCTCCGAGAGGGCGGTCCCGACACGATCGCTGGACGAGTCACCTGGCCCTGCCTTCGAACCGGGCTCCCGATGGCTCGGGAGGCATGGTGCCCTGTCCGCCCGCCCCTGCTGATCGCTGAGGAGGCACAGCAGGCGGCCGCTTCCGCGCGCGCAACCCGGCCTCATCGAAGCCGAGATCGCCGTCGGTCGAGAGGGCGACATCCACGGCGGCCCCTTCACGTCGAACGATCACAAAGAGTCAACAAGCTGCGGGTTGACGAGCGCGCCGCTGATCGGACGGTAGACGGACGTCTCCATCGGGGCAAGGGTGCTCCGACACTGACGACAGGAAGAAACAGCAGTTCAGAGGCCTCTCGAGCCCGACCATTGACGTGATGTGGCGCACGAAGTTAAAGTGACGTCACTTCCTCAACGGAGCGGCGCTCCCAGGTCGCGGCGCGTGGTAGCGGCTCATCTGGTCACGCTTCGTGATACCGCTGCGCGGCTACGGGACCTCGCCGTTCCCTGACCCGCCGGAGTGGCATGCGAGGTCGCCGCGCGGTCCGCGTGCGCCGGCGATCTCGTGGCGCCTGAGGTATACCGACCACTTCCCGGGAGAAGATCGTGAAGTTTCACTGGTTCCACCTGATGCCCTACCCGGACCTTCCCGACGACTTTAAGCAGCAGCATCGCAGCGTCTGGGTGGATCTCCCGGCCAGCGAGGTCTACGACCGCGTCCGAGGAAACGAGATCTACAACGAGTATCTCGACGAGCTCGAATACGCCGCCGAAGTCGGCTTCGACGGCATCTGCGTCAACGAGCACCATCAGAACGCCTACGGGCTGATGCCGTCGCCCAATCTCATGGCCGCCTCGCTGGCCCGTCGCACGCGGGACACGAAACTCGTGATCATGGGCAACTCCGTCGCCCTCTACAACCCACCGCTTCGTGTCGCCGAGGAGATGGCGATGATCGATGCGATCTCCGGCGGGCGGGTGGTCGCCGGCTTCCCGGTGGGCTCGACCATGGACACGACCTACTGCTACGGCGTCAACCCGGCCACATTGCGCGAGCGCTACGGCGAGGCCCTCGACCTCATCCTGAAGGCATGGAGGTCCGACCAGCCGTTCGCCTTCAACGGCAAGTACACCCAGCTGCGCTACGTGAACTGCTGGCCACGCCCGGTCCAGCAGCCCCATCCACCGGTGTGGGTGCCCGGTGGCGGGAGCGTCGAGACCTGGGATCTCTGCGCGGAGAACGACTTCCTCTACGCCTATCTGTCGTACTTCGGCTACAAGTGGGCCCGGGACAACGTCCGGGGCTACTGGGACGTGATCGAGAAGGCCGGCAAGGAACCGAACCCATACCGCATGGGCTTCATTCAGTTCATCGGTGTCGCCGACACCGATGCGGAAGCGGAGCGACTCTACTCCGATGCCGCCCTCTATTTCTACAACCGCTGCCTGCACGTCTACCCGGGGTTCGGCGTCGCACCTGGTTACTCGTCGATCAAGACGATCCGCAAGGGCGTGCGCAGCATGGCGGCCACCGCCGCGTCACAGAAGGAGTTCGCTGCCCTCACCTGGAAGGACATCGTCGACAAGGGTTACATCGTCGCGGGCAGTGTCGATACGGTCGTGGAGCAGCTCTCGGCCATGGCCGACGAACTGAACGTCGGTCATCTGATGACCCTTCTTCAGTTCGGCAATATGAACCGGGAGACGGTCTCCTACAATACCAAGCTCTTCGCTGAGCAGGTGATCCCGAAGTTGCGGGACAAATTCTCCGGTTGGACCGATCACTGGTGGCCGACGGACTCGCTCGGTGGGTCTGCCGCCTACCCTGCGCCGCTCACCGCGGGCGTCAGTTCCTGAAGGGATGAGCAGCATGTGGCATGACGAGACCCTCACGCTCAGGAGTGGACGCAAGCAGGTGGTCCACCGCGCGGGCGCCGGAACCCCGGTGCTCTGGCTGCACAGCCTCTACGGCTTTGAGCCCGACGACCCGGTGGCAGCGTCACTCGCTCAGCGACACGAAGTGATCGCGCCGTCCACCCCGGGCACGACGGATCTCGCCGAGCTCGACGACATCGACACCGTCGCCGATCTCGCGCTGCACTACGACGACCTTCTCGAGACTCTCGGGAGCGTGTCCCTGCCGGTGGTGGGCCACTCCTTCGGCGCAATGGTCGGGGCCGAGCTCGCGGCCCATTTCCCGGGCCGGGTCACCTCGTTGGCGCTGCTCTCGCCGCTCGGCCTGTGGGACGACGACGAGCCGGTCACCGACGTGTTCGCTGTGCCCTACACCGAGGTAGCCGATGTGCTCTTCGCCGACCCGAGCCGTGCGGCCCTGCGGTCGCAGGAGACGGAGAGCGGTGAGCGTGACGTCGAGGCAGTGGTCGCACTCGCCCAGGCCATGACGACGGTGGCCAAGTTCCTGTGGCCGATCCCCGACCGAGGTTTGCGTCGGCGCCTGTACCGGGTGCGAATGCCGAGCCTGGTGGTCTTCGGGGAGAAGGACCGGTTCGTCCCCGTCGCTTACGGCCAGCGCTTCGCCGAGCTCCTGCCCCAGGGCACGTCGGAAATCATCTCGGATGCCGGCCACATGATTCAACGGGAACAGCCCGACGCTGTCGTGGCGCTCCTCGACGACCTGCTCACTATCTGATGCCCATCCCGCGCAGCCGAACGCACGACCAAAGTCGCGAGCTGCTGGAGAGCTGGCTCGCGACACGTCGAGCGGGGCAGGTCGAGATCACCGAGCTCCACACCCCGCGTATCGGCTACTCGGCGGAGATTCTGCTCGTCGACGCCACCTGGCACGGCGACGACGGGTCGGCGACGAGCGAGGCGTTGGTGGTCCGGATCCGGCCCGGGCACTACTCGATGTTCCCCGACGTCGACCTCCACCTGCACTACCGGATGCTCGAGGTTCTGTGGCAGGCGGGGGTTCGCGTGCCACAGCCTCGCTGGTACCAAGCCGCGGAGGGCAGCCCGTTCGGCGAGCCCTTCTTCGTCATGGATCGCATCGACGGGGTCGTCCCGCCGGAGCACCCGCCGTACACCGCGACGGGCTGGGTGCGGGGGCTGGAGCCCGCCGATCAGCGGGCCGTGTACACGGGCGCCCTCGACCAGCTCGCCGCCCTGCACCGGTTCGACCACGCCCGCGCCGACCTGTCATTCCTGCCGGCCTTCGCTGCCGGTGGGCCTGGGATGAGCACCGAGGTGAAGATGTTCGAGGAGTACATCGACTGGCTCCTCGGCGGGCGTCGGGAGCCCTTGTTCGACGAGGCGCTCGACGCCTTGCGACGTCGCATGCCGACGACAGATCGACTGTGCCTGACCTGGGGCGACCCCAAGCTCAGCAACATCCTCTACCGCGGCACCGAGCCCGTCGGCCTGCTCGATTGGGAGTTGGCAACCGTCTCTCCCCCGGAGAACGACGTCGCATTCTTCCTGACCTACCACGATTCGATCACCCGTGCCCGGGGTCACGCGGACCTGCCCGGATTCCCCAGCGACGAGGAAGCCGTCGCCCACTACGAGCGGGCCGCCGGCCACACCCTCGGCGACCTGACCTGGTATCGCCTCTGGCACCTGCTCCGCCTGGCCGCCATGTCGCTGCGGCTGACCGACCTCGTTGCTGCCTCAGGCCGACTCACCCCCGAGTCGCCGAAGGCCCCGCACCATATTCCCCACGACCTGCTGCGTGCCGCCCTGGCCCGGGCCTGAGCACCTGGAGACGACCATGAGCGACCACCCCGACGACAACTTCCACCAGCCGAAGGACGACGACCCGTTCTGGACCGAGACCTGCTGGTGGACGTTCTTCGTGCCGGAGCGTCGGCTCAGCGGCCAGCTCTACCCGTTCTTCCGCACCAATCAGGGCGTCGCCGCCTGCGCGGTGTACCTCTGGAATGACGAGGGCAACCAGCCGAACACCGCTCTCTACTTCCGCCAGACGTGGCACCTGCCTCTGCCCGACCAGCCCCTCACTGACCTGGTCCTGCCGAACGGGCTGCGTTACGAGTGCACCGAGCCCCGCAGGCGCTACCACCTGACCTACACCGACCCGGACGGTGAGGACGTGGCGGTGGACTTGCGCTTCGAAGCCGTGCTCGAGCCACATCACGACGGTCACGGTCACCTCGACCAACCCGGCCGGATCACTGGCACGATCCGGCTCGACGGTGAGGACATCGCGGTCGACTGCTTCGGGATGCGGGACCGGTCGTGGGGACGTCGAGGCGGGTTCGGCAAGAAGATCATCAAGCACGGCGGACATCAGGCCGGCTACTGCTACGCCACGGCGTCCTCGGAACAGGCGTTCCACCTGCTGGCCTTCGACAAGGGGGACGGCCGCTGCTCGATCGTTCACGGCTACCACGTCCGGGACGGCCGCTTCGCGGCGTTACGCAATGGCGAGCGCGAAGTCCTGGATCGTGATCCTCGGACCGGCGCGCCGACCCTCGTCCGCGTCGATGCCGTGGACGAGCTCGGACGCGAGCTGCACGCGGAGGGACGGTGCGTGAACCAGCTCGGGCTTCTGCTCAACCCGAACATCTGGTGCGTCAACTGCCTGACCGAGTGGACATTCGACGGAGTCAGCGCCTGGGGCGAGGACCACGACAACTGGACTCCGTACGGCTACCGCCGCTTCTACCGGAGCTTCCTCCGCTACAAGAACGCCCTCGTCCTTCCCGCCTGACGCGGCCGACTCTCAGGAGGTGTGATGCCGACCCTCGTGTACCGCTTCGACTCGGGGACGATCGATCCCGACGTCCTTGGCGGCAAGGGCGCCAGCCTGGCTCGCATGGCCGCGCTGGGGCTGCCTGTGCCACCGGGCTTCACGGTGACGACCGCGGCGTGGCGCGCACGCCGAGACGGTTCGTGCACCGAGCATGAGCTTCGCCGCAGCATCGACGATGCGCTCCGAGATCTCGAAGACGTGATGGGCCGGCGCCTGGGCGATCCCGAAGCCCCCCTGTTGCTCTCCGTGCGCTCGGGCGCCGCGACCTCCATGCCGGGGATGATGGACACGGTCCTCAACGTCGGGCTGACCGAGCCGGTGCTCGCCCGGCTGGAGGCCGCCGGCGACGGCAGGTTCGCCCCCGATCTGTACGTGCGCCTGCTCGAGAGCTTCGCTGAGATCGTGCGCGGGGTGGACCGTGCCGCCGTCGAGGCATTGCGCTCGTGCGGACGTGCGGACGCCTCGGCCTGGCGGGCGCTGATCGCCGAGCACACGGCGCCGTTCCCCGATGACCCGTACGACCAGCTCTTCGA
Organism: Actinomycetospora sp. 2LY8.5; assembly: GCF_057180585.1. NCBI lineage: Bacteria > Bacillati > Actinomycetota > Actinomycetes > Pseudonocardiales > Pseudonocardiaceae > Actinomycetospora > Actinomycetospora sp. 2LY8.5. The sequence continues at coordinate 9,926 of NZ_JBXUHE010000049.1, forward strand.
GGCGGTGCAGGCGGTGTGGCGCTCATGGGACGCACCGCGAGCCTGCCGATACCGTCGCTACCGCGGGATCGCCGAGGACCTGGGCACCGCGGTGACGATCCAGGCGATGGTGTTCGGCAACCGCGATGCGCGCTCCGGCACGGGAGTCGTGTTCACCCGGGATCCCGCCACGGGAGAGCGCGGCGCTTACGGCGACTTCCTCCCGAGGGCCCAGGGCGAGGACGTCGTGTCGGGCGAGGTGACGCCGCTCCCCTTGGCAGCCGCAGCGGACACGATTCCGAGAGCGCTCGAGGAGCTGGCGAGTTGCCTGCCCCGTCTTGAGCGCGCCTGGGGCGACATGTGCGACGTGGAGTTCACCGTCGAGAGCGGCGAGCTGTTCATCCTCCAGGCGCGGGTGGGACAGCGTAGTGGAGCAGCCGCGGTTCGCATCGTCAGCGACCTGGTCGACGAGGGGATCGTCGACATCGCGGAGGGGCTACGGCGCATCCCGGCGGCCGCGCTGCAGGAGCTGCGGGTTCCGGTCCGGGTCGCCCACGGTCAGCCGCCTCTGGGCTCTGGAGTACCCGCGTCGCCGGGGACGGCAATTGGAGAGATCGCCGTGTCGTCCGGCCGCGCGGAGCAGAGGGGTGACGAAGGCGCCGACGTCGTGCTCGTCCGGCCCAACACATCGCCACATGACGTGAGCGGCATGATCGCCTCACGAGGTGTGGTGACTGCTCTCGGTGGACGTGCCAGCCATGCAGCCGTCGTCGCGCGCGGCATCGGACGTCCGGCGGTGTGCGGCGTCGACGGGATGATAGTCGACGAGATCCGCGGATCGGTGCGCTTCCCGGACGGGACGGTCCTCCACGAGGGCGACACGATCACCGTCGACGGCACGACGGGCGAGGCGTTCCGCGGCGCGTCCACCGTGGAGGCACCGCCGGCGGCCCACCCGGTGTCGCGCGTCCTCGAGTGGTGCCGGGAGCGGCTCCGCGTCCCCGTCCTCCACGACGTGCCTGTCGGTCTCGTGCGGGTGCGCGGGCCGGAGGACGTGCGCCATGGGCTCGGGGCCGTCGTCATCGTCGTGGAGTGGGAGGGCGCGGCGTCGCACAAGGTCCTCGAGGCCACGTGTGACGCTCTTCGTGAGGCCGGCTGCCCCCGGTGGTTCCTGGTCGTGCCCGCGGAGCTCCGCGGCGCCGACCTGCAGCCGCCCGCGGGGCCGTGGCGAGGGGTGATCGCGCCCGGCGTGTCGTCCTGGGCCGGACTCCTCGTCTCCGCCCGGCTGGAGACCAAGGAGGTTGCGGCGGACCCCGCCACACGCGCCGGGGCGGCGTCCGTCGGATGAGCACCGTGACGACGTCCCAGCACGGCACCTCGGCGAGGAGCGCTGACTCCGACATGCGCACCTCCACCGGCATCGCTCACTGGATCCGCTCCTGGGCTCGCCTCCAGCCCGAACGACCCGTGCTCCTCTACCAGGACCAGATCATCACGTGGGGCGAGCTCGACACGCGCGTCGACGCGACCGCGCGTCGGCTGGCGGCGCTCGGCGTCACCACCGGTGACCGCGTCGCCTGCCTGATGCACAACCGGCCCGAGTTCCTTGTGCTGTTCTGGGCGACGCTGCGGCTCGGCGGGCTGTTCGCCCCGGTGAACACCCGGCTCGCCGACCCGGAGGTGACCCACGTGCTGGGGGACCTCGAGCCCGTCGTGGCTGTCACCGAGGCCGACTTCGCCGACGTGGCCACACGGCTCGAGGGCTCAGCACGCTGGGTGGGCGTGGACCCCATCGCGGGGCTCCCCGAGCTGGCCGACGTTCCGGCCGACAGCCCGCTCCCTCGTGCCTGGCCAGCTGGGGCCGACCCCGCCGCCGTGCTCTACACCTCGGGGACCACGGGGCGTCCCAAGGGCGCGGTGCTCAGTCACGACAACATCCATGCCCAGTGCGCGAACTGGAACCTCTCGTTCGGCCTGGGCCGGCACGATCGGCAGATCATGTTCCTCCCGCTGTGCTTCACCGGAGGGCTGATCAGCGCGAGCATGAACACCTTCTACAGCGGCGCCAGCATGGTGCTCGAGCGTGGGTTCGATCCGGCCCGCCTTCTGTCAGACATCGAGGAACACCGCCCGACCTGGTTCACGGCGGTGCCCGCGATGATGCAGCGACTCTTCGAGAACCCGCGTACCGCCACGACGGACCTGAGCTCGCTCTCGATGGTGGAGAGTGGAGGAGCCGCGGTCCCGGTCCCCCTGATCGAGCACGTGCGTCGCCTTGGTCTCGAGCTGATCCAGGGATACGGAATCACCGAGGGCACGGGCGGGATCAACCTCTACCTGCAGGAATGGGAGGGCGTCCGCAAAGCCGGGTCCTGCGGCAAGGCGGGCGGAATCTACGGCGACGCCCGCATCGTGCGGCCCGATGGGACCTGCGCGGATCCCGGCGAGATCGGTGAGCTCGTGCTGTCAGGGCCGTTGGTCTTCCAGGGCTATTGGCGCAACCCGGCCGCGACCGCCGAGGTCCTCGTCGACGGCTGGCTCCACACCGGCGATCTCGCTCGATGCGACGAGGAGGGCTTCGTGTACCTGACGGGGCGCCTCAAGGAGATGATCAATTCCGGTGGGCTCAACGTCTACCCGGCCGAGGTGGAAGCCGCGCTCGTGACGATCGAGGGAGTGTCCGAGGCCGCGGTCGTCGGGCTTCCCGACCCGACCTGGGGTCAAGCCGTCACGGCGGTACTCGTTCCTCGACCGGGCGCCACTCTCACCCCCGCCGAGGTCAAGGAGGCCTGCAAGCAGCTGCTGGCCGACTACAAGGTCCCGAAGGTCGTCCATCTCCGTGCCGACCTGCCCCGTACAGCCTCGAACAAGGTATTGAAGCGCGACCTCATCGAGCAACTGACCCGCGACACCGGAGGTACACCATGACGGCGACTGAGCTCCTGGTCCGCGAACTGGAGCGCACCGACGTCGTCGACACCGTCTTGTTCGACGTCGACGGCACCCTCGTGGACAGCCGCGCGACGATCCTGGCCTGCTACGCCGATGCGCTCCGCACGCTGCTCGAGGAGCCGGCTCTCGACCCGTGGGGACAGCTCGACCCCGAGGAGCTCCTGCCCCTCCGAGCGGGTGAGGCGTTCGAGGTGCTCGCCGACCGCTACGGCCTGCTGCAGACCGAGCAGCTCGCGAGCGTGTTCCAGTCGTACTACACGGCACGGGAGCCGGGATGGTTCGACGGTGCGGTGCAGGTCCTGCACACACTGCACAGGCGCGGCACGACCCTGGGCATCGCCAGCGGGAAGGCCCGCCACCGCATCCACGCGCACCTGGTCTCGGCCGGCGTGACCGATCTCTTCAGCGTGGTCGTCACCGGCGACGACGGCCTGGCCCCCAAGCCCGATCCTGGACCGGTGCTCGAGGCCCTCGATCGCACCGGCTCGACCCCTCGACGGTCCGTGCTGATCGGCGACGGTGAAGCCGATGTCCTCGCCGCTCGAGCCGCAGGGGTGCGTTCGGTGGGGGTGGCCTACGGATTCCACCCTGCAGCGTGCCGGGCCGTAGGCCCGGACTTCTGGATCACCAGCGCCCCGGAGCTGCTGGAGATCCTCCCGACACGAGGAGGCGACGATGATGGATGAACTCGTGCACGCTCTGCGGATCAAGGGTCGCGCGGCTGCTGCAGAACTCGCTGCTGCTCTCGGTTCTCCCGCCGACGACGTCGAGCGCGCCCTCAAGGAACTGGCGTGGGACGGGCTCGCCGTCGAGCGAAGCAGCGGCCGCCGGCCAGGTTGGATGCTCAGCACGGAAGGGCGATCGCGCGCAGAGGCTCAACTGGCGGCACCCGAGACCATAAACGCGCGGGCCTCGTTGGCCGCGAGCTACGGCCCTTTCCTCGCTCGGAACGCCGAGGTGAAGACCGTTTCCGCGCGGTGGCCGGACGCCGCCGACGACGATGAGCGGTTCACCCTGCTTGATCGACTTCAGGACACGCTCGAGGCGGTCGGCCCAGCGCTCGACGCGGCCGCGCGCGCTGCCGAGAGATTCGGACGCTATCGCCAACGACTCGACAATGCCGTCGAACGGGCCGGCACGGACCCTCGCTACGTGGTGAGTTCGTCGGTCGACAGCTTCCACCAGGCGTGGTTCGAGTGCCACGAGGACTTCCTGCTGACCCTCGGGCGGTCAAGAGCAGAGGAGGGCTCATGGTGAGGTCTGACGGCGACCTCATGCGGTCCGAGCCCGTCCCATTCGTGCTGCCCTCGTCGGCCCGCACGTCGGGCGATCGATTCGAACCTACGGAAGATCGTTCACCACGCCTCGAGTTCGTCGTCGGCGAACCCCGCGAGAATATGATCACGGCTGAAGAGCGGCGTCGTAGGCTTTCGGGAATCGAACGCTCGGCGCCACCGCGGAGAGGAGGCGGACATCGTGGAGCTCAACCTGCCCCAGCCCGTTTCGCCGAAGGGTCAAGCCACGATGCAGGAGCTCCTGCGGGCCGCGCGCACGATCCTCGTGCGCGATGGGTATGCGAGTGCCCGAGTCAGCGACATCTCCGCCGCTGCAGGGCTGTCGAACGGCGCGTTCTACCGGTACTTCAACGACAAGCGGCAGATCATGCTGCACGTGACCGCGGAGTTCATCCAGGAATCGGCCGAGAACACGCACGTTGCCTTCGATCCCGAGCATCCCATGGACACGGTGCGCCAGTCCTCCGAGCGCTACTTGACCTTCTACGCGAAGAACGCAGCACTGTGGCGCGCGGTCATCGAAGCCGGCCAGCACGATCCAGACGTCGAGCGCATCCGCCGTGGATACATCGACGAATGGTGCCGTCGGATCGCTCGCATGCTCGAGCGGGGACAGACATCCGGCCTCGTGCGCAAGGATCTCGAACCGTTGACGGCCGCGTACTTGCTCGGTGGCATGGTCGAGTCCTACGCCCAGCACGCCTTCCAGCCAACATCCACACTCGACACCGACCCGCACCGGGTCGCCCGCATCGCCACCGACCTGTGGGAGCGTGGCGCCTTCGTCCTGTGACGACGGGAACATGGGTCGGGCGCGCAGCTTCATCGGTCGGCGTTCGAGTCGTCACACGCTTCGCCCTGGCAAAGGCCGTCGCGCCGACACTTCTTGTCGTTGGCGGATCTAGGTCGGCTTGGGGCGACAGCAATGCAAGTACTGCTGAACGGCGAGCACCTTGATCGAAGGTCCGGCCGCAAAGCTCCATTGACCGCCTTCATCTCCACAAGTTAAAGTGACGTCACTTCCTCGCGGGTCGTCAACTCGTGACTGGCCCGCAAGCGGGTCCACGTGGCGGCGAACGCCACCTTGTCCTTTGAATTCTCTTCAGTAACGATCTCCCAGAGGAGCGATCAGATGTCCCGACTTCCCGGCTACTCCGACTACACCCGCGCTCGTCTCCATCGCGAGGACGGGATTCTCGAGGTCACGTTCCACGACGGATCGGGCGGCTCGATGGTGTGGGACGAGGCCGCGCACCGGGAGCTGCCCCAGCTGTGGTGGGAGATCGGCGGGGACCGTGAGAACCGAACGGTGATCCTGACGGGCTCCGGCGAGGACTTCTGCGCTACGACAGACGTCTCCGGCTGGAGCGACATGGGCAGCCCTCGGGGATGGGACAAGATCTACTGGGAGGGCAAGAGGCTTCTTCAGACGCTGCTCGACATCGAGGTGCCGGTGATCGCTGCCATCAACGGCCGCGCGCTGTGTCACCCGGAGATTCCGCTGCTCAGTGACATCGTCCTGGCCTCCGAGAACACCTCGATGTCCGACAACCATTTCGGCGGCGGGATCGTTCCTGGCGACGGTGCGCACATTCTCTGGCCGCTCCTATTGGGTCCGAACCGAGGACGCTACTTCCTGCTGACGAACGAGGAGATCGACGCGGCGGAGGCGAAACGACTCGGCGTCGTCAACGAGGTCCATCCCGTTGGAAAGGCGCTCGACCGGGCATGGGACCTGGCCCGGGTGTTCGCATCAAAGAGCGACATCGCTCTGCGCTATACCCGCGTGGCCTTGACGCAGGAGCTCAAGCTGGCCTTCGCCAACCACCTCAGCCACGGTCTCGCGGTCGAGGGTGGCAGTGCGGGTGAGGCATTTGCGAGCTTGAGCTCGTACTACGCCGACAAGTCCTGACCGGCCGCCGACCTGCCCATCGGGCGGAGAAGGAACAGGGATCAAGCGTGGTGCGCAACAGGAGAAGCTCGCCCAGAGTGGCCGTGATCGGCGCCGGTTTCGCCGGGATCGCGGCGGCCGTGAAACTTCAGAAAGCCGGTATCCGTACCTTCGTGGTATTTGAGCGACAAGACGCTGTCGGTGGAGTCTGGCATGAGAACACCTATCCTGGTGCTCAGGTCGACAGCCCATCGCACTTCTACTCGTTCTCGTTCAAGTCGTACGACTGGTCGCGGACTCACGTTGAGCAGGCCGAGCTCGAGAAGTACCTGAACGAGACCGTCGACGACTTCGGCTTGCGCAGCCACCTTCGGCTCGGAGTCTCGGTCGATCGCGTCGAGTGGGACGACGATCTGTCGTGCTACCACGTCACCACCTCACCGGTTGACTTGGGCTCGACCGATGATGCGGGGCACACGCAAGAATTCGACGTGGTGATCAGTGCCGTTGGCCTCTTCAACGCGCCCAACATGCCGGCGTGGCCCGGGCTGGCGACCTTTGCCGGGCCCGCCTTCCACACCGCTCGCTGGGAGCACCACCACGAACTCACCGACAAGCGCGTCGCGGTTGTCGGCACGGGTTCGACAGGAACCCAGGTATCGGTGGCACTCGCGCCGGAGGTGCGACACCTTCTTGTCTTCCAGCGAGATCCCGGTTGGGTGGCCCCGAAGGGCGAACGGGACTACACATCGAGCGAGCGCGCCCGTCTGCGTCGCCCAGGACGATACAGGTACGAACGGTACAAGGTCTTCTGGCGCGAGCAGTTCCGATACCTCGGTAGCAAGCTCCGCCCAGGCACGCGGACCAACATCAAAGCGATGGACCAGTGTCGAGCGTACTTGCGAAGGGTTTTCGCCGAGCGGCCCGACCTGGCCGCGGCGGTCACTCCAGACCACCCATTCTTCGGAAAACGACCCGTGCTAGTCACGGGATTCTACGAGACTCTCCTGCGCGATAACGTGACATTCGTCCCGCGGGCAGTGGCCAAGGTGGTCCCGAACGGCGTGGTGGACTCCGCCGGCGCCCACCACGAGGTCGATGCCCTCGTGATGGCCACCGGCTTCCGCGCGGCGGAATACCTGCGTGGCATCGAGGTGATCGGCCGAGGGGGCCAGTCCCTCCACGACCTATGGGCGGGTGAGCCCGACGCATTCCTCGGCCTGACCGTTCCGGGCTTCCCGAACTTCTACATGCTCTACGGCCCGAACACGAATATGGCGACGATCGTGTTCAACCTCGAAGCGCAGGCTGCGTACGCCGTGCGCGACGTCGTGCGCATGGCCCGAACGGGCGTCTCCAGTATCGAGGTCCGCCGAGGGTTTCACCGGGCCTACAACGCGGTTCTGCAGAACCAGCTCTCGAAGACTGTGTGGGTCGATTCGCGCAGCTACTACAAGGCCGCCTCGGGTAAGATCGTTCTCCCTTTCCCACGCCCGATGGTCGTCTACTGGGCGCTGACCCGGCTCCTCCGCAGAGCCTCCTCCGTCGGGCTGCGGTCGGCTCCGAGGATGCCCACTCGGGTGATATCGGCAGTGCAGGGGCCCGAGTGCCCGGATGTTCCGGCGCCGGCAGACCTCGCAACGAGTTCGGTGAGCGGGGGGAGCGGTCGTGGCTGAGGTTCGCGTAGCAGCGCCCTCGCTGGACCCCCAGGTCGAGCCGGTGATCGCTGCGCGAGACGCTCAACCCTCCGCCGACTATGCAGAGCGCCGCTCGCGCTACCGCGTGATCGCTCAGAGCTTCGGACCACGTGACCTTCCGGTCGCCCGGGTGTCGGACATGAACCTCCCGCAGGCGGGTGGCGGCACGGTCCGGGCACGAGCCTACTGGCCGAAGGATCTGGTCACCGATGGGTGCGTCGTGTGGGTGCACGGTGGCGGATGGGTGTACGGCGAGCCCGACGCGACCGATCCGTTCGCTCGGGCGCTCGCCGCGCTGTCGGGAACCCGTGTCCTGGCGGTCGACTACCGGCTCGCACCCGAGCACCCATTTCCCGCGGGCCTGGAAGACGTGGAAGCGGCCCTGGCCTGGGCCCTCGACGCTGGCGGCGAGGTGCTGGGCCACGATCAACACAAGGTCGTCGTGGGCGGGGACAGCGCCGGCGGCAACCTCGCGACCGTAGCGGCCCGTCGACTGCGTGACCGAGGCGACCCCGGACCCGTCGCACAGCTGCTCGTCTATCCGGTCACCGACGCCGCCTGCTCTGGGCAGTCCTACGCGATGTGGACACCAACGATCACCGCCGAGGCGATGCGCGTGCTGTGGCAGCTCTACCTCGGTGACGCGGTCGTGGACGCCGCCAACAACCCCGATCTCTCTCCCGTGGTCGCCGACTTGCGCGGCCTTCCGCCGACGATGTTGGTCACCGCGGGTTTCGACGTCCTGCTCGACGACGTGCTCGTCTACGCCGAGCGTCTGAGGGCGGCCGGAGTCGACGTCGACCTTCTCCAGTACCCCGAGCTCCCGCACGGGTTCCTCGATTGGGCGGGCTCCGTCGACCGGAGCCACGACTGCCTCCGCAAGCTCGCGGGCCACATCCGGGCGAGGCTCGGATGAACGGGGCGAGCGGCCTGACCGGCCTGACCGGCAAGGTGGCGATCGTCACGGGAGGCGGAGGCAGCATCGGCCAGGCGACCGCGCTGGAACTCGGAGCGCGGGGTGCGCGGGTGACTGTGGCCGACATCTCGGAGGAGCGGGCGACCGAGGCCGCGAAGAAGATCCTTCGGAACGGCGGGGATGCGCTCGCGCTCAGGGTGGACGTGGGGCAGGAGGACGACATCCGCCGGATGGTCGCCGAGACCGTCGACCGGTTCGGCAGGCTCGACGTTCTCCACAACAACGCGGCGCACATCAGCCCGGAGCGGAGGCGCAAGCAGCTGCTGTCCGAGGACACCGAGATCACCGAGATGACCGCGGAATACTGGGATCTGACTTTCGCGATCAACGTCCGCAGCATGGTGCTCGGGTGTAAGCATGCGATCCCGAGGATGCTCGACGTCGGCGGCGGGGCCATCGTCAACACCTCGTCGATGCACGGAGTGCGTTCGATGGCGCAGTTGCCCGCTTATGGTGCATCGAAGGCCGCTGTCATCCACCTCACCAAGTCCGTGGCGATCCAGTACGGCAAGCGTGGCATCCGCTGCAACGCGGTGGCGCCGGGCCACATCGTGACGACGCGGACCGGAGAGGCCGTGCTCACCCCGGAGGACATCGAACGACGCACGCGCATGCAGCTCACGAAGGCGCTCGGTACGCCCGATGACGTCGCCGCCGCCGTTGCCTTCCTCGCCGACGACACCCAGTCCCGGTTCGTCACCGGACATGTGCTGGTGATCGACGGCGGGCAGTCGGTCCCCTACCTGGGCGGGAACGACTCGTCCTGACCCACGGCCAGGCCGCCCCTGCCCCCGTGACTGGGTCGGCATCCACAACGAGGAGGTTGAAGGTGCATCCGTTGGCACGACCCAAGTGGTCACTACCGGAGAACGGGACGGCGGCGACGCTGACCCGGCAGGCAACGCTCCGGCGCATCGAAGAGAACTTGGATCGGCTCGGCGTCCCTTGGAAGGAGGCGGTGAACGGCCGCTGGCTCGAGCTGCTCAGCCCCGCAGAGACCGAGGAGATCGCCGAGACGGTCTTCCGCGACTTCGAACAGCAGGAGGGCCGCAAGTACTTCGCCGGCTGCGAGGTTGCGGTCCGCGACAAGCCCGACCTCTACACGCTCCGCTCGACCAGCGATGCCGGCCAGGACGACGTCCCCGAGTTCCCGCCGGGGGTCGTTGGCCTGGGCGACAACGTCTTCCGCGCTCAGGACGTCACGGGGACCGTCCTGCTCGCCCACGAGGTCGCCGAGGTCGCGCGACTGATGGACGAAGGAGTCCCCGAGGGCGTCATCGGAGTCGTCGACGACGCTGGCGGCACGATGACGGCACCCATCCTCGCCGATTTCGACGGGGTCATCTGCTTGGCCGGCGCCGTCCGCAGCCATCTTGCGATCATTGCCCGGGAGTTCGGAGTTCCCGCGCTGATGAATGTCCGTCTCACCCGGCCGCTCCAGAACGGCGATCGGATCACTGTTCGGTACTCGACGACGCCCCAGACAATCGACGACTACTTTGCCGGAACCAACAAGTTCGGCGCTGAGATCACGGAGGCATGACATGAGCGAATGGAGGGTCTCGGAACGACAGCTTCTCGAGATCAATCACTTCCTTCAGAACATGGAAACATCGCAGGCGCACAACGCCCTGTCGAGGACGGCGCAGGAGTCCAAGCTCTTTCCGATGCTGCCGTACCTGCTGATGAGCTACTACCCGAACTACTACCGGATCCCCGATCACATCCGGCGGGCATCGACCGTCTTGTCGCCCGAGGACATGGGACACCGGGCGCGCAATGCGACGACCAACCTCTCGAAGCTCACGGCCTGGCTCCTGCCTGCTATGTACCTCGACGGCCGCACCGAGCTGATCAAGCTGGGTCTGGTGCGTCCGGAGGACAATCTCGAGGACCTCTGGACCGTCGTCGACTGGTTCCAGCGTTTCGCCGCCGCTTATCACCGCAATGGTGGCCACCGGTTCGTCTTCGAGAACTTCGACATCTCCCCAGAGCACGACGAACGGGTTCTTCAGATCTTCGAGGCCGACGCCTTCCAAGTCGACGATCGGCTTCGTCGGGCGGCTGCCCAATTCATTGCTATGGGAACGCAGTACGCCTTCCTTGCGCATTGCGAGAGCAGGATCGGGCTTCAGACCTCCGGCCCATACAATCTGGGTGGCCGGCGTCTCATGCACACACGCGACTTCATGAACCTCTCGGAATGTGATTTCCCGTGGCTCGACGGGATCGGCGACGGCGTCGACCACAACAACCTGACCCTCGTCGTGATCACCGACGACGTCGCCATCGACATCACCGACTTCGCAAGTATCTACACGGTCCCCGAGACATACGATGACCGAATTCTCGGAGTTGGGCTCTACACCTCGGACTTCCTCTCCGACCGTTACATCCCGGTCGGGATGGGCAGCCGTGACGATCTCGCTGACGCCCTCGAGCACCTCACCGAACAGATGCGGCTGGCGACCCAGGGCTTGTACCGCAGATTCGCTGGCATGACCTTCGACCAGCTCGTGGAGTGCGGCGTCTACACGTACTTCCAGGCGGGCACAGATCTCGACCATATGGCAGGGACTTTCGACCAGACTGAATGGACCACGCTCGACGAACGGGCCGCACGACTCCTGCCCCTCTACAACGAGGAGTATGCGTTCCAAGCGTATCTGAGCAACGACGCGATACCCGACGGGTTGCAGGGTGCCGAGAGCGACTACTACCTCAACCCGGTGACCTACAACCTGTGGCGGCGCGCGGGCTCGGGCCCTCTACCTCCTCCGCATCGGTGCATCCCGCTGGTGCCGGCTCACGTACTCAACGACCACGACTACGCCCGGCGCGTCAACCCGAACGGTCTCGTCGACGTCCGCGGGGTGACGAGCCTCGAACCGAAGGCCGGGCGCTATGCGTGCACCCAGGGTCGGCTGACCCAGGATGAGCTCAACGCCGCGGCGCGGTCGTTCCACAGCCCCCTCCTCGAGACACCGTGGCGCAACCTGGACGACCGCGCTGTCAAGTACCACTGGGAGAGCGAGCAGGCCGAGCGCCTCTACACCTACACCCAGGAGCGGTCACGGCTGCTGGAGGGAGCGGGGTCCCGGCTCGTCCGTGCGGACATCGACAACCTCCGTGAGAAGGCCGGCGAGCGGGCGTGGAAGGACGTGGCGGCACTTGGTGCTGGGGCGTCGACGTCGTGAGCGCCCGGCCAGCCTCGACGTACCGCAGTGTGGGGAGTCATAGTCGTGGCGCAGTACGTGGTCCAGCACGAATCTGAACACGGCACGGTCGTCGCCGAGGCCGGACTGCCCATCGAGTTCGTCACCGGTACGCGAGACCCACAAGCTTATCGGGATCGTGTCACGCGCGGCGAGTCGCGGCCGACCGGGGCTGTTCTTGCGGCAGCGGGCATCCGCACGGCGCGGGTGACTTCCTCCGGTCCCGTCGACCCCGCCCAGTTCTTCTTGGGGTCCTGGGTCTCGTTTGTCGTGGAGGGCTCTGCGATCCTTGAGCCAGCCAGCGGCGACGCGCGTCGGCTCAGGCGTGGCGACGTCGTCCTTCCGGGTCCGATCGAAGCACAACTCGCCGTGCGATCCGCCGAGCTCGCCGTCGTACAGCTGCGCGCGGAACCGAGGTCGTGGACGGGTCTCCGCGAGAGCGAATGGGACAACTCCGGGATGTCGGAAACCGGTGAGCCTCGGTTCGATCGCATGTACGAGGGCGCGGATGGAGAATCGCACTTCCGTCCGTTCACCAATTTCATCGGCGTCGGTGAGCGCCCGGTGGTCGGATGCCGGTTCGTCGGGCTACCGGACGGCTATTTCATCGACTGGCACCCGGAGGTGGTGAACCAGTTGGTGATCGTCCTGGCTGGATGCCTGGAGCTCGGGGTCGCGGAGGGCGACACACGACGGTTCGGGCCAGGGGACGTCTGCCTCGCAGAGGACCGCGAAGGCCGCGGCCACACAGATCGGGCAATAGGACCGACACTGCTCGGTCTCACCGTCATGGACACGGCCCACCTGTGGTGATGGTCCCGTGTCGGCCTCCGCGGAAGCGGTGGCCGGCCTTGGTGAGACAGCGGAACCTCTTCGTCTTGGCAGGGTGGACTGCGGGGAAGGGCCTGGGCGCGTCTCGCGTTCGCACCGGCCCCACCGGCCCCACCGACCGGCGGGGGCGATCATGACGTGCCTGCGGGGGTGACAGCCAGACCGAGCATCTCGGGCGACCGTTCCCGCATCTCGACCTTGCGCACCTTGCCGGTGACCGTCATCGGGAACTCGTCCACGACAATGACGTAGCGCGGGATCTTGAAGTGCGCGAGCCGGCCGGTGGCGAACTCGCGCACAGCGTCCGGTGTGAGTGGCGCAGCACCGTCGCGCAGGAGAACCCACGCGCACAGCTCCTCCCCGTATCGCTCGTCGGGCACACCGACGACCTGGACGTCCTGCACATCGGGATGGGTGTGGAGGAACTCCTCGATCTCACGGGGATAGACGTTCTCACCGCCCCGGATGACGAGGTCCTTGATCCGCCCGGTGACGGACACGTATCCGTCGGCATCCATGACGCCGAGGTCACCGGTGTGCATCCAGCGCGCCGCGTCGACCGCTTCATCGGTGCGCGCCCGGTCGGCCCAGTAGCCGAGCATGACCGAGTACCCGCGGGTGCACAGCTCGCCGGCGACACCTCGGGGGACCGTGCGGCCGGTGGCCGGTTCGACGATCTTCACCTCGAGATGGGGAAGGACCCGGCCGATCGTCGAGACGCGCAGCTCCAGTGGATCGTCGCGGCGTGTCTGCAGGGAGACCGGCGAGGTCTCGGTCATGCCGTACGCGATCGTGATCTCAGCCATGCCCATGCGGTCGACGACCTGTTTCATCACCTCCACCGGGCACGCAGAGCCGGCCATGATCCCGGTGCGCAGGGAGCTGAGGTCGCGTTCGGACAGGTGCGGGTCGTCGAGCATGGTGATGAACATCGTGGGGACGCCGTACAGCGACGTGGCGCGCTCGCGCTCGACGGCGTCGAGCGTCGCCACGGGGTCGAAGCCCTCGGCGGGAATGATGATCGTGCACCCGTGGGTGACCGCGGCGAGATTCCCGATGACCATGCCGAAGCAGTGGTAGAAGGGCACCGGGATGCAGATGCGGTCCTCCGGCCCGTAGCCACAGATCGTCCCCGAGAAGAAGCCGTTGTTGAGGATGCTGTGGTGCGAGAGGGTCGCGCCCTTGGGGAATCCGGTGGTCCCCGAGGTGTACTGGATGCTGGCCGCGTCGTCGGGCGACAGATCGCGCTGTCGATCGGCGAGAGCGGTGGGATCGGTGGCGCGGCCGAGGTCGAGCAGCTGGTGCCAGCCCGTGGAACCGAGGACGAGGACACGACGCAGCTCGCCGCAGCGAGGACGTACCGCCTCGACCATCGCGACGTAGTCGGTGTCCTTGTAGGCCGCGGCGATGACCAGGACCGATATGCCGGACTGGGTCAGGGCGTACTCCAGCTCGTGGCTACGGTAGGCCGGGTTGACAGTGACGAGGATGGCGCCGACCTTGGCGGCGGCGAACTGGACGACCACCCACTCGGCACAGTTCGGTGCCCAGATCCCGATCCGGTCGCCCGCCGCCACGCCGTCGGCGAGGAGGCCGGACGCGAGCGCGTCGACCTCCGAGCGCAATTGACCGTACGTCCACCGGCGTCCGCCGGGCGAGTCGACGAGCGCCGGGTGATCGGGGTCGCGGGCGACGGTGCGGTCGAAGTTGTCACCGATCGTTTCCCCGAGCAGGGGTAGGTCGGAGGTGCCCGACACATAGGACGGGAGGCTCGCGAGGGGCATGGCCGCTCCTGGGGGCTCGGGACGCTGTCGGTTCAGGGGTCAGCATGCTCGCCAGCGACTTGACCGTCAATGATGACTGTGACAGTCTATGCGAACTGTCGACGGACGGAGAGTGCTCATGGGGTTGCGCGCCGCGCAGCGCGCGGCGACGCGCGAACTCATCCTCGACTCCGCGGTCGGGCTCCTTGTGGAGAAGGGGTTCTCGGCGTTCACGACGAACGCCGTGCAACGCGCCGCGGACGTCAGTCGTGGTGCGCTGCTCCACCATTTTCCGACGATCGAGAAGCTGACCGAGGCTGTGGTCGCGCACCTGATCGCACGAAACTACGACCACTTGGACCGCCTGCTGACCGACAGTGCCCGGTCGACCGAGCCGGTCGCCCGGGCCATCGAGGTGCTCTATTCCCTGTTCTCGACACCTGAGTTCCACGCCGAGCTCGAGCTCTGGTCGGCGGCGCGCACCGCGCCGGGACTGCGGGAGGCCCTCAGAGCCTCGGAGCGGCCCGGCGGTCGGGATCTGCGACAGGTCGTGCTGGACATCTTCGGTCCGGAGGCGGCGATCCTGCCGTCGTTCCCGGTCGTGTCCGAGGCGACGATCATGCTGATCCGCGGCCTCGCCGTGTCACAGGCGCTGCGATCCTCGGACCGCGGGGCCCGCGCTCTGATCGACCGCTGGGCCGAGTTCGTGGGGCGCACTCTCGCAGCCGAGGCCGCGGGCTGACGATTGGAAACCGCACTCGAGGAGGTCCCGATGTCCCTGACCACCGATCCCGTGCCGGGCGATCTCCCGATGATCCTCGGTGGCGGCGTCGCCACCCACGAGGTGACCAACCAGCCACCCGCGTTGGGCGACTACGACGCCTCGGCCGACGACGTGCTCCTGGAGGCCCTGCGCCGAGAAGGGGCTGGCTGGTACGAACCGGACCTCGGTGCGCTCGGTCGTTTCGCCGGGTCGGTGGAGGCGCAGGAACTCGGGGTGGAAGCCAACCGCCACTCCCCGGAGCTGCGCACCCACGACCGGTACGGACACCGCATCGACGAGGTCGTCTACCACCCGAGCTACCACCGGATCATGCGCACCGCGGTGGAGGCGGGGCTGGGCGGCGGCGCCTGGGCCGTGCACCGCGGCGGCGCCCATGTGGCCCGCACCGCCGGCGATCTGGTGATGCAGCACGTGGAGCCTGGTCACAGCTGCCCGGTGATCATGCAGTACGCGATCGTCCCCACGCTGCGGCACAATCCCCGTCTCGCCGAGGTCTACGAACCGCTGCTGACGAACAACGTTTACGACCCGGGGCTGGTCTCGCCGCCGCATCGGAAGCGGGGAATCCTGGCTGCGATGGGGATGACCGAGAAGCAGGGTGGGTCGGACGTCCGCGCCAATTCGACCACGGCGGCCCCCACCGATGACCCGGAGCTGTTCCTGCTGCGGGGTCACAAGTGGTTCTACTCTGCGCCGATGTCCGACGTGGCCCTGGTCCTCGCGCAGGCGCCCGGCGGGCTGTCCTGCTTCTTCCTCCCCCGCATCCTGCCGGACGGCACGCGTAACACGTTCCGGATCCAGCGTCTGAAGGACAAGCTGGGCAACCGCTCCAACGCCGCCGCCGAGCCCGAGTTCGACAACACCGTCGCCTGGCTGGTCGGAGACGAGGGTTCGGGCGTGAAGACGATCATCGAGATGGTCAACTTCACCCGACTCTACTGCGCCGGGAGCGCGGCGACGATCATGCGACGAAGCTTGCTGCACGCCGTGCACCACGTCCGGCACCGGCGAGCGTTCGGTCAGCGTCTGATCGATCAACCCATGATGGTCGACGTCGTAGCCGATCTCGCCCTCGAGTCCGAGGCGGCGACCGCGCTGGTCATGCGCCTGGCCGGGGCCACCGACCGGGCGCTGGCCGGTGACCACGAAGAGGCGGGCGTGCGCCGGATCGGAACGGCACTGGCCAAGTACTGGATCCCGAAGCGGAGCGCGGGATTCGTGGCAGAGGCATTGGAGTGCCTGGGTGGCAACGGCTACATCGAGGACTCGCCGCTGCCGGCGCTCTTCCGGGAGTCCCCGATCAACAGCATCTGGGAGGGAGCCGGGAACGTGAACGCCCTGGACGTCATCCGCTCCGCCGCCCGGGAACCTGCGACGGTCGATGCCCTCGCCGCGGAGCTCAGCAGGGCGCGTGGCGCGTACACCGTCTTCGACGAGCGTGCGGATGCCGTGATCCACGACCTGCGCACCGGAGTGCCGCCGGCCCGCACGCGTCACCTGGTCGGTGAGGCCGCCGTGGTCCTCCAGGCTTCCCTGTTGATCCGTCACGCTCCCGCCGCCGTCGCCGACGCCTTCTGCGCCTCACGGCTCGGACACGGCCCGCAAGCCGTGTATGGCGACCTGCCCGACGACGTCGACCGCGCCGCCGTGCTCGGGCGCGCCGTCGGCCGCGCCCTGGGCTGACGAGCCGGAAGAACGGGGTTGGCGCGCCCGTCGGCAGGCCCCACCCGGGCGGACGAGATCGAGGTCGCAAACCTCGTGGCGGCGGGGTTGAACTTCTCGTCGGTGGTCCGTGCCGTCACACCGACTCCAGATAGTCCAGGATTGCCCCCGCCGAGTCGTCGTGTGGGGACGAGGCGAACGGCAGGCCCCCACCGGGGCAGTGGGCATGGACTCCAAATCCAGGAACTGCCACCGCGCCGGTCCCCGAGCCCTACGTGATCTTGGTGTCGGTCATCGTTTCGGCTCGGTGGCCGGGTCGAGCTCACCGAGCTGGGCAAAGACAAGCGTCGCCTCGACGTCGAAACGAAATACTCAAGCGCGCCGCGCGGTAGAACGTCCTCCCAAAATGGTTTTCTCGCTGGTCTGTGAACTCGCCGACGACGGTTTCGACGTCGCGGTGACCTGTGGGTTATCGAACGTCCGTCGTCAGGGCTACTGCG
This sequence comes from Actinomycetospora sp. 2LY8.5, assembly GCF_057180585.1. Taxonomy (NCBI): domain Bacteria; kingdom Bacillati; phylum Actinomycetota; class Actinomycetes; order Pseudonocardiales; family Pseudonocardiaceae; genus Actinomycetospora; species Actinomycetospora sp. 2LY8.5. Next base: position 27,471 of record NZ_JBXUHE010000049.1, read on the forward strand.
AATGGCTCTCGGGTGAGAAGTCTGTCCTCGTGCAGGAGAACGAGTTGCTGCTCGAGCACGTCGAGAAGATCCATGACGAGTCCCGCGGGACCTACGGCTGGCCACGGGCGCACGCCGAGCTGACTCTCGGGCTGGGCCTGGCGGTCGACGACAAGCGGGTGGCCCGGCTGATGCGCGAAGCCGGCATCCCGGGCCTCTGCCGGCGCCGACGCCGCGGCTGCACGTCTGCGACCAGGCCGCCGACCCCTACCTCAACCTCGTCGAGCGCCGCTTCGGCGCCCGACTCCGACAAACTCCACGATCATGCACTCTGACCACGCTTCGCAATTCACTTCGTGGGCGTTCGGGCAACGCCTACAAGCCGCCGAGCTGCTCGGGTCGATGGCTCGAACTGCTGGACTCGCGGATCTGGAATTCACGTGCCGAGCTTGCCAACGCGATATTCGAATGCTCGGCGGCCAGCCAGCCCCGCCCGTCATCGGCGGCGCCGCGTTCGGTGGCCACGGTGAGGGTGCTGCCGTCGAGCGAGACGTCGATCGAGCCCGGATCCACCCCGGGGATGTCGAGCTCCACGATGAACTGGTCCTGGTCACGGTGGACGTCCATCGGTATCCCGCTGCCCAGCTGGTTGCGGGTACTGGTCGAACAGCATCGTCGCTTCACTCGTTCATGTCGTCGTCATGGTCGCTGGCGTTGATCTATAACGGCTATTGATCTACTACGGCTATGTGATATTTCTTCTTCGCGAGCTGGGCACGAACCCGTTCCCCGCGGCGCCGACGGACGTGCCGGCGAGCTCGCCGGGGTGCCGCCGGGCGCCCTGATGGCTCTCATCGTCGTGCTCGGCCTGATCGTCCGACAGCAGCGCGGACCCGGCCGCGTCGGATTCGACGGTGTCGCGCTCATCGGTACCTACGCTGCCATCGTCGCAGTGCTCGCCGTCTGACGTAGCCTTCCTGACCGACTCGTCCTGGCGGCTCGAGTACGCGGTCTGGTCCCGGGCGGTGTGCGGCGGCCGACCACGGCACAGGTCCGGCCGCGGCTCGAACTCTGGCGGATCGGCTCGACAACGTGCTGGGGCCGCCTGCTCGTCATGGTCGGGACGGACGATCACTCGACGACCACGGCCTGCCGGCCCGGGCTCGCTCCCGGGACCGCGAGGGTAGACAGCTACGGCAAGGCCGCCCGCGCGACGCGGCTCGGTCACTGAGGCTCTTAGATCATCGTCCAGTTCTCCTTGTTGGAATTCGTGTAGTCCTGGTGGAACCACTGGAAGTCGTGGAGCAGGGCGCCGCCATCGATCATGACGGAGTGCCCGTTGATGTACCGGGCGTCGGGGGAGACGAGGAAGGCGGCGAGAGCGCCGACGTCATCCGGGGTCCCGAAATGCCCGACGGGAGTCCGTGAGATCAGATGGGCCTTCGACGTGGAGCTGAGGTCGAAGATCGGGGCGACCATGCCGGTCTCGATCAGACCGGGCATGATTCCGTTGACTCGGATGCGGTGCGGGCCGAGCTCCGACGCCAGTCCTTCGGTCATCATCTTGACTCCGGCCTTACTCACACAGTAGGCGGATGCCTGGTCGATATGCTGGACCGCCGCTCCGGAAGAGACGATCACGATCGCTCCGCCGCTCTTGCGTTCGACCATGTTCCGGGCGGCCCCCTGCGCCAGCAGCATGGTCCCGGTGAGGTTGATGGTGAGGTGTTTGTTCCACTCGTCGAGCGATTGCTCGAGGAGGGTCGACAGCGCGCAGTACCCGGCGTTCGCCGAGAGGATGTCGATGCCGCCGAAGCGTTCGACGACCCTGTCGATACCCTGTTGGATGGAGGCGGCGTCGGTCTGGTCCACTGCGGCGGTCGCGACCTCGGTTCCTGCGTCCTGGCATTTCTGGGCGACTGCTTCGAGGCCGGCCTCGTTGATGTCGAACAGCGCGAGATTGGCACCGCCCTCGGCGAGGCGCAAAGCGATCCCGCTACCGATACCGCCGGCCGCCCCGGTCACGATGGCGGTCTTGCCGCTGAAAGTTGACATGGGTGTCTCCTCCTGTGTTGAGTTCGGTTCTGATCGAGAAGAGTTGCGCTCACGGGAGCAGTGGAGGCCGTCGAGATCGGGACGGAGATCGACGAGGTCGTCAGGGGCGGCGGTCCCGCGTTCGATGCTTCCTGGCGCGCCGCTCTGCTTCCCGTCGATAAGCTGCCGGTGTCGTACCGGTCCAGCGCTTGAATGCGTAGGTGAACGCAGGCGTGGCGCTGTAGCCGAGTTCCCTGCCGATCTGATCGAGTGTTCGAGTGGTCGTCTCGAGAAGTCGCACGGCTCGTGAGAGGCGGACCTGGCCGTCAAGGGCTCGAAACGACGTCCCTTCCGCGAACAACGCTCGACGTAGCGATCTGGAGGACATCGCCAGTTCATCGGCCACGTTCCCCAGAGTGGCCTGTCCGTCGAGCCGCTCGAGGCAGTCCAGTACAGCGCCCGCGACACCCACTCTGGCATGGCGTCGCATGAGTAACCGCTGACAACCCTCCTGCAGCTGCGGGATCGCGCTCTCAGCCGCCGATTCCAGCGGTTCGTCGAACGGAGCCGCATCGAAGACGAGCAGGTTTCGGGAGGCACCGAAATTGGCCCTCACGCCGTAGAGCTCGGCGTAGCGGTCCGAGTGGGGCGGTGGCGGCCCCACGAGACTCAGGGCGAGCGCGCGAGCCGGCCGTCCGGCGCTGAGTTCTCGCCACACCGTGACGAGGGCGGCGAGCTGGTAGTCGACCACCACGCGGTGTACCTCGGGCGGCAGGAGACTCGTATCCATCTCGATGAACAGGGTGTCGCCGTGTCTCGTCTGTCGGCTCTGGGGGAGGGGATGACAAAGGTCCTGAAACTGGATGGACTCCGTGAGCCCCTGAGCGAAGGTCGAGCTCGATCTGATCAACAGGCCGACGAGTCCGAAGTCCGCGATGCGGCACCGAGCCCCGGCATCGAGGCCGATGTCCGTGTACTCGGAGCGAGAACTGATCACGTTCTTCGCGATCACGAGCTCGTCATGTGGCCGGATCTCCCCGCCGGGAGCCAGGACGTCCGAGGCGGCAATCGAGGAACCGCGAACGACGTCGGACGCCGCCATACCGCCTGCCGCGATCAGGTCACGAATCGCGGCGGTGTTTCGCGGAGCCCTCAGAGTCCACATACACGTTCCTCGATACTTGGCAAGTGTCGTCGCGCTCATGTTGCCTACCGCCACCATCGGGCACCAGACCGGCCGTGGATCCGCTCAGTCGACGACAGCGGCCAACACCAGGTCAGAGAGCTTCTGGCACCGCACGACGTGGTCCGTGTCCTCCAGGATGCCCGTGGTGAGCATCGCGAACGTCACGTCTCGCTCGGGGTCGACCCAGAACAGGGTGCTTCCCGCGCCCCAGCCGCCGAAGGTGCGCGCACTGCCGAGGTTGGGAAGCGGTCCCGGGGTGAGCGCCTCACCTCGGACGAAGAACCCGAGCCCGACCGAGGCCGGCCAGGCTTGCCAACCGCGGAGGTCGAGGGCGTAGTTGAACAGTGAGTTGACCTTGTCGCCGGTCCAGTTCCGCGTGGCGAGGTCGATCGTGGCTGGTGAGAGGATCCGACGCTCCCCGCTGACGCCCCCGGGCCGGAGCATCTCGGAGAAGGACCATAGGTCGAGGATCGAGGTGATTCCGCCACCACCGGGAAGCTCCGCGCCGTCGAGCGTGACGAGGCCGCCGACCGCCTCGATCTCCTCCGCGTGGAAGATGCCGGAGGGCCGGGAGTAGCGCTGCACGACGGGGGCGATCGGTCGACCATCTCCTGACGGCCCCAGTGACGTGTCGTGCATGCCGACCGGATCGAAGAGCTCCCCCTGGAGGATCTGGCGGAGCGTTCGCTTGTCGGGGTCGACCGCGACGAGCATCGACGCGAGGACTGCGTGCGCACCCAGCAGGGAGTACGTGACCTGTGCTCCGGGCTCGGACTCCGGTGCCGTGCCCATCACGTACTCCAGCCACTTCTGGTACTGAATGAGATCCTCGGGCGGTAGCGGAGCCACCCCCGAGAAGATGCCGCTGGTGTGCGTCAGTAGATGCCAGAGGGCGATCGTTCTCTTTCCACGCTGTCCGAAGTCGGGTAGCACGTCCGAAACCGGCTGGGTGAGCTGGAGGAGGCCGCGTTCGACGAAGCTCAAAGCCACCACGTTGACGAACTGCTTACTAATCGACATCGTGAGCAACAGGTCGGTCCGGCGAATTGGTCGCTGTTCCTGTCGATCCGCGAACCCGACCTCTTCCAAGGCCGCCACGCTGCCCCTGCGTCCGACGGCGACGAGCGCCCCGTCGTACGTCCCCTCGGTGATGTCCGCCTCCAGCGCGTCGTGGAGACGGTGAAGACGAGATGGGTCGAAACCGACAGACTCGGGCTGGACCACCTGCATATCGAGCTCCCCCCCGGCTCTTCCCTGAGCCGGTTACCGGTCGGACATCCGCTAGCCTCGTGGAGGGGCGACTGCCGAGGTATCCGGAGAGGGGCCAGGGTCTTACGAAATCAGGCCATCGGCGGCCGGCCCGGCTGCGCTCCTTCGCGGCCTCCAGAGCTGACCGGGACCGCGATGGAGGCGGGGCCGGATGACCCCTACATCCTGCTGGAGAAGGTCATGCGGCCCGCCGGTCGCTGGCCACGGAGATCCGCCGGCGAAGCCCCGGCGTGGCGGTTCGATCTCGGGCGGATCGACCTGGCGAGCCGGGCCGGGGACGGCTCCCCGCTCGGAGGCTCCGCCACTGCCTCGTCGGACGAGCAGGATCGATCACCCGAGCTGACACCCGCGGTCATCATCTGATCAACTGATGAGGTGACGACGTTCGGGGACGTGAAGCCGCGCCGGGGACCGACTCGACGGGCCGTGCTGGCCGGGGCGCTGGGGACGGGGCTCGCGCTATCCGCCGGTCCGCTGCTCTCGGCCTGCGGCGCGTCCGGGACGACCGGGTCGACCGAGCGGCTCCGGGTCGCGTTCGCCGGCGGCGGCTCGCGGGAGAACCTCGACCCGCACGTGCTGCCGCTCTACGTCGACCAGGCGCGGGCGAAGGCGTGCTTCGACACCCTGGCGGCGTGGTCCCAGGACATGACCGCGGTGCCGCGCCTGGCCGAGTCGTGGGAGGTCGACGGGACGGGCACCCGGTGGCGTGTGCGGCTGCGGGCCACCCGCTTCCACGACGGCCGCCCGCTGACCGGCGACGACGTCCTCTTCAGCATCCGGCGCATCACCGACCCCGCGACCACGGGCATCGCGGCCAAGCTCTTCGGTACCGTCGACCTCGCCGCGAGCCGGACCACCGCCCCGCGGGAGGTCGAGCTGGTGCTCACCGCGCCGAACTTCGTGTTCCCGCTGTGGTGGGGCGCGCCGGGCGCCGAGATCGTCCCGGCCGGCACCACCTCGTTCTCCCCGCCGATCGGGACCGGGCCGTTCCGGTTCGTCTCGTTCACCCCGGGCGGCCCCGCGGTCTACGCCGCGAACGACGCCTACTGGGGCGGGGCGCCCGCGGTCCGCGAGCTCGAGTTCTCGCCGGTCGACGACGAGAGCGCGCGCGTCAACGCGCTGGTGTCCGGACAGGTGGCCTACGCCTTCGACCTGCGCGCCACGAGCGCCCAGCAGCTCGCCGGCGACTCCCGGGTGCGCGTGCTCTCGGCGCCCGGCTCGACGTTCCAGTTCCTCCCGCTCAAGGTCGACCGGCCGCCCTTCAACGACCCGCGCCTGCGCGAGGCGGTGCGGCTCGGTCTCGACCGCCAGGCGCTGGTGACCACGGCGCTGCTCGGTCGCGGCCAGGTCGCCAACGACCTCTACGGGCTGGGGCTGCAGTACTACGACACCGGCGTCCCGCAGGTCAGGCGTGACGTCGACCGGGCCCGCGCGCTGGTCGCGGAGGCCGGCGCGACCGGGCTCGCGATCGACCTGCAGACCAGCACCAGCGACCCCAACTACCAGCCCGCCGCGGCGCTGATCGCCCAGCAGCTCGGCGAGATCGGCCTCATCGTCACGCCGCGCACGCTGCCCTCGGAGAACTACTTCGCCACCATCCGCCGTCAGGGCATCGCGTCGGTGAGCAGCGCGGGCTCGCTCCCGCTGCCCGACTACGTCGGCAGGCGCCTGGTCAGCACCGCGACGACCTACGACTTCACGGGCTACCGCGACCCGCAGATCGACCGCCTCGCCGCGGCCGCCGTCGCGACGCCCGACGAGACGGTGCGCGCGCAGACCTACGCCGAGATCCAGCGGATCGTGCGGGAGCGGTCGGGGATGCTCGTGTGGGCCGCGGCGGACAACCACGTCGGCGTCGCCGCCGACGTCACCGGCATCGAGGCCGCCCGGCCCAACACGAACGACTGGGCCCGGTTCGACCGCGCGCGCCTGGGCTGAGGCGCGATGCGCACCGCGGGCCTGCGCCTGACCGGCCGGCTCGCGCTCGCCGCGGCCCAGCTGGCTGCGGTCTCGGTGATCGTGTTCGGTCTCGGCGCCCTGTTGCCCGGCGACGCCGCCGAGATCGTCCTCGGGCAGAGCGCGACGCAGGAGCAGATCGACACCCTGCGCGTGCAGCTGGGCCTCGACCGGCCGCTGGGCACCCGCTTCGCCGAGTGGGCCGGCGGACTGCTGCACGGCGACCTCGGACGCTCGCTGTACACCGGGCTGCCCGTCGCCGACGAGATCGCCGCCCGGCTCGCGAGCACGCTGACCGTCGCGGCCCTCGCGCTCGCGGTGATCGTGCCGCTAGGCGTGGCGGCGGGCGTCGTCGCGGGCCGCCGGTCGGGGTCGGTCACCGACCGCGTGCTGACCACCCTGGGGACCGCGGGCCAGGCCGTCCCCGAGTTCGCGCTCGGGCTCGTCCTCGTCGCGGTGCTCGCGGTCGCGCTCGGCTGGCTGCCGGCCACGGCGGGCGGCGGCAGCTTCTCGGGACCGGCGGTGCTGGTGCTGCCCGTCGTCGTGCTCGCGGTCAACCAGGTCGGGCGGCTGTCGCGCCAGGTCCGCGCCGGGGTCGTCGAGACCGACCGCGCCGAGCACGTCGCCCACCTGCGCAGGCTCGGTCTCGACGAGCGCTCCGTGCTGCTGCGCCACGTGCTGCCGGGCGCGGTGCTGCCGTCGGTGCAGCAGCTGGCGCGCGTCGTCGACGGCCTGCTCGGTGGCGTGGTCGTGGTCGAGGCGCTGTTCGCGCTGCCCGGGGTCGGGGCGGGGTTCGTCGAGGCGGTCGAGGGTCGCGACATCCCGCTGGTGCAGGGCTACGCGCTGCTGTTCGCCGCGACGACGGTGGTGGTCAACCTGGTCGCCGACCTGGTCTCGGCGCGCCTCGCCCCGTACCGGGAGAGGGTCGCGTGAAGCGGGACCCCGCCCTGTCCGTCGGGGGCGTGCTGGTCACGGTGCCGTTGGTGGTCGCGCTCGCCGGGCCGGTGGCCGCGCACGTGGCGGGGCTCGGGGCGACCGGCACGCCGCTGCTGCCCCCGGGCCCCGGCGGGCTGTTCGGGACCGACGTGTTCGGGCGCGACGTCCTCGGGCTCGCGCTCACCGGCGGGCTGTCGGTGGTCGCGATGACCTCCGGGACGTTGGCCCTGGCCTACGCGGTCGGGGCGCCGCTGGGGCTGGCGCTCGCCGCGGTCCGGCGCCGGTGGATCGGGGCGGCGGCGCTGCGGGTCGTCGACGTGGCCCTGGTCCTGCCGCCGCTGCTGGTGCTCATGGTGCTTGCGGGCACGGGGCGTCGCGGGGTCGGCTGGCTGATCGTCGGCACCGCGCTCGTCCAGCTCCCGGCGCTGGTGCGGTTGGCGCGCAGCGCCGCGGACGCCCCGACGCTGCGCGCCGTACAGGAGGCGATGATCCAGGCCGGCGAGCCGTGGTGGCGCTCGCACCTGCTCGAGCCGGCTCGGTCGGCCGCCGGCGCGCTCGTCGCCGACGCCGGCACCCGCGTGGTGCTCGTCGTGACCGTTCTGACCAGCGCGAACTTCCTCGGTGTCGGGCTGGAACCGACCTCGTCGGACTGGAGCGTGGTGATCCAGCAGAACGGGCCGACCCTGTTCCTCGCGCCGGCCGCGCTGGTCGTGCCGGCCGTGCTGCTCGTCGCGCTGTGCGCCGGAGCGAACCTCGTCGCCGACCGGTTGCTGGACCGGCGGGGTGCGCCGTGAGCGCGGTCCTGCGGGCGCGGGGGCTCGGGGCTCGCGCCGGGGACGCCGTGCTGCTCGCCGACGTCGACCTCGCGGTCGCGCCCGGCCAGGTCCTCGCGGTCGTCGGCCCGTCGGGGTCGGGGAAGAGCACGCTCGGGCTCGGGCTGCTGGGGGAGGCGCGGGCCGGCGTCGAGCTGGACGGCGGCGTCGTGGCGGACGGCCGGGTCGGCTACCTCCCGCAGCACCCCGGCGCGGTGCTCGACCCCGTGCGGCGTGTCGGCGCGGTGCTCGACGAGCTGGCCGGGACGGTGCACGGCCGCTCGCGCCGTCGCGAGGCGGTCGCCGCGGCGCTCGCGGCGGCGCAGATCCCCGACGCGTCCCTGGCCCGCCGCCACCCCCACCAGCTCTCGGGCGGACAGCAGCAGCGGATGGCGCTGGCGTGCACGCTGGTCACCCGGCCGTCCGTCGTCGTGCTGGACGAGCCGACGACCGCGCTCGACGCGGGGACGACGGCGGGGCTCGTCGCGGACCTGGCGGGGCTCGCGGCGTCCGGCGTCGCGCTGGTCCTGCTCACCCACGACCGCGACGTCGCCCGCGCCCTGGCGCACGAGGTGCTGGAGCTCCGCGACGGGCGGGTCGTGCGGCGGGGGGCGGCGTCCGTGCTCGGCGGTTCGTCGGGCGGGGCGCCGGTCGTCGCGGAGGTCAGCGGTCCGCCCCGGCTCGACGCCCGCGGGATCACGGTCCGCGCCGGGGACGGGCGGGCGATCCTCGCGGACGTGTCCCTCGCGGCGGGGTCGGGCGAGGCCGTCGGCGTCGTCGGGCGCACCGGGGCGGGCAAGACGACACTGGCCCGCTGCCTCGCCGGGCTCGTGGCGCCGCGGGCCGGGACCGTGGCGGTCGACGGGCACACGCTGCGACCCGACGCGCTCGACCGGGACGGGGCGGCGCGGCGGGCGGTGCAGTACGTGCACCAGGATCCGCGCGCCACGTTCGCCGCCCGGCGCCCGGTGATCGACCATGTGGTGCGGCCGGGGGTGCTGCTGCGCGGTCTGAGCCCGTCGGAGGCTCGCGCGGAGGCCGCCGGCCTGCTGGCGGACCTCGGGGTCGACGACATGACGGCCGCGCGGCGTCCCGGGGCGCTGTCGGGTGGTCAGCTGCAGCGGGCGGCGGTCGTGCGTGCGCTGATGGCCGGGCCGGCGGTGCTGGTCGCGGACGAGGTGACCGCGGCGCTCGACGCCGAGCACCGTCGGCGACTGGTCGCACTGCTCGACCGCATGCCGGCGATGACCGTGGTGCTCGTCAGCCACGACCTCGAGGTGGTCGCGCGGGTGTGCCCCTCGACGGTCGTCGTCGCCGACGGCCGGATCGTGGACCGGGGCCCGACGGCCGAGGTGCTGGCGCGGGGCGGGTTCAGCGCAGGGCCGCGAGCAGGCGACGGTCGAGGAGCTGGGTCAGCGTCGTGACCTCGGCGAACCCGGCGCCGCCGAGTGCCCGCTCCCCAGCGGGCCAGCGAGCTCCCGCCGTGACCGCGCCGGTGCGGACCCTCGACGCGCTCGGCGAACCGCGGCGCGAGCGCGGGCTCCGCCTCGGCAGCCCCCATCACGCGGAGAAGTCCTCGAAGCCCGGCGCGGTCGTGCGCGCGTCGGTGCGGGCGCGGCGCGGCTCCTGGGTCGCCGCGGCGAGACGGGGCGTGGTGTCCGGATCGGCGAGCAGGGTGTCGAAGTTCAGGAGCACCCCCTCGGGGCGCGGCACGGTCGCGAGCGCCCGCGCGAAGCCGGGGAGCCGGTCGGCAGGCAGCCAGTCCAGCTACGCGGCACTCTCATCGATGGCGCAGCCGATCACCGATCTCGACGCAGGCCTCTCTTCAGCCACTCCCGACCAGCGGCAGTGACCAGAGCGCAGGGGCCGGTTAGGGTGCCGGTCGTGAGCAGCCCGGACGCCGAGAGAAGCTAGCCGCCGGCCCTGGTCGGTGGCGCCGCCGTCGAACGACAGACACGTGTCGGTGTCTGCGGTGACGTCGGCCTGCCCTTCTGCTGGGCCGGGTCCGTGGTCCGGATCAACCCTGCCCCGTCGTGTGTTGTGCGCTCGCGCAGCGGCCCGGGGTCGGCCGTGGTGGAGCTTGCTCATGTCGTTGTTGTTGCTGGCCTTGGCGTGCGCGGTGTTCGCGCAGGCCACTTCGGAGTTCATGTTGGCCGGGCTGGTGGGCGAGATCGCCGCCGAGTTCGGGGTGCCGTTGGTGGTGGCGGGGAGCCTGACCTCGGCGTTCGCGGTGGGGATGGTGCTGGGCGCGCCGCTGATGGCGCTGGTCGCGCGGAGGTTGGCGCCGCGGGCGGCGTTGTCGGGGTTCCTGGCGCTGTTCGTGGTGGTGCACGTGGTCGGGGCGCTGAGCGCGGTGTTCGCGGTGTTGGTGGCGACACGGGTGGTGGCGGCGTTCGCCAACGCCGGGTTCCTGGCGGTGGCGCTGGTGGTGGCGGTGCGCTCGGTGGCGCCGGAACGCACCGCTCGGGCGACTGCGGTGCTGCTGTCGGGCACGACGCTGGCGCTGATCGTCGGGGTGCCCGCGGGCGCGCTGATCGGGCAGCTCGGGGGGTGGCGCGCCACGTTCTGGGTCGTTGCCGCGCTCGCGCTGGCGGCGCTGGCGCTGCTCCCGCTCGTGGCCGTGCCCCAGGGCCCGGGCGGCTCGCGGCCGTCGGTGCGCGCGGAGTTCGCGGTGCTGCGCCGGCCGGTGGTGGCTGCGACGTTGCTGGTCGCGGTGCTGGTCAACGCCGGGACGTTCTCTGCTTATACCTATCTGGGTGCGGCCCTGGTTGGTGGCGGCGCCGCTGCGACTGTGGTGCCGGTCGCGCTGGCGGTGTTCGGGGTCGGTGCGTGCCTCGGTGTCGTGCTGGCCGCGCGGGGCGCCGACACTCACTACCGGCAGCTGGTGCTCGGCGGCGGGAGCGCGCTGCTCGCCGGCTGGGTGGCGATGGCCCTGGCCCGCGACACGACGGTCGTCGTGGTGGCGCTCGGCGCGGTGATGGGCCTGTTAGCGTTCGCGGTCGGGTCCGGTGTGATCGCCCGGTCGATGGCGCTCGTGCCGGACGCGCCGACCCTCGGGGGCAGCTTCACCACCGCCGCGCTCAACATCGGCGCGGCCGCCGGTCCGCTCGCCGGCGGCGCCGCCGTCGCGGCCAGTCCGTCCGGGGCGGTCTGGGTCGCGGTCGCGGCGGTCGCGCTCGCCACCGTCCCCGCCGGACGGGCCCTGCGCCTCGGACAGGCCCGCACCGCCGCGCAAGGACCCGCCGCCGGCGGCGATCTGTCCCAGTCCTGACCCGGTGGTGGTGATTCCGTGGCTGTGGCCGCGGGACCACCATCACCGCCCCCGTCCACGGGTAGGCGAGAGGCCGACGGGAGGCTCAGGGTGAAGACCGCACCCGTGATCGGGCACGAGCACCTCGGCGAGGAGCTGGAACGCCGCGGATTCGCCCTGCACTGGTTCTCGGTCGTGCCCGAGAACCGCTTCGAACGCCCCGACGTCGCCGTGCCATCGCGTGGTCCTCTCATGCGTGTTCCTCGGCGGGTTCACGCAGAGACTCACGCGATGGCCCCTCTCACGCGGGCAGCCACGCCGGACCTCCGGTCACGGAGTGACACCGCTCCACGGGACACCACTTGGCCGCGAGCGGGGGCGGTGTCTCAGAACCTTGGTTCTGGGACGCGGGCACGGGGCGTGCGTCGCCGGTCGCGTTATCGGCGCGGCGTTCGGCGAGGCGCCGAGCGTGTGGCTGCGTGCAGCGTGGCCCACTGCTCGGCGGTCAGGTGCTTGGGCAAGGTGTCAGCCCGTAGCCCGTGGTCGCGGGCCCAGGCGTGGACCGCACGGCGGGGGAGCAGCCCGGTGCGCTCGATGATCTCGGCAATCCCGCGGCCACGGCCGGTGAAGACGTCCTTGACCAGCTTCTGGTAGTCGCGCTGAGCGTCGACCAACGGAGTCGAGCGGCGGTGGGCGGTGAGCAGACCACCGTCGACCGACGGGGTGGGGGAGAAGGCCCTGGCCGGCACTCGCCGGTGCAGGGTGAAGGTGTACCAGGGCCACCAGCTCGCGGTGAGCATGCTGGCTCCGCCGACCCCGGCGCGGCGGCGGGCGACCTCCCACTGGGTCAGCAGGACCGCCGTGTGCCAGTGCTCGGCACGCAGGACGCGCCGTAGCAGTGTGGTCGTGAGGTGGAACGGCAGGTTGCCGACCAGCACGTGGGGCTCGGTGCCGAGCGAGGTCTCCAGCGCGTCGGCGACTTCGACGTTGACGTGGGCGGGTACGCGCCGCCGTAGCTGGCGGGCGCGGCGACCGTCGAGTTCGATCGCGCGCAGGGGACGGCCCAGGTCGGCGAGCGGAACAGTGAGGGCTCCGCGACCGGCGCCGATCTCGGTGATGGTGTCGCCGGGGCGTAGGGCGGCCACGACGAGGTCGACGATGACGTCGATGGTCTGGCAATCGGTGAGGAAGTTCTGACCGAGCTCGTGTCGGCCACCGTGATGGTGCTGGGGCATGGGTGCTCCGCGCTCGTGATCGAGGCGCCGGGCAGCACGAGGGGTGCCGCGCCGGCGATGAGGGTCGACCGGTGCGCGGCGAAGCAGGCAGTCAGAGAACCGTCTGTCGCCGCTAGCTACGGCGCAGACGGACCACGAACATCGCGGCTGGTCCCATACCGGCGGACGGTAGCAGCGGGCTGCGGGCCCGGCGATCAACTTTCGCGTCCGCCGGAGGAACCTCCACCGGACACTCCCGATCCTGACGAACAGGGCCAGCCGCCGACCTGCGACTGCGCGCCGCGCGGGACGGGTTCGCTGCCGAAGACCGGGTGCCGGCCCTGCCCGACCTCGTCTCCGACCCGCTGCGCCCTGCTCGGCCCGCGGATGGGCCGTCCGCGATCATCCGCTACGGCGCCGCGACCGCGGCCTTCCTGACCATCACCGACGCGGGCGCGAGGCCACGCGCGGCCCAATGGGGCGTAGCGGGTCTTCTGCGGGAGGCTCGTCTCGGTAGCTGCCGGTGGGTGAGCACTCGCGCGGCCTGGAGAGCAGTGAGTCCTGGCTCAGGAACGTGCCCCCACCGGTAGTCGGGAGGGATAGACCGCTGATGGGATGACGTCGCCCGCCGGCTTCGGCGCGAGCACTGATCCATTGGGCCGCTGGTGATCTCCCGCGTGCCGCCGACCGAGGTAGGCGAGCGCGGGAGGTGCGCACATTGCTGTTCGTCGGCGACGACTGGGCCGAAGAACATCACGACGTCGAGGTCCAGGACGAGACCGGACGACGTGAACGGGCCCGGCTGCCCGAGGGCGTGGCCGGGATCGCGAAGCTGCACGAGCTCGTCGGCCGCCTCGCGCCCGAGGACCTAGACGAGTAAGTCCGAACGGCGTGGTGGCCGGGAAGGAGGGCGGAGGGCGCCCAAGATCCGTTTGTGACGACAGACCTGGACACCCTCCTGACCGGACTCTACGTCTACATCGACGACCATCTC
>NZ_JBXUHE010000050.1:0-40155 GCF_057180585.1 Actinomycetospora sp. 2LY8.5
GATATGCCTGGCCCGCCGCCGCACCGACGTCATCTACGCCATGCTCCGCGACCACCAGCCCTACCGCGCCCCAGCGCGAGCACCCGAGCCCCTCGCGGCTTGACAACCCCATAGAGACACCCCCCGCCGCGCTCGCGCAGTACGCCGACCCCGGCGTCGACGACGCCGTCGTGCTGTTCGCACCCGGCGGCCCGGAGCGGGGCGGGGTCCGCGCGCTGCGCCCCTAACGAGCCTCGAGGGCCTTGTCGAGCGCGGCCGCGACGGCGTCGCGACGGTCGGCGTCCCGGCGCAGCGAGCGGGACAGCTCCAGGTGCACGAACGCCGTGCCCGCCCGCGCCGCCGCCCGGCCCTGCACGTTGCGGCGGCCCAGCAGGTCCTCCCAGCGCCGGCCCTCGCCCACCCGCTCCCCGAGCTCCACGAGGTGGGCCCGCACGGCCGCCAGCAACGCCGACGGAGTCGCCGCGCCGGGGGAGAGCACCACGTCGACGTCCCCGCGGTCGGCGAACCCGTGCAGCTGGATCTGCGGCAGGCCCCGGCGCACGAGCGCCGCCGCGACCCGGGAGAAGGGCGCGTCGTCGCGGGACGACACGTCGGCGGGACAGTCGACGCGGTCGCGCGCCTCCGGCGGCGCGCCGGCGATCCGGTGCGCGCCCGCCTGGAGGTACAGCACGTCGGCGCGGCACTCGGTCAGGGCGAGCCCGACGTGCTCGGTGGCGAGGTCGGCGTTGGGGTGCGGGACCTCGACCACCGCGCCCGGCGCCGACCCGAGCACCACCGCCAGCCACGCACGTTCGTCACCGGGGTCGGACGCGAGCAGCACCCGGTCGCCGTCGCGGGTCGTCGCGAGGCCCAGGTGCGCCGCGGTCCCGACGGCGGCGTCGTGGTCCCCGGCGGCGAGCGCGTCGGCCAGCGCGTCCAGGGCGTCGAGCTCGGAGCCACGCGGCGGCCGGTAGGGCCCGTCGCGGTGCATCTCCCGCACGAGCCGGGCGACGACCCGGGCCAGCTCCGTCCCGCCCACCGGCGCGACTCTGCCAGGCGGGAGATCGACCGACCCGCCGGAGGCGACCGCGAACCCGCCGTCGATCACCGTATCGGCCCGAGGAGGGACGACGGTGGCGGATCCGTCCGGCCGCGACCACGCGGGCGGCGCCCAGTTCCGCCGGCCGGCGTGACGGGCGATCAGCGGACGGGCTGCGGCGGACCCCAGACGGGCCGGCTCTCCACCACCGGCGTGCCGGGCACGCGGTCGCGGTGGATCGGCGCCCGCCGCGTCGGCGGACCCGCGGGCCCCGGGGCGGCACCGCCCGCCGGCGCACCCGACCCCGGCGGGGGCGGCACGGTCGGCGGCGGGGCGAGGCCCTGCGGTCCGGGCGAGAGCGCGGACGGCGGCCCCGGGGCGGGAGCGGGAGCGGCGGCGGGAGCGGAAGGGGCAGTCGGTGCCGGTGCCGGTGCCGGAGCGGGAGCCGGAGCGGGAGCCGGGCCCAGGACAGGGGCCGGAGCAGGAACAACAGCCGCCGGGGCCGGAACGGGAGCGGGAGGAACGGCCCGGAGCCCCGGCACCCCGGCCTGGGCGGTCGGGGCCGCGGGCGAGCCGGGCAGGACGGTGGTCGTCGGCGGAGGCTCGGGCGCGAGGTGGCGCGGCTCCCCGGCGAAGGTCTCGGTCACCGCGTCGGGGTCGGCGGCGACGGGCCAGGGCGCGCGTCGTCCGGGCGCGGTGGCCAGTCGTCGACCCGAGCGCCCCGGCGGGGACGGGTTGGCGCCGGCGTCGTCACGCCGA
The DNA here is from genome assembly GCF_057180585.1 of Actinomycetospora sp. 2LY8.5. Taxonomy (NCBI): domain Bacteria; kingdom Bacillati; phylum Actinomycetota; class Actinomycetes; order Pseudonocardiales; family Pseudonocardiaceae; genus Actinomycetospora; species Actinomycetospora sp. 2LY8.5. The sequence continues at coordinate 1,778 of NZ_JBXUHE010000050.1, forward strand.
GCGTGCCGCCCGTTCGGCCCAGGTGCTGCTCCGGAGGGTGCGGCCGGTGCTGCCATGTGGCCCAGTGTGGACGTCCCGGACACCCGTTCTTGACCGGGGGACGGCCACTGGGCCGTCGGGGTGGTAGGTGCCTGCCGCCTCGTGACCGCCCGGAGCGCAGGATGGCGACACGCCCCGTCCGGGGTGGCGGATCTCCCGCGCGGCCGAACGGGTCGTCACCCTGGACGTTGCCGCCACCCGCCCACCAGGGAAGCTGAGGCCCATGAGGTCCGTGTCACCGACGCCTGCCCAGCCGGTCTTCACCGAGTCCGCCCGCCTCCAGGCTCGGCTGCACGATCTCGTGCCCGGCGGCGCGCACACCTACGCGCGCGGCTCGGACCAGTACCCCGAGACGATGACGCCGATCATCGAGCACGGCCGCGGCGCACGGGTGTGGGACGCCGACGGCAACTCCTACGTCGAGTACGGCATGGGTCTGCGCTCGGTGACGCTCGGGCACGCCTACGAGCCGGTGACCGCCGCGGTCCGCGGCGTCCTCGACCGCGGGATGAGCTTCTCCCGGCCCAGCCGCCTCGAGGTGGAGGCCGCCGAGGACTTCCTCGGTCTGGTCTCGGGCGCCGACATGGTGAAGTTCGCGAAGAACGGCTCCGACGCGACCACCGCGGCCCTCAAGCTGGCGCGCGCCGCCACCGGTCGGGAGATGGTCGCCGTCGCCGACCAGCCCTTCTTCTCCACCGACGACTGGTTCATCGGCGGCACCCCGATGAACGCCGGCGTCCCCTCCGCCGCCCGGGTGGGCACGGTCGGCTTCGTCTACAACGACCTCGGCTCCCTGCGAGCCCTGTTCGACGCGCACCCGGGGCGCATCGCCGCGGTGTTCATGGAGGCCGCGACCGCCCTGCACGACCCGGCCCCCGGCTTCCTCGAGGGCGTGCGCGAGCTGTGCACGGCGCAGGGCGCGGTGCTGGTGTTCGACGAGATGATCACCGGGTTCCGTTGGTCGGAGCACGGCGCGCAGGCCGTCTACGGCGTGACGCCCGACCTCTCGACGTGGGGCAAGGCGATGGGCAACGGTTTCCCGGTGTCGGCGCTGGCCGGACGCCGGGAGCTGATGGAGCTCGGCGGGCTGCGCACCGACGCCGACCGCGTCTTCCTGCTCTCCACCACCCACGGGCCCGAGACCGTCGGGCTCACCGCGTTCCGCGCCGTCGTCGAGGCCTACCGCCGCGAGGACCCGGTCGCGACGATGCGCCGCCAGGGCGCCAAGCTCGCCGAGGCGTGCAACGAGGTCGTCGCGGGGGCCGGGCTCACCGAGTTCGTCGACGTCGTCGGCCACCCCGCGTGCCTCGTCTTCCGCACACGGGACGCGAACGGAGACCCGTCGCAGCCGATGCGCACGGTGTTCCTCGGCGAGCTCCTGCGCCGCGGCGTGCTCGGACAGTCGTTCGTCATCTCCGCGGCGCACACCGACGCCGACGTCGAGCTGACCGTCACCGCCGTCGCGGGCGCGCTCCCGGCGTACGAGAAGGCTCTCACCGACGGTCCCGGGGCGGTGCTCGACGGCCGTCCGGTCGCTCCGGCGCTGCGCGCCACGGCCGAGCCGAGGCGTCTGAAGTGACCGCGGCGGGGGGACGCTGGCTCGTCACGGGCGGGGCCGGCTACATCGGGGGTCACACGGTGCGGGCGCTGCGGGCGCGCGGCGACACGGTCGTCGTGCTCGACGACCTGTCCACCGGGCTCGTCGAGCGCGTCGACGCCGACGTGACGCTGGTGCGGGCGAGCGTGCTGGACGAGGACACCGTGGCCGCGACGCTGGCCGACCACGGCCTCGACGGCGTCATGCACTTCGCGGCCCGCAAGAGCGTGCCCGAGTCGGTGGCGCAGCCGCTGTACTACTGGCGCGAGAACGTCGAGGGCCTGCGCAGCGTGCTCTCCGCCTGCGACCGGGCCGGCGTCGGACGGTTCGTCTACTCGTCGAGCGCGGCGGTCTACGGCGCGACGACCGGGGCCGCGGTCGCCGAGGACGACCCCTGCGAGCCCGTGAACCCCTACGGCACGACCAAGCTCGCCGGCGAGTGGCTGCTCGCCGACGTCCACCGGGCCACCGGCCTGCGCTACGTGGCGCTGCGCTACTTCAACGTCGCCGGCGCCCGGGACGCGCGGCTGGCCGACCGCGGCCAGGCCAACCTCGTGCCGATCGCCCTCGACGCCGTCGCGCACGGGAGCTCGCCGACCGTGTTCGGCCGCGACTACGACACCCCCGACGGCAGCTGCGTGCGCGACTTCGTGCACGTCGACGACCTCGCCGACGCCCACGTCGCCGCGACCGCGCTGCTCGACGCGCCGTGCGCCGAGACGCTCAACGTCGGCGTCGGCCGGGGATACTCGGTGCTCGAGGTGATGGCCACCGTGGCGCGGGTCGCGGGCCGGCCCGTCGACCCGGTGATCGCCGAGCGGCGCCCCGGCGACCCGGCGTCGGTCGTCGCGGACGCCTCGCGGATCGCCGAGCGGCTCGGCTGGCGCGCCCGCCACGACCTCGACGACATCGTGTCGTCGGCGTGGGAGGCGCGGTACGGGCAGGTCAGCCCGTCGGCGCGAGGGTCCTGACGACCTTCCGCGCGAGCCCCGTGCCCTTGCGCGCGACCTTGCCGAACAGCTCGCCGACGTCGGTGAGCGGCGTGAGCACGATGCGGTGCATGGCGAACGGGGGCTCGTGCGGGCCGACGAGGCCGGGCCGCGTGGTCACCGCGGCCCGGTAGCCCGCCTCGCGGGCGAGCTCCATCGTCTGCTGGTCGTAGTCGCCTGCGTTCCCGTTCGGGTACGCGAGAAGATCCACCGTCTGGCCCAGCCCCTGCTCGAGGGTCTGCTTGCTGGCGACGAGCTCCTCGCGCTGGGTGTCGACGTCCTCGCGGGCGAGGATCGGGTGGGTGACGGTGTGCGAGCCGACGCCGTGCCCGGTCGCGGCGAGGGCCTTGGCGCCCGGCCAGTCGAGGAACATCGGCGCGCGGGCGGGCGGAGGCGGCGCGATCCGCTCGGCGATGCGGGCGACCGCCTCGACGCGCGTGGCGCGGTCGACGAGCTTGAGCTCGTCCTTGAGGGCGGCCTGAGCCCCGAGCCGGGCGGCGGGCGTCGAGAGGTCGTGCGTGCGCCCGGCCCAGTCCAGCGACGTGGCGGTGCAGCGGTCGAACGCGTCGGCGAGCTCCTCCCACCAGGCCCCGATGCGCCCCGCGAGGATGTCGGAGACGAGGAAGAAGGTGCCGTGCATGCCGCGCCGGTCGAGGGCGGGCACGGCGGCGTCGAGCCAGTCCGCGTAGCCGTCGTCGAACGTCAGCGCCACGGCGCGCGGCGGCAGCGAGCCGCCGGCCGCGAGCGTGTCGACGGCCTCGGAGAGCGGGACGACCGTGGCGAGCTTGTCGATGGCCGCGAGCTGGCGCTCGAAGCCGCGACGCCCGGCGCCGGGGTCAGCCGGGTAGAACGGCGTCGGGTCGATGTTGTGCCAGCCGAGCACGAGGAGCCGTCGACTCATGGCGGTCGACGGTATCGGCCCGCTCACGGCGCCGATCGACGTGGTGGATTTCCTGACGTCGAACGTCAGCATGCCCGCCACGCTGAACAACCCTGGACGACGCCCACCGGCGTGTCGCGCGAGCGAGCGTGTGGCGATCCTGGCGTGACATGCCAGCGATGCCGCATCGCTGGTGTACCCCGCCGGCCCGGTCAGCGCGAGCGCGTGCCCGGCATGCGGGCGAGGACGGGCTGCGCGAGGTGGCGCAGGCGCGCACGGAGTTCCGGCGAGAGCCCGTCGGTGGCGCGGCGGACGCCGGCGTCGACCTGGGCGAGCAGGCGGGTGGGGTCCAGCGCGCCGGCCACGACCAGCGTCTCCACCGCGCGCTCGTCGGTGGCGAAGCGCGCCTTGTAGGCCTCGTCGCCGAGGAGCAGGTCGTACTCGTCGGCGCCCTCCTCGATCGCCTCGCGCACGGTGTGCGCCATGAGCACCAGGCCGACGCTCCTCTCCGCCCACTCCGGGTCGAAGCCGGCCTGGAAGTACGCGTAGCGCCCGCCGATCCGCCAGCCGTACAGCGCCGCGACGGCGGTGCCCTCGATCTCGAGGAACGACATGCGCAGCCACCCGCGGGACAAGGCCGCCGCCGCGAAGTCCTCGTGGAACGCCCGCACCGTCGGGCTGGTGATCGTCGACCCGCCCTCGCGCTCGTCCCACCGCAGGTCGTGCAGCCGGAAGAACGCGGCGACGTCGCCGACGACCTCGCCGGGCGACGACGTCGCGCGCACCTTCGCGCCGAGCCCGTCGACCAGCGCCCGCTCCTTGCGCCGCACCTGCTGGCGGAAGTTGCGGCTGCGTGCGCCGAGGAAGGAGTCCCAGGTGTGCCCGGTCAGCGGGACGAAGGGCATGACGCCGCCGCGCAGTCGCGTCGCCGCCGTCCGGGTGTTGAGCCGCCCGCGCAGGCCCTCGCCCAGCGCCGGGACCCACGGGGCGCCGGCGTCGACGTTGTGCAGCACCAGGGCCTCGCGGCCCAGCGCTCCGGCCGCCGCCCGGGCGACCTCCGCCTCGCGGCCCGCGGCGGCCACCGGGGCGAAGCGGTCGCCGACGTTGGCGCCGGCGAAGCGCACGGTGCGCCCGAGCAGTCTCGATGGTCCGGCTCCCCGGTCGGCGTGCTCCCCTGGGCGCCTCGTGTCCTGACACAGCGGCAGCAGCCCCGCCAGCGCCCCGTCGGCGTCGCGCACCCGCACCACGAACGGCGGCGCGTCCTGCCCGTAGTGCCGGGCGTAGGCGGCGTACCACTCCGGGGAGACGAAGGCGTTGCCCGCGGCCTCGGCGAGGGCACGCCACTCGTCGACCAGGCCCGGCTCGTCGGCGGGATCGGCGAGGATCTCGACGTCACGGCTCACCCGCCCGAGGCTAACGGGCCCGCTCCGCCGGCCTTCCGGGCCAACCTGGCCGCCTCCCGGACGTCCTCCTATCGGTGAGCGAATCGTCAGTGTCGGGCCCGGGCCCGCTGCCCGACGGCGGTGGCGCCGAGAGCCGCCGGTACCGTTGGCCCCACCCCGGCGTGCGGTTCGCTCCCCATCGGCCCGCCGCGACCCCGACCCTTCTGCGAGGACTCCCTGCGATGAAGGTCAGTGTCTTCGGTCTCGGTTATGTGGGCACGGTCAGCGCCGCCTGCCTGGCCACGGAAGGCCACGACGTGATCGGCGTCGACGTCAACCCGGCGAAGCTCGCGATGATCGGCGAGGGCCGCACGCCCGTCGTCGAGGAGCGGATCGGCGACATCGTCGCCGAGGTCGTCGCCTCCGGTCGCCTCACGGTCACCGACGACGTCACCGCCGCGGTCCACGGCACCGACCTCTCGCTCGTCTGCGTCGGCACCCCGTCGGCCGGCAACGGCAGCCTCGACATCACCTACCTCGAGCGCGCGGCCCGCGAGATCGGGGAGGCGCTCGCGACCCGCGACGACGCCACCGGGAGACGGAGCGGAAAGGGGAGCACGCCGAGAGGGGAGCTCGACCCGATCGCTACGCGCCACACCGTCGTGTTCCGCTCGACGATGCTGCCGGGCACCTGTCTCGGCGTGCTCGTGCCGATCCTCGAGGAGGCCTCGGGCCTGGTCGCCGGGCAGGACTTCGGCGTCGCGGTGAACCCCGAGTTCCTCCGCGAGGGCTCGAGCGTCAAGGACTTCTACGACCCGCCGAAGACCGTGGTGGGCGAGCTCGACCCGGCCAGCGGCGACGCGGTGCTGTCCCTCTACGCCGGCCTCGGCGCCCCGGAGTTCCGGGTCGAACCGCCGGTGGCCGAGATGACGAAGTACGTCGACAACACGTTCCACGGCCTCAAGATCGGCTTCGCGAACGAGATCGGCGCGCTGGCCCGCGAGCTCGGCGTCGACTCCCACGACGTCATGGAGATCTTCCTGTCCGACACCAAGCTGAACATCAGCCCGGCGTACCTGCGCCCGGGCTTCGCGTTCGGCGGCTCGTGCCTGCCCAAGGACCTGCGCGGCCTGGTCCACGCCGCACGCCGCCACGACGTGCGCGTGCCGATCCTCGAGAACGTGCTGCCGTCCAACGACGAGCACATCCAGCGCGCGTTCGAGCACGTCGCGGCCACCGGGAAGCGCAAGGTCGGCGTGTTCGGCCTCGCGTTCAAGGGCGGCACCGACGACCTGCGCGAGAGCCCGCTCGTCGAGCTGTGCGAGCGGATGCTCGGCAAGGGCTTCGACCTGCGCATCTACGACCCCGCGGTCGTCGAGTCCGCGCTGCTCGGCGCCAACCGGGCCTTCATCGAGGCCCGCCTGCCCCACCTGCGTGATCTGCTGGTCGACTCCGTGACCGACGTCGTCGACCACGCCGAGGTCCTGGTCGTCGGGAAGGCGGACGAGGACGTCCGCACCGCTCTCGGCCACGGCACCGCGGTGCCCGTGATCGACCTCGTCCGGCTCCCCGACGCCTCGGCGCGTCGCCAACAGGAGGGATACGTCGGCCTTGCCTGGTAGAGCACTGATCGTCGTCGAGAACCTCTCGGTCCCCTTCGACCGGCGGGTCTGGCAGGAGTGCCAGACCCTCACCGGGCACGGATGGGAGGTCGAGGTGATCTGCCCGCTCGGCACGAAGCGGGACACCGAGACCGAGGTCGTCATCGACGGCGTCCGGATCCACCGCTACCCGCTCGAGGCGGCGACCGGCGGCCCCCAGGGCTACCTCAAGGAGTACGGCACCGCGCTCTGGCACACCGACCGGCTGATCAGGCGCATCCAGAAGCGCGCGCCGGTCGACGTCGTGCACCTGTGCAACCCGCCGGACCTGCTCTTCCTCCCCGCCCTGCGCGCGAAGGCCCGCGGCGCGCGGATCATCTTCGACCAGCACGACCTCGTCCCCGAGCTCTACCTCTCGCGGTTCCGCGAGAAGAAGGACTCGATGTACTGGGCGATGCGCCTGCTGGAGTGGGGCACCTACCGCACCGCGGACACGGTGATCGCCACCAACGAGAGCTACCGCGCCGTGGCCACCGGCCGCGGGCGGGTGCCGGTCGAGGACACGTTCGTCGTCCGGAGCGCCCCGGCCGTCGAGCGCTTCGCGCTGCGCGACCCGGAGCCGGCGCTGGCCCGGGGCCGCGAGCACCTGCTCTGCTACCTCGGCGTGATGGGCCCGCAGGACGGGGTCGACTACGCGATCCGCGCCCTGGCCGACCTCGCCGAGCGCCGCGACGACTGGCACGCGGTGTTCATGGGCACCGGCGACGCCTTCGACGACGTCGTCGCCCTCGCACACGCCTACGGGCTCGACGACCGGGTGTCGTTCACCGGCCGCATCCCCGACGAGGACGTGCTGCGCCATCTGTCCACCGCGTCGGTCTGCCTCGCGCCGGACCCGCGCAACCCGCTCAACGACGTGTCCACCATGAACAAGATCATGGAGTACATGGCGATGGGGCGGCCGGTGGTGTCGTTCGACCTGGTCGAGGCGAGGGTCTCGGCGGGGGAGGCGGCGGTCTACGCCCGACCCAACGACGTCGGTGAGTTCGCGGGCCTCGTGTCCGAGCTCCTCGACGACCCCCGTCGCCGCCGGGCGATGGGCGAGATCGGCATGGAACGCGTGTCCGGGCCGCTCTCCTGGACCAACTCGGAGAAGGAACTGCTGGCCGCCTACGAGTCGGCCACGCGGGACCGCTCAGAGGGACGCTGAAGCGATGACCAGCTCCGTCGACGACCCGCGCGCGGGCCTCGTCGGCGGGCGCATCACGGCAGTCGCCTTGATCCACCACAGTAGGATGCCCACGGGCGTCCCCCGGGGGCGACACGCCGACGACCGGACGAAAGGCACGTCATGAGCCCGCTCCAGATCCAGTGGGATCGCATCCGCCGCCGGTGGGTGCTGATCCTCGTCATCGGCATCGTGGCGGCAGCCGGCTCGCTGGGGGCCTCGCTCCTGCAGGGATCGACCTACACCGGCCGGTCGGCGCTGACCATCGTGTCCCAGGACCGCGCCCCGGAGCAGGACACCGTCCTCGCCCAGGGCTACGCCGACTACTTCAACCAGGCGTCCTCGCAGCAGCAGCTGCGCCAGACCGCCGGCGTGCCCGACTCGGTCGGCCTCAACGCCCGCATCGCCGCGGCCAGCCCGATCGTGTACATCGAGGCCGTCGCCGAGAGCCCCGACGTCGCTTCGGACTCGGCCACGAAGATGGCCGTCGCCCTGCGCGACGACGTCAACTCGAGCCTCGGCGGGGACGCCCAGCAGCAGCAGCTCGCGACGCTGAACCAGCAGCTGACGGCCGCCCAGAACGCCAACAACCAGGGTGAGGCCAGCCGGCTCCAGGAACAGATCAACGACATCCAGGGCCGCAGCACCAACCAGCTGCAGGACCTCCAGCTCAACGCCGGTGTCGTCTCCAACCCGACCAACGCCGCCCGCAACGCCGGCGCCGCGCTCGTCGGTGGTCTGCTCCTCGGCGCCCTGCTCGCGATGGCACTGGGCCGCTTCGAGAACCGGATCGTGACGCCGAGCGAGGTCCGCGACCGCCTCGGCCTGCAGGTGCTCGCCGTCGTCGGCGGCAAGCGCAAGTCCGGCGAGAACGCCCGCAACGAGATGCTGCGCGCGCTCATGGGTCTCACCAACGCCCACGGCATGCCGACCCCGGGCTCGCTGGCGATCACCGGCCCGGCCACGGCCCGCGCGTCGAAGACCCGCGTCGCCGTCGCCCTGGCCGGCCTGCGCGCCCTGCAGGGGCAGACGACGCTGCTCGTGCAGGCCGACCTCGAGAGCGACGCCGGCGGCTCCACCGAGCTGGCCTCGATGTCCGGTGTCGCCGACTTCCTCGCCGAGCGCGGCGACAGCCGCATCGACGGCAAGGTCTTCTCCAACGGCCGGGCGCTGCTCGTCTCGCCGCGGGGCAGCAAGCGCGACGACCTGTTCGCGCTGTACTCCCGCTCGCACGTCTCGCGCCTGCTCGGGCAGGGCACGATGCTCGCCGACCTGGTGATCGTCGACGCGCCGCCCGCCGAGACCGTCGAGGGCCAGGTCGTGTGCTCGGCCGCCGACCGGTCGCTGCTGGTGGTCGAGGAGGGCGAGACCCGCTCCCGCGACGCCTCCAACGCCCTCGACTCGCTGGCCCGCGCCGGCGGTACCGCGCTCGGTGTCGTGCTGGTGCGCAACCCCGGCCAGCTCACCGACCCGGGCTTCCTCGCCGAGCGCAACTGGACCCCGGCGCGCCTGCCCGCGGGCCCGGTGCCCGCGGCACGTCCCGCCGGCGGACCGGCCGGCCCGGGTGGGCCCGGGGCGCCGGCCGCCGCGCCGGCGCCGCGGCCCGCGCAGGTCCCGCCGGCCGACCGCACCGCCCCGATCTCCCGCGAGAAGCTCGAGGAGGCCCGCGCCTCGATGGGAGCCGGAGCCGCCGCCGGAGCCGCCGCCGAGGGCACCAACGGTGCGACCGTGAACGGCGCCAAGCCCGCCAACGGCACCCCGGTGCGCGGCTCGGGCCAGCCCTCGCAGGGCACGAACGGGAACGCGGCCCCGCGCCAGGAGCAGGCCTCGGGCAACCGCCCGGCCAAGCCCGCGACCGGCCCGAACCCTGGCTCCACCCCCACCGCCGCCCCGCGGGGCGGGACCGACGGCGCCGGGGCCCAGGGTGCCCAGGGTGCCCAGGGCGCGAAGCCGGCGCCGTCGGCCAAGCCGTCCCCGGCCGCGAAGCCCTCGCCGGGCGCCGCGCCGCAGGGCGGGTCGGGTGCCTCCGGGGCGGGGGCCGCGGGGGCCGCGGGGGCTGCGGGAGCGGCGGGGGCTGCGGCGGCTGCGGGGGCTGCGAGCACCAAGCCCTCGTCGTCCGCCGGCCAAGCCCCGAGTTCGGCCGGTCAGCAGGGCCCCGGCGCCAAGCCGGGCCAGGGCGCCAAGCCGGGCCAGGGCGCCCAGCCCGGCCAGCCCGGCCAGCCGAACCAGGCCGGCCAGCCGAACCAGGCCGGCCAGGCCGGCGGCCCCAAGCCGGCGGGCGGTTCGCCCCAGCCCGGCCCGGGCGCGCCGGCGGGTGCCGAGGCGCCCGGGGTGAGCGTCCACACGCGCCGCGGCGCCGGTGCCAAGCCCTCCCCGAGCCCGAAGCCGAACCCCGGTGGCGGCCCCAAGCCGACCGGCCCGCAGCCGGGCGCCACCCCCGGTGCCGGCCCGTCCGCGTCGGGTCCGGGCGCCGCTCCGGGCGGTGCGCGGCCGGGCGGTGCGCCGACGTCGGCCGGCAAGCCGGGCAAGGCCGACGGCGCCTCGGCGTCGCCGAGCTCGCCCCCCGGGGCGAAGCGGGTCGGCACCGCGCGGTTCACGCGCACGTCCGCCCCCACCGGTGCGGCCGCGGGCGCGGGCGCGAAGGACGGTGACAAGAAGTCCTCCGACGTGTCGTCGGGCCCGCACACCGGCGGTCTGTCCGCCCCCACGGTCACCCTGCGCACGGAGAAGTGAGTGAGCCTGCTGACGGGACGCCTCCGCGCGTCCTCCCGCCGTGACCTGGTCGTCGGTGCCGTCGCGGTCGTCGGCGTCCTCGGTCTGGCGGTCAGCGCGCCGAGCGACGTCGGCGTCCTGCTGGCGGGCGGTGCGGTAGCCGTCGGCGTCGGGCTGCTCGCGCTGGGCAACCCGCTGCTGGCGCTCCTGCTGGTCTTCGGGGCGAGCTTCCTGCGGTCACCGCAGAAGGAGTTCGTGTCGATGGAGGCGCTGACGCCCTGCTTCTACGCGATGGTGCTGGCCCTCGCGATCGCGGTGGCCCAGCGCGCACGGGAGCTCCCGCGCCTGGGCGCCATCGAGTGGCTCATGACGACCTACATCGTCTGGAACATCCTCTCGATGTGGCTGCCGCACGAGTACGACGCGATCGACCCGATCACGGGTGCCTCGATCGACGTGTGGCGCTGGATCTTCAGCGGGGTGCTGCTGCCGCTGGTCACCTACGTCGTCGCCAAGGCCGTCCTCACCGACGAGCGCTCGGTGCAGTGGGTCCTCTGGATCACCGTGGCGATGGCCGCCTACTCGGCGTGGGTCAGCATCATGCAGTTCCACGGCCCGGACTGGGCGGTGTGGCCCTCCTACATCGTCGACTCGCCGAACTGGAGAGGCCGCGCCAACGGCGTGTTCAACCAGCCCGTCGTCAACGGCATGATCCTCACCGTCGGGTACGTGGTCTGCCTGTTCCTGGCCTCGCGACCCGGCGTCCAGCGCTGGCTGCGGTGGGGCCTGTGGGGGCTCGCCGCGGCCTGCGCGTACTCGGTCTACCTCACCCACACCCGCGCGGCGCTGCTCGCGCTGGTCGTGGTGGTCGGGCTGGGCGTCGTCTTCGCGAAGCACTGGCGGAAGGCGTTCGTGGCGTCCGGGCTGCTGGGCCTCGCGGGTGTCGCGGCCAACGCCGCGACGTTCTTCTCCGACGACCGCTCGGCGGGCGGCATCGGCTCCTCGAACGAGGTCTACGACCGGCTCAACATCATGGCCACGTCGCTGCGTGCGGTGGCCGAGCACCCGTTCGTCGGCATCGGCATCGGCCGGTTCCAGGTCTACAACACCTGGGAGCACACCGTGTGGTCCCAGGAGATCGACTGGAACCGCGGGCTGGGCATCATCTCGCACGAGAACGAGCTGGGGATCGCGGCCGAGCTCGGCATCCCGGGCCTGCTGCTGTGGCTCGGCATCCTCGCCACGGTGTTCTGGGCGCTGTGGCGCGCGATGCACGAGCTGCCGGAGCACAGCTTCCTCGGGCGCCCGCTCGCCCTGGTCGGCGGCATGGCGATGGTCGTCCTCGTGGTCAACGGCATCACCGTCGACCTGCGCCTGCTCGACTTCGCCTCGATGATGCCGTTCCTCTACGCCGGCATGGTGGTCGGCCAGCTCGACCGGTTCCGTGAGGGAGGGTGGACCGCCCGGCCCGGTGCCGCCGGCAGCGGCCTGCCCGGCGGGATGACGCCCGCCGAGGTCGCGGCCTGGCACGAGGAGCACCCGCGGGAGAAGGTCGGGAACGCCGACACGTCCCGCGGCGGTCTCGTGGGCGCCCCGTGAGCGGTTCCCGGTCGCCCCGGGTGCTGTGGGTCTCCACGAGCACCCGGACCCAGGGCGGGATCGCCACCTGCGTGCGCACGCTCGCCGCGACCGGGCTCTGGGAGCGGTGGGGCGTGCGGCACGTGGCGACCCACCGCGACGGGTCGACGGCCGACAAGGCGCTGGCGTTCGCGTCGGGCCTGGCGCGCTACACCGCGACGATGCTCCTGCGCCGGCCCGACCTCGTGCACATCCACATGTCGTCGGCGGGCAGCTTCGTGCGCAAGGCCGCGACGGCGTGGCTCGCGTACCTGCGCGACGTCCCGGTGGTGCTGCACGTGCATTCCGGACGCTTCCACCTCTTCCACGACCGTGCCCCCGCCCCGCTGCGGCGCGTGATCGCGGCGACCCTGACGCGGGCCGACCTCGTCATCGCCCTGGGTGAGCTCATGCGCACCCGGCTGGCGGCCATCGCGCCGGACGCGCGGCTGACCTCCCTGCCCAACCCGGTGCGGATCTCCCCGGTGACCCGTCGCCCCGCGGGCGCGGCGCCGCACGTCGTGTTCCTCGGGCGGATCTGGGACAGGAAGGGCGCGTTCGCGCTGATCGAGGCGTGGGCGAAGTCATCGGGCGGGGAGCCCGGCGGCGCCGGGGGGCACCTCACGATGGCCGGCGACGGCGAGCACGGGCGAGCCCGCACCCTGGCCCGCGAGCTCGGCGTCGCCGACTCGGTCACCGTGCACGACTGGCTGGCCGCCGACCAGGTCGCGGAGCTGCTCGCGAGCGCGGACGTGCTCGCGCTGCCCTCGGAGAACGAGGGCCAGCCGATGGTCGTGCTCGAGGCCATGTCGCGCGGGCTGGCGGTGCTCGCGACCGAGGTGGGCGGCATCCCCGAGCTCGTCACCGACGGCGTCGAGGGCCTCCTCGTGCCGCCGCACGACTCCGGGGCGCTGGCCGACGCGCTCGGCGAGCTGCTCGGCGACGAGGCCCGCCGGCGGGCGCTCGGCGAGGCCGGCGCCGCGCGGGCGCGCGCCGAGTTCGCGGCCGACGCGGTCGCCGCGCGGATCGAGGGTCTCTACCACGAGGTCCTGTCCGGGCACGGGTGCCCGGCTCGGGGAGGCGCGTCCGGGTGACGACTACTCTCCGCACCATGGTCGACGCCACGGTCCGCCCGTGAGACGGCCCCGCCGCCCGGTGCGGCCGGAGGGTCCGCTGCGGGTCCTGTTCGTCGTCCCGTCGCTCGCCGTCGGCGGTGCGGAGCGCCACGCGGCCACGCTGCTCGCGGGCCTCGACCAGGACCGCTTCTCCGGTTCCCTGGTCTGCCTGCAGGACGGCGGGCTCGGCACCAACTGGTCGGAGCTGCAGGCCGCGGGGGTGCCCGGCGTCGAGTTCCGCCGCAGCCGCCGCGACGTGCCCGGCATGCTGCTCGACCTCCTGCGCCACCTGCGCCGCGAGCGCCCCGACGTCGTCATCCTGCGCGGCTTCAACGCCGAGACCCTCGGCCGTGTCGCCGGGGTGCTGGCCCGGGTGCCCCGGCTCGCGGTGTGGGTGCACAACTGCGGCGACGTCGTCCCGCACGGGCGGGTGCGCCGGACCGTCGACGGCCTGCTCGCCAAGGTCACCGACGCCGTCTACGGCGTCGCGCACGCCCAGCGCAGCTACATCACCGGCGAGCTCGGGCACGACGGCGACAAGGTCCGGATCGTGCACAACGGCACCGACCTGGGCTTCACGACGCCCGAACGGACGGGCCGCGACACCGCCCTCGCCCACGAGCTGGGCATCGCCGACGACGAGCTGGTCATCGGCACCGCCGCGGTCATGCGCCCCGAGAAGGACCAGGCGACGCTGCTGCGCGCCTTTCGACGGGTCGCCGACGCCCGCGACGGCGTCAAGCTCGTGCTCGCCGGCGACGGCCGCGAGCGCCCGACCCTCGAGGCTCTGGTCGACGAGCTCGACCTCCGCCGGCGCGTCCTCTTCCTCGGCCACCGCGACGACGTGCCGCGCCTGCTGCGCGTCTTCGACGTCTTCACGCTGTCCTCGAAGACCGTCGAGTGCTTCCCCATGTCGGTCCTCGAGGCGATGAGCGCCTCGCTGCCCGTCGTGTGCACCGACGTCGGCGGGGTGCCGGAGATGGTCGCGGACGGCGAGACCGGCCGCGTCGTGCCCCGCGAGGACCCCGAGTCCCTGGCCGCCGCGTTCCTCGACGTCCTCGCCGACCCGGCCCGCGCCCGCGCGATGGGGCAGGCCGGACGGACGCGGGTCCGCGAGGAGTTCACGCTGCAGCGCTCGATCGACCGGGCGCAGGCGGTCATCGAGGAGACCGCCGGGCGTCCCGTGCGCGAGACCGATGCCCTCGCGGCCGGGCGCTGAGGGCCCGGGTCCAGGGGGCCCGCTGCGGGTCACCCTCGTCCTCGACGTCGCGGCCGTCGGCGGCGCCGAGATCGTCCTGCGGAACACGTTCGCACACCTCGACCCCGCCCGGGTCGTCACCGACGTCGTCTGTCTGCGCGAGGCCGGCCCGCTGGCCGACGACTTCCGCGCCGTGTCCGACGGGCTCGTCACGCTGCCCCGCGGCGGCCGGACCGGTCGTGGCTGGTGGGACCCCGCCGGGCTCGGGCGCGTCCCGCGGCTCGCGCGTCACTTCCGGGCGCGGCGCACCGACGTCGTCGTCGTCTCGCACCACCACCGCGCCGCCCTGACGCTCGCGCGGGTCGCGGCCCCGCTCGGCGGCGCCCGGTCGGTGGTCGCCGCCCACGACATGGACCTCACGCGCGTCGGCTCCCGGGTCCTGCCGCGCCAGGTCGTCGAGACGCTCTTCCTCAGCTCCGGGCTCGCGCTGCTGGCCCCGAGCCAGCGGCGCTACCTGCACGACGAGGAGGGGGTCGGGCGGTCCTGGCGCAGCCGCGCCCGCGAGTTCCTCGTGCCCAACGGCATCCCCGCCCCGGAGCCCGAGCCGCCGCAGCGGCGCGCGGAGGTGCGCTCCGAGCTCGGGGTGGGGGACGACGACGTCGTCGTGCTCATGGTGGCGCGGCTCTCGCGGCAGAAGGCGCACGAGGTGATGCTCGACGCGCTGGCCCGCGCCGCACACCCGCACCTGCGCCTGGTCGTCGTGGGCGAGGGCACCCGCCGCGACGAGCTCGAGGCCCTCGTCGCCGAGCGGGGACTCGAGAAGAACGTCACGTTCCTGGGCCTGCGCCGCGACGTACCGCGGCTGCTCGCCGGTGGGGACGTCTTCGCGCTGTCCTCGGTGCACGAGGGCGTCCCGATCTCGGTGATCGAGGCGATGACCCAGGGCCTGCCCGTGGTGGCCACCGACGTCGGCGCGCTGCGCGACCAGGTCACCGACGGCGTCGACGGCTTCCTCGTCGACTCCGGCGACGCCGCGGCGCTCGGCGAGCGCCTGGTCCGCCTCGCCGACGACCCGGCCCTGCGCGCGGAGCTCGGCCGCCGCGCCCGGGAACGCGCGAGCGCGGAGTTCACGATCGGGAACACCGCGGCGGCCTTCACGGCCATGGTGGAGACGGTCGCCGGGCGCACGCCCGCGGGTTAGGACGCAGCGAACGGCCTGTTCGCTGCCTCTATGCGCCCGAAGTCCCCGTTGATCACTGCGCGGCGCGCGGGGTCGGGGCCGCCGCCGGGTCAGACGCGCGGGCGGCCTACCGTGGCCTCATGCCCGGTTTGCACTCCCTGGCCCCGGCGAAGGTCACCTGGTATGCCCGGCGCCTGCGCTCGATGGGCCCGCGGGAGGTGGCCGACCGGGCGCTGACCGTCGGGGCCACCGCGGCGCGCCGGGTCACCGGCGACCACGAGCCCGACGACGCCACGCTGCTCGGGCGCGCGGACCCGGACTGGTCGGCCCTGCTCGGCGACTTCCGCGCCGGCACCGCCCGCCCGGTGCTCCTCGACCGCGCGAGCGCCGCCGCCGTCGCCGCTGCGCACCCCGAGGCCGTCAAGGCGCTGCTCGCGGCCGCCGACCGCGTGCTCGAGCACCGCTTCACCTTCTTCGCGCGCCCGGAGGCGCACTACCCCGGCGCGATCGACTGGTCGTACGACCCGCTCGCCGACGTCCGCTGGCCCGCGCTCCCGTCGGACGCGATCAACCACCGCGCCGGGCACGGCGAGCCGAAGTGGATCTGGGAGCTCAACCGCCTCCAGCACCTGCCGTGGCTCGCGCAGGCCTGGCTGATCACCGGCGACGAGCGCTACGGCACCGAGGCTCTCGACCAGCTCGAGGCCTGGATCGCCGCCAACCCGCCCGGGCGCGGCATCGCCTGGCGCGGGGCCTTCGAGGTGGGCGTGCGGGCGGTCTCGGTGCTCGTCGCCCTGCAGGGCCTCGCCGACCACCCGGCCCTGACCCCCGAGCGCTACCGGCGCGCGGTGCGGATGCTCGCCGCGGGCGCCCGGCGCTGCTGGCGCGACCGCTCGAAGCACAGCTCCGCCAACAACCACCTCGTCGGCGAGCTCGCCGGCCTCGCGGCCGTGGCGATCCTGCTGCCCGAGCTCGCGTCGTCGGCGCGCTGGGAGCGCGACGCCGTCGACGCCCTCGCCGTCGAGGCCCGCCGCCAGATCCTCCCGGACGGCGTCGGCGCCGAGCAGGCCGTCGGGTACCAGGTCTTCACCGCCGAGCTGCTCGCCGTCGTCGCCCTGCTGCGCCGCCTCGACCCCGGCCACGCGCCCACGCCCGCCGACGGGACGCTGCTGGCCGCGATCGGGCGCTCGGCGGGGCACCTCGCCGATCTCGTCGGCACCGGCGACCCGGCCCCGCGCACCGGCGACGACGACGAGGGCTTCGCGCTGCGCCTCGACCCCGCCCCGGTCCGCGAGGTCCGCCCGCACCTCGCGCTCGCCGCCGCCCTCACCGGCCTGCCGGCCGCGCGGCGGGCGGGGACGCCCGACCTCACCTCGGCCTGGGTCGCGGCACGGCTGGGCAGCACCGACACCGGGGCCGACTGGGAGCCCGGCTCCGCCTACGCCCCCGACGGCGGCCTCGCGATCCTGCGCACCGGGCGGCGCCGGGTGCTCGTCGACGTCGGTCCGCTGGGCTACCTGTCCATCGCGGCGCACGGGCACGCGGACGCGCTGGCGATCGGGCTCGCGGTCGACGGGCACGACCTCGTCGGCGACCCCGGCACCGGCAGCTACTTCGTGCACCCCGACTGGCGCACCGCCCACCGCTCCACCCGCGCGCACGCCACGGTGGCCGTCGACGACGACGACCAGTCGGTGATGGGCGGCCCGTTCCTCTGGACCGAGCACGCGCACGTCCGCGTGCGCGACGTCGACCTGGCCGCCGGCCGCGTCGACGCCGAGCACGACGGCTACCGGCGTCTCGCGTCCCCGGTCGTGCACCGCCGCGTCGTCGACGCCCCGCCCGGCGACGACGTGATGCTCGTGGTCGACGTCCTCTCCCCCGACCCCGAGACGGCCGACGCGCCCCTGCCCCCGGTGCGCACCACCTGGCCGCTGCACCCGGACCTGGCCCTCGACGACAGCAGTGACGGCGACGGGGACGGCACCGTGGTGGCCCGGCGCGACGGCGAGCCCGTGCTGCGGATCGTCACGTCCGCCTCGGCCCCCGCATCCGGCTGGCGCCTGCGCGGCGGGGGCCCCGGCGCGGGCGAGCTCGGCTGGTGGTCCGACCGCCTCGAACAGCGCCGCCCGTGCTGGTTCGTCGGCGCCGCCGTCGAGGACGGGGTCGGCGCGCACCGCTCCGAGCCCGTGATCGTCGCCACGCTGCTCGTCACCGGCGCGGCCGCGGCCCGCCCGGCCCCCTCCCCCATCGTCGACCCCGGTCGTGACGGTGCGGTCCGCGTGCACTGGACCGGTTCGTCCGGTCCCCGGGCGACGGTGGTCGGTGCCGGCTGAGCGGGATCCGGGAGTGCTCTCCCGGCCCCGATACGATGAAGTGTCGCGCCCGGCCGGGGCGCGGCGCCGCGGTGGCGACCGGTTCCGGACGCCACGGGCGGCCGTTCCAGCGATGACGGGTCGATGACGCAGCCTCCGGAGAGCGACGGGAACCCCGGACGGGGTCGCCCGCACGGCTCCCCCGGCTCGTCCCTCCCTCGCGATCATGCCGAGCAGGGCGTCGGGCAGGCGATGCCCGAGGTCCAGTCGGACCCACCCTTCGAGGGCGGCGCCTCCCCCCAGGAGGAGGCGCCCGACGAGCACAACCCCTCGCTGAAGAACCTCGGCAGCCGCCTGCGCCGCGGGGCGCAGTTCGCGGCGGTCGCGCTGATCTTCACGCAGCTGATCTCGCTGATCCAGACGATCTTCGTCGCCCGGCTGCTGACGGTCGAGGAGATCGGTGTCTTCACCGCGGGCACGCTGTTCGCCAACTTCGCGGTGACGATCGCCGACGGCGGCATGCGCGCGGCGCTGATCCAGCGCGAGACCGACGTCGAGAAGGCCACCGAGACGGCGTTCTGGGCGAGCCTGGGCACCGGCGTCGTCATGGCCGGCGCCACGCTCGCCGCCTCGCCGCTGATGACCCTGTTCTTCGACAACGACGAGATGGTCGGCCTCGTCTGCGCGGCCACCTGCGGCACGCTGCTCATCCACTCGCTGGTCAACGTGCCCGAAGCGCTGCTGCAGCGGCACTTCAACTTCAAGCGGCGCCTCATCGTCGACCCGCTGACGGCCGGGTCGTTCGCGATCGTCGCGGTGACGCTCGCGTTCGCCGGCTTCGGCGTGTGGGGCATGGTCATCGGCCTCTACGCCTCGCAGCTCGCCACCCTCATCTCGTGCTGGGTGATGTGCAAGTGGCGGCCCGGCAAGACCCGGCCGAGCTACCGCATCTGGCGCGAGCTGGCGAGCTTCTCGTTCCCGATGATCGTCGCCAACCTCACCGACCGGTCGCGCGACCTCGTCCAGCAGGGCCTCATCGGGCGCACGCTCGACGTCAGCGCACTCGGCCAGTACCGCTACGGCCGCCGGATCGGCGTGCTGCCCGGCACGGCGATCATCCAGGTCGCCTCGTACGTGCTCTTCCCGGCGTTCTCGCGCATCGCGTCGGACGCGAAGCGGTTCCACGACGGGTTCCTGCGCAGCCTGCGGGCGCTGTGGACGGCGACGATGCCGTTCTCGGCGATGCTCATCGCCCTGGGCCAGCCGATGATCGTCGTCCTGCTCGGCGAGGCCTGGCGGCCCGCGGGCCTGTTCGTCGCCGCGATGGCGGGCTACGGGCCCGGCGCGGCGATGAGCGCGATCGGCATGGAGTCGATCAAGGGCGCGGGCCGGAGCCGCCGGATCCACGTCATCACGGCGCTGTCGATCGTCGTCGGCGTCGGCGGGCTCATCCTGCTGCTGCCGTACGGGCTGGTCGGCGTCGGCATCGCGGTCTCGATCGACGCCGCGCTCGGCGGGTTCGTCAGCCTCGTCCTCGCGCGGGACCTCGCGAAGGTGTCCTGGCGCGAGCTCTTCCGCGTGCTCCTCCCGTCGCTGGTCGCGGCGGCCGTCGCCGGGGTGGCCGTCGGCTTCCTCGAGCACTCGGTGGTGAACTCCGACCAGCTGCCGATCCTGCTGGGGCTGCTCGCCCTGGCCGGCGAGACCCTCCTGCTGCTGGGCGTCTTCGCCGGGGTCCTCTCCCTCATCGACCCGTCGGCGCTGCGCGAGATCCTCGCGGCGGTGCGCAAGCGCCGGAAGTCCGGCGGGGACGACGAGGAGGGCGCCGAGGCCGCGGAGCCGGAGTCCGACGACGAGCCGGTCGGATGGCGCCGCGACCTGCTCGACGCGCCGACCGTCGTGTTCCAGCTGCCTTTCCTCGCGGACGACGTCACCACCCAGGTGCCGCGGCCGGCACGACCGACACCGCCGCCCCCACCCGTGCCTCCCCCGGGGCACCCGCCCGCGCCTGCGGGTGCGCCCCGGTACGGCCCCGCCCCGCCGCCCCAGGGTCCGCTGCTCGACCCGCCGACCACGGCCCTGGACCCGGTCTCGTCGCTCGACGCCCCGACGACCGCGGTCGACGCGACCCCCGAGCGACCGGAGCATGCCGAGCCGAACGACACCGGGAAGAGCCGCCTGGTCTCGGTCGTCACGCGCCGGCAGGGCAGGCGCACACCCCCGCCGGGCGACGACGGTTCCTGAGCCCCCGGCGTCCCAGGAACCGCCGCCCCTCGCCCCGAGCGCGCACCCGCCTACACGGCCCCGCACGCGGGGGGCGCGCCGCCGGTCCCGTCGGCGAACGGTCCGGCGCAGGGGGCCCGGCGGGGTCCGCCGAGCGGGCCGCCGCCCGGCGAGCCCGGGGAGTTGTTGTCGACGAGGTTCAGCTGCCCGAAGAGCTCGCGCATCTGGTCGCCGCCGATGTTCGGGAGCTCCTCCTCGGCGCCGGCCTGCACCGACAGCGAGTTGGTGGTGTCCCCCGAGGTGTCGTCGACGACGTAGGCGCCGTAGGTCTGCATCGCCTCGGCGATCTTCTTCACGTCGGGGTCGGTGATCCCGGAGAGGTCGGCGCCGGGCGGGATCGCCATCAGCGAGCCCATCTTCACGCCGGGGTGCCGGCCGCCGTACTGGTCCTCGTAGTACCCGTCGGCCTTGGTCGCCGGCCACCGGAACCCCTCGTCGGCGGTGCTGCAGCTGCGCTTGCAGTTCAGGCTGATCTTCAGAGCGTGCCGGATCGGCTCCGCCCCCGAGACCTCCCCGACCCGCACGCTGCCGCCGAGCCCCGAGAGCCCGGAGCCGCCGTGGCAGCCGGGAAGCCCCGCCGAGGTCAGCGAGACCTCGTCCCAGCCGTGCTCGTAGGACGGGTCGCCGCCCGCGTCGAGCTTGAGCGGCTGGCCCTGGATCACGGTCCGCCGTGTGCCGTCGTCGACGAGGAACGTCGAGCAGTGGTTCCAGGAGCCGTCGGCGGTGAGGTCCGGGTCGGAGTGCACCTTCACCTCGCGTCCGGCCGCGTCGAGCGTCCTCACCGGGAACGAGGGGTCCACCGAGATGTCCTCGATGTCGAGGTAGACCTCGCCGACGCCGCTCTCGAACGGCACGTACTGCGCCTGGGTCGACAGCGGCAGGTTCCACGGGGAGTCCCACGCGAACGGCTGGCGGTACAGGTCGCGCGTCGGCCCGGTCTCGCCCGGCTCCGCCGCCGACGCACCGACCGCCGGTCCACCGAGGACCGCGACGACGGCGAGCAGCGCGGTCGCCAGCAGGCGCGCCCCCCTCACGGCGCCGTCACCCGCAGGCCGTCCATGGTCAGGCTGACCGTGCCGCTGGCGCTCGTGCTGCGGTAG
The DNA here is from genome assembly GCF_057180585.1 of Actinomycetospora sp. 2LY8.5. Classification (NCBI taxonomy): domain Bacteria; kingdom Bacillati; phylum Actinomycetota; class Actinomycetes; order Pseudonocardiales; family Pseudonocardiaceae; genus Actinomycetospora; species Actinomycetospora sp. 2LY8.5. Next base: position 23,011 of record NZ_JBXUHE010000050.1, read on the forward strand.
ATGCCCTGCTTGAGGTAGTTCTCGCCGTCGACCATCGTCGCGCGGGGCGTGCGTTGCACGGTCTGCTGCCCGTTCTCCCAGGCCTCGACGAACCCGGCGTCCTTGTTCTTCGAGAACTTCACGTGCAGCACGTAGTCGACCCACTCGCCGCGGCGGATCGGGCCGATCGTGCGCCGCGGCGCCGAGCGCACCCCGTCACCGCCGATGTCGACCGTGCCCTTGCTGAGGTCGATCGCCAGCGGCGGCGAGCCCGAGGCGCTGTGCCACTGCAGGATGATGAAGAAGCGGCCTGTGACGTCGGGCATGTCCCGCGGGTAGCGGACCGACCACTCGTACCAGCGCTCGTCACCCTCGTGCACCAGCGCGCCGCCCGCGTTCGACTGCACCTCGCTGCGCTCGCCGCCACCGAAGTTCGGGACGTCGCCGGGCTTCACCGTGAACCGCGCGGCGTGCCGCCCCTGCCGCACGTCCGGGGCGTCCGTGATCATCATGTTGGCGTTGCCGCGGCCCACGCCCCGGCACGGCCCGTTGACCAGCTTCGACTGGCACACCCCCCACTGACTGAAGTCGCCGGTCTCCCAGTCGCCCAGGAACACCTGGCGTCGCCCGACCGTGACCCCGTTGCGGACCCCGGCGGTCTCCCCGCCGCCGTCACCCACCCCGGCGTCCACCCCGGCGTCCACCCCGACGTCCACACCGACGTCCACACCGGCCTCGACACCCGCCGAGGGCCCGTTCGGATCGGTCGGCGGGGAGGGCTCCGCGCCCCACGCCGCCGTGTCCGTGGCCGAGACCGACAGGGCGAGTGCCACTGCCGCCACGACGCGGACCCCTCGTCGCATCCCGCCCCGTGGCGGGACGCCGGTGCCGTTCTTCACGCGTTCTCCTCCAGACCGTCGACCGTCAGGCCGTCACCGCTTGCCGCAGACGGAGCAGTGAGGCCGTCCGTTCGCCGCACCTAGACGACCACTCGTCGCGGCGGATCACAATTACACGGGCAGATGAGGCTTGTGTGCACGATGAGGCGGCTGTGATCAGTGTGAAAGGTGGGTACTGCGCCCGGTTCGCCACGTTCGGGGTGCGGCCGTCACCGGAACGTGCGTCGCGATGCGACACAGCGGGCGTCGCAGGCCCCCGGGCGGCCGATCGGGCGAAAACCCCTCGGCGGTAGCGTTCAGGGGGTGACCACCAGCTCCGACGGCGACGGACGGGATCGCGCGCGCGGCACCGACCCGCAGCGAGAGGAGCCTCGGGCGCAGCCCGCGTTCAGCTTCCTCACCACCGCCTACCGGGCCGAGGACACCCTGGGCCGGACGATCGACGCGGTGCTCGCCCAGACGCGCCGCGACTGGGAGCTCGTCGTCGTCGACAACGGCAACGACGACGCCGTGGCCGCCGTCGTCGAACCCCATCTCGACGACCCGCGCATCCACCTCGTGCGCCAGGAGAACAAGGGCGCCGTGGGCGGGGTGCGGGCGGCGGCGGCGGTCGCGACCGGGCGCCACCTGGTCGTCCTCAACGCCGACGACGCGATCACCCCGGAGTTCTGCGCGCGCACGGGCGCGGTGCTCGACGCCGAGCCCACGGTGGCCGCGGTGACCTGCGACGCCGTGCAGTTCACCGATCCCGGGCAACAGCCGATGGCCCGCACCTACCTGCAGACCGCCGGGCTCGCCGAGGCCCCCGCGGGCGCGGTGCGGCTCACCGTCGCCGACGTCGTCGACGGCCCCTGCCCCTACTACTCCGCCCCGATCCGCCGGGACGTGTGGGACGCGCTCGGCGGCATGGGCTTCGAGACCGACGCCCCGCTCGTGCACGACCTCGAGTTCTGGCTGCGCGCGATCCTCGCGGGTCACGACGTGCGAATGATCGGCGACCGGCTCGGCCTGTTCCGCCTGGAGGCGGGCTCGGAGAGCCGCCCGGTGGACGCCGAGCGCAGCGAGGAGTTCGAGCGCCAGCGCGCCACCGTGCTGCGCCGCGCCGCGGAGGAGGCCGCGGAGGGCGGGGCCCCGGAGGCCCGCGCCGCCCTCGACCGCGTGCAGCGGCGCCTGACCTACCAGCAGGCGATCCGGCGGGCCCGCGTCGCGTTCGCGCAGGGTGACGCCCACGCCGCCCGCCGGTACGCCACCGAGGCCCACGAGGCACAGCCGACCGCCCGCTCCGGCGCCCTGGTGCTCGCCCTGCGCGTGGCCCCCCGCGCGCTCGGCGCCGTCCACCCGCTCAAGCGGAGCCTGCAGGCGCGCGTCGCGCAGCTCCGCAGGCGTGACTGGCGCTCGCGCTGGAGCGGGCACCGGACGGTGCGATGAGGATCCTCGTCCTGGCGTCGCGACGCATCGCGTCGCGGCAGAGCGGTTACGACCTGCGCGTCGCGCACCTGTGCGCCCACCTGCCCGGCGAGGCACACCTCGCCGTCATCCCCCTCGAGGAGGAGACCGACGGCCCGGTGGGCATCACGGTCGACCCGCTGTTCGCCTCCATCGAGGAGCTCGCGGCGTTCCCGCCCGGCCGCGAGCGCGCCCGGCGCTACCTGCGCACCTCGAACGACCACTACATGCAGCTCTCGCGCCCGGGCCGCTTCGCCGCCGCGCGAGACCGGCTCCGCGAGATCGTGGCCGAGAAGGAGATCACGCACGTCGTCGTGTTCGGCGTCGCGCTCGCCGAGCTCGCCGTCACGCTGGAGGGCGTCACCACCGTCCTGGACGTCTGCGACAGCGGCGTGCTCACCTCCGAGCGGGCACTGTCGGGCAGCGCGCACCCCTCGCACGGGGTCCAGCTCTGGAAGGACCGCCTCGCGCTGCGCCGCAAGAAGGCCACCGAGGGCGGCCTGCCCGACCGGTTCGACGTCGTCGTCACCATCAGCGACCCCGACACGCGCGCCATCGAACGCCTCCACGGCCGCCGCGGGGTCGTGCGGACGATCCCGAACGGCGTCGACGACGCGTTCCTCACCCCGTTGCCCGAGCCCGGCACGCGGCACGGCGTGGTGTTCTGGGGCAACCTCGGGTTCGCGCCCAACCGCGACGCGCTCTGGTTCTTCCTCAACGAGATCTGGGAGCCGCACCTGCGCGACGCCGGCGTCGAGCTGTGCGTCGTCGGGCCGAACGCGCCGTCCTGGCTCGCCGAGCTGGCCGCGCACGAGCCGCTGATCGCGCTGACCGGCTACGTCGAGGACCTGCGCTCGGCCGTCGCGCCCTACCCGGTGATGATCAACCCGATGCGCACGGGCAGCGGGCTCAAGAACAAGGTGCTCGAGGCGTTCGGGATGGGCGTCGTGGTCGTGTCGACCCGGCTCGGCGTCGAGGCGATCCCGGAGGTCCGCGACGGGGCCTCGCTGATGACCGCCGAGGGGCCCGGCGCCTTCGCCGACGCGATCCGCACGGTGCTCAAGGACCCCGAGCTCGCCGCCGAGCTGCGCGCCGGGGCGCACCGGCTCGTCGAGGAGCACTACCGCTGGGACGCCGTCGGGCGGCAGTGGGCCGACCTGTTCGCCGCCACCCCGAGCCCGGGGCACGCCGGACGCTGAGCGGGCGCGCCCCCGAAGGGCTCAGGCGGGCGCCACCGCCCGCACCGTCGGGTCGACGATCACCCAGTGGCCGCCGCCCGCCTCCACCTCGGGGATGCGCCGGCGCATCTCGCCGAGCATGTCGGTGACGAAGAGCACGACCTCGTCCGGGTGACGCGTGACGACCTCGTCCGGGGCCACGATCGGGATCCCGACGCCGGGGAAGCGGCGCCCGTGCTTCGCGGGCGCCCCGTCGGCGACGGCGGGCAGGAGGTCGGGGCCGATCCCGGCGCGGTTGAGCAGCGGCACCGCGCGGGAGGCCGCCGCGTAGCCCAGGACGTCGTGACGCTTCTCGCGGGAGCCGACGAGGTGGGCACGCAGGCCCTCGGCACTGCGCCGGGCGGCCTCCTCCAGGCCGGCGACGACCGCCGGGTCGGTGACCCCGAGGGCCTCCTCGCGCTCGACCAGGGTCTGCACGGAGGCGTGGTCGCGGGGGCCGTCGACCCCGTGACGGCGCGCCGCGACGAGCACCGTGCCACCGTAGAGGTCGAAGAGGAACGCGTGGGTCACCTCGAAGCCGATCTCGTCGAGCATCCGCGCGAGCACCGGCGTCGCGTAGTAGGCGTAGTGGCCGTGGCGCAGGGCGTTCCACCCGCCGTCGGCCACGATCGCGGCGAGGGTGTGGAACTGCAGCAGCAGGACGCCGTCCGGCGCGGTGGCGGCGGCGCGCTCGGCGAGCCCGGCGCGCTGGTCGCAGGCGTGCATGAGCCCGAAGCAGTCGACCACGACGTCGGCCGGACCCGCGTCGGCCTCGGCCAGCCCCGTCGCCGCCAGCAGGTCCAGCCACGAGCCCCCGTGCGGGCTGCCGAACTCGGTCACCGTGCCCCTGACCCCGTCCGTCGAGCCACGCGGCAGCAGCCCGGCCGCCTCGACCCGCGCCACCGCGTCGCGGGCCTGGGCCACGAGGGCGTCCGGCTCCGCCCCACGGGGCTCCTCCGGGGTGGTCGGGTCCTCGGCGAGCTGCGCGAGCCCGCAGGCGGCGCACAGCCACATCCGCAGCGGGTGCACGGGGTCGGGGCCCGGGTCGTCGGCGGCCGGGAAGTGGTCGGCGGCGGGCTGGTCGCCCAGATCCAGCACGACGGTGCCGCTGGTGGCGCCGCACCAGCGGCACGGGTCGGTGGGGCGGGGGTCCACGGGCGGGGTCCTCTCGTGGTGGTCGCACACGGGGATGGCAGGGTTCGTCGGGTGGAGGTTCGCACGGCAGGCATCGAGGGTGTGCGGGTGCTCGTCCCCGCGCCGCACCGCGACGACCGGGGGCTGTTCACCCGCACGTTCGACACGGCGATCGCCGCGGAGCACGGCATCGACCTGGGTCCGCAGGCGCAGGACAGCCAGTCGCGCTCCCGGCAGGGCACGATCCGCGGGATGCACGGGCGCGGCGGGCGCGGCGAGGCGAAGCTGGTCCGCGTGGCGCACGGGGCGGTGCTCGACGTCCTCGTCGACGCCCGGCCGGACTCGCCGACGTTCGGACGGGTGGAGAGCTTCCGCCTCGACGACGAGGACTTCTGGCACCTCTGGGTGCCGCCGGGGCTGCTGCACGGCTTCCAGGCGCTGACCGAGGTGGCGGACGTCTGCTACCGCATCGACCGCCCGCACGCGCCGGGCGAGGACGTCGCGGTGGCCCACGACGACCCGGACCTCGCGATCACCTGGCCGCTGGAGGTCACCGCGATCTCCGAGCGCGACCGCACCGCCGGCTCCTGGAAGGCCCTGCTCGCCACCATGTGAGCACTTTCCGGGCCTGCAGGCCCGGAAAGTGCTCACAGAGGCTCAGCTGGGGCGCAGGGAGTCGTCGAGGGTGCCGGCCTCCTGGCGGTCCTTGAGGACGGCGAGGCGGGTGAAGCGCCGGTCGAACGCCTCCTGGGTCAGACCGCGCGCGCGGTACTCCCGGGTCAGCTCCTCGGCACCGTCGGCGACCGACCACGCGGGCCGGAAGTCGGGCAGGAACTTCCCGATCTTCGTGAAGTCGACGCGGTAGGAGCGCGGGTCGCCGCCGGTCTCGCCGGTGATGACGAGCTCGGCCTCGGGCACCGCGACCTTCACCGCGTCGGCGATGTCGCGCACCTGCACGTTGTTCTCCGTCGAGCCGACGTTGAACGCCTGCGCGCGCACGGTGTCCGCCGGCGCCGCGAGCGCCGCGACGACCGCCCCGCCGATGTCCCGGGCGTGCGCCAGCGGGCGCCAGGGCGTGCCGTCGCTCATCACGAGGATGCGGTTCGACAGCAGCGCGTGGCCGACGAGGTTGTTGAGCACGATGTCGGCGCGCAGCCGCGGCGAGAACCCGAACGCGGTGGCGTTGCGCATCGACACCGGCACGAAGTCGGCGTCCGCCATGTCGACGAGGTCCGCCTCGACCCGCACCTTCGACTCGGCGTAGGGGGTCACCGGCTTCATCGGCGCCTCCTCGTCGAGCACGTCCTCGGTGCCCGACGCGCCGTACACCGAGCAGGTCGAGGCGTAGACGAAGCGCCCGACCCCGGCCTCCTTGGCCAGCCGCGCGAGCCGGGTGGAGGCGTGGTGGTTGATGTCGTAGGTGTGCTGGGGCGCCAGCGCCCCGAGCGGGTCGTTCGACAGCGCCGCCAGGTGCACGACGGCGTCGAAGCCGGCGAGCTGGTCGACGGTGACGTCACGCAGGTCGACGGCCAGCGCCGGGGGCTCCGGGGCCGGCAGCTCGCCGAGCACGCAGTCGGCGTAGAGGCCCGAGTCGAGCCCGGTGACCTCGTGGCCCGCCTGCGTGAGCAGCGGCGCCATGAGGGTGCCGAGGTAGCCCTGGTGGCCGGTGAGCAGGACGCGCATCGTGGCGGATCCCTCCTTGGTGTGAATCGCTCAGCGAGACGGTACGGGGGCGGCGAGCAGCGCCCGCGTCAGGTGGAACCCCTCCGCGTAGCGCACCCCGGCCTGCACGCCGCGCACGCGCGCGAGGCCCCGGAACGTCTCCTCGTCGAACCAGGCCCGGGCAGCCTGCGACGGGTAGTGCTCCTGCAGCAGCCGGACCTTGTCGGCGAGCACGTCGGGCTCCAGCGGCCACAGCAGCGGCGGCTGGGCGAGGTCCGGCTCGGCTTTGAGGATCTCGTAGCCGAGCGCGAGGTGGTCGCGGAACACCGTCGGCACGAGCTTCGCGAGCTCCCGGTGGTCCTGGTGGTCGTCACCCCGGTGCCCGGCCAGCACGAGGTCCGGCTCGCACGTCCGCCGGAACGCCTCGAGCTGCTCCTTCGCCCACTCCCAGTGCGTCGGGAGCCGGCCGTCGGGCATGTCCAGGACGGTGACCGCGAGGTCGGCGCCCGGGCAGAACGCCGCCAGCGCGGCGCGCTCCTCGTCCTCGCGCGGCGTCCCGCCCCCGCAGAGCACGAGCGCCCGCACCCGGAGAGCCGGGGCGATGCCCAGGTTCTGCCGAGCTCGGCACAGCGTCAGCACCGTGCCGCCCGCGCCGATCGGGATGTCGTCGCAGTGCGCGGCGAGCAGGACCAGCTCGTCGACCGACTCCGGGACCAGGGAGCGCACGGTCAGCGGCCGAGGGCCTCGTCGACGAGGCCCTCCAGCGGCTCCCGCTGGGGCTCGCGCTCCCACAGCATCCACGGGCGGGTGCCGGCGCGGTACGCCGCCTCGAGCGCGTTGCGTTCCTTGAGGGTGTCCGCCGGCTGCCAGAACCCGTCGTAGGTGTAGGAGAGCAGCTTGCCCTCCTTGGCCAGCGAGGTGCAGGCGTCGCCGACGAGGTCGCCGTTCGGGGGGATGTAGTCGATCGCCTCGGGCCGCAGCGCGAAGTACCCGCCGTTCTCGCGGATCCGCATGTCGGTGACCGGGTAGATCGAGTTGACGCGCTCGCTCGGGTCGATGTCGACGATGTGGAACACCGCCTGCGGCGGCACGGCGAGCAGCGACGCCGTCGCGTCCGAGTCCCGGAAGCGCGCGATCATGTCGTCGATCGGGGCGTCGGTGAGCACGTCGGCGTAGTTCGCGAGGAAGATCTCCTCGTCGTCGACGAGGTGGCGCACGCGACGCAGGCGCTCGCCGATCGGCGACTCCAGGCCGGTGTGGACGAAGTGGATCGTCCAGTCGGCGATGTCCGAGCCCTGCAGCTCGACCTCGCCGTGGCGCATGACGAAGTCGTTCGACTCGGTCTCGTGGTAGTCGAGGAAGTAGTTCTTGACGTGGTGGGCGCCGTAGCCCAGGCAGAGGATGAACTCCTTGTGCCCGTAGTGCGCGTAGTAGCGCATCACGTGCCAGATGAGCGGGCGGGGCCCGACCATCTGCATCGGCTTCGGGGCATCGGAGTCACCGTTGCGCATCCGCATGCCGTAGCCACCGCAGAAGAGGACGACCTTCACGGTTCAACAACCTTGCCAGAGCCCGGCTCGACCACCTGCAGCGAGGGGATGGGGTAGACGAGCGCCCCGCCCCAGTCCGCCACGTGGGCGAGCTGCGCGGTGATCTCCTCGCGCAGGTTCCACGGCAGCACGAGCACGTAGTCCGGCCGGTCGGCGTCGATGCGCTCCGGCGGGTGGATCGGGATCCGGGTGCCCGGCGTGTACCGGCCGTGCTTGTAGGGGTTGCGGTCGACGGTGTACGCGAGCAGGTCCGGGCGGATGCCGCAGTAGTTCAGCAGCGTGTTGCCCTTGCCCGGCGCACCGTAACCGACGACCGACTTCCCGGCGTCCGCCGCCTCGATGAGGAAGCGCACGAGGTCGTTGCGGATGCGCGAGACCTCGCCGGCGAACCCGGCGTGGCCCTCGACGGTGTCGAGCCCGGCCGCGGCCTCCTCGGCCAGCACGTCGGCGACGGCCGGCGACGGTCCCGCGCCGAGCTCCGTGCCCACCAGTTCGGCCGGCCGCGCCCAGCACCGGATCGAGCCGCCGTGGGTCGGCACCAGCTCGACGTCGACGAGCTCGAGCCCGCCCGAGCGCAGCGCCTTCTGCGCGGTGCCGAGCGTGTAGTACTGGAAGTGCTCGTGGTAGATCGTGTCGAACTGGCGGTGGCGCATCAACGTCAGCAGGTGCTGCACCTCGATCGACACCCAACCGTCGTCGGCCACCATCGCGCGCAGGCCCTGGGTGAAGCCCACCACGTCGGGGATGTGCGCGTAGACGTTGTTGGCCACGACGAGCGCGGCTGGGCCGTGCTCCTCGCGGACCGCCGCCCCGGTCTCCGGGGACAGGAACGCCGTCACCGTCGGCACGCCCTTCTCCCGCGCGGCCGCGCCGACGTTGGCGCTCGGCTCGACGCCGACTGCCCGCATCCCGTCGGCGACGACGTGCTGGAGCAGGTAGCCGTCGTTGCTCGCCGCCTCGACCACCAGCGAGTCGGGTCCCAGCCCGGCGCGCTCGGTGGCGGCGGTGACGAACCGCCGCGCGTGGTCGACCCACGACGTCGAGAACGACGAGAAGTACGCGTACTCCGTGAACGTCTCGTCCGGGTCGATCAGCGGCGGCAGCTGCACGAGCAGGCACGAGCGACAGACCCGCGGGTGGAGCGGGAACGTCGGCTCGGGCGCCTCGAGGGCCTCCGCGGTGAGGAACAGTTCACAGGGCGGCGTCGCGCCGAGGTCGACGAAGCCGGCCAGGTCGGCCGAGCCGCAGAGTCGACAGAGAATCTTGTTGTCTGGATTGTCCAAGGCTTCCGTCTCAGTAGGCACCGTCGCCGCGGAACACCGCGGAGACCGTCTTCCACATGATCACCAGGTCCATGGCCGGCGACCAGTTCTCCACGTAGCGCAGGTCCAGCCGGACCGACTCCTCCCACGAGAGGTCCGAGCGGCCGCTGACCTGCCAGAGCCCGGTCATCCCGGGGCGGACGAGGAACTTGCGCTTGGCCGCGTCGGTGTAGGCGTCGATCTCGCCGGGCAGCGGCGGACGCGGCCCGACCAGGGACATCGAGCCGCCGAGGACGTTGAGCAGCTGCGGCAGCTCGTCGAGCGAGTAGCGGCGCAGCAGGTGGCCGATCCGCGTGACGCGGGGGTCCTTGCGCAGCTTGAACAGCGGCCCGGAGCCGTCGTTCGTGCCGGCGAGCAGGTCGTCGCGCAGCTTGTCCGCGTCCGGGACCATCGACCGGAACTTGATCATCCGGAAGGTCTTGCCGCGCTGCCCGACGCGGGTCTGGCGGTAGAACACCGGGCCGCCGTCGAGCTTGACGATCACCGCGATGACCGCGAACACCGGCAGCAGCAGGAGCAGCAGGGCCGCGGTGGTGACTCGGTCGAACATCAGCTTGAACACGCGCGGCACGCCGGACAGGCGCGGCTCGGTGAGGCGCAGCAGCGGCAGGCCGTCGACGGGCGCGACGTGCAGGCGCGGGCCGGCGACCTCCATGAGGCCCGGGTCGACGACCAGCTCGGAGCCGGTGCCCTCGAGGTCCCACGCGAGGCGGTGCAGGCGCTTCGGGCTCCAGCCCGGCGTCGGGGCGACGGCGACGACGCCGTAACGCCCGCTGCCCACGCTGGAGGAGAGGTCGTCGAGGTCGCCGATGACCGGGACACCGGCCACGTGGCCCTGCCCCTCCTCACCGAGGCCGGTCGGGGTGCAGGCCGCGATGACGACCCAGCCCATGTGCGGCACGCGGCGGGTGCGCTCGACGAGGTCGCGCACGGCCTGCTCGGTGCCCACGGCGAGCACCGGCAGCATGCCGCGGCCGCGCTTGCGGGCCTGGTGCAGCCAGCGGCGCAGCATGTAGCGGCCGGCCATCGCGGCGAGCCCGGCGACGGGCAGCACGCCGAACACCCACGGACGCACCCCCAGGCGCTCGATCGCGAGGCCGGCGAGCCCCAGCACGATCGCCGCCGAGACGAAGGCGCGGATCAGCCGGCTCCACTCCTCGGAACCCTGGCCGAGCGTGCGGGGGTCCCAGGCGCGGCAGGCGACGATCGCCAGCGTCACCAGGACCGCGGCCGCGCCACCGAGGGCCCACGGGTCGGAGCTCTGCGGGCCGACGCCCTCGCCGAACCCGATCCAGGCGCCCAGCACGACGCAGACCGCGAGCGTGGCGAGGTCGGACAGGGCCACCGCGAGCGCGAACTTCAGCTGCCAGCTCGTGGCCACGGCGACGCTGCCCGGCTGCTCCGGGCCCTCGTCCTCCCAGATGCGGACGAACCCGGGCGCGGTCGGCGCGGGCTCGACGAACACTCCGTCGTCACCGGTCGGTGTCCCGCTCGTGCCGTTCGGCACCACCGGTGACGGCTCCACCGGGGCCGGCCCGATGCCCGACAGGCCCGGGGGGCCCTCGTACCGGCTCGCGCCCCGCTCGGCAGGGCCCGGCATCCGGCCCGGCACGTCCTCCTGCGACAGCCCGGCCTGCTCCGAGATCCTGGCTTGTCCGTTCGTCACGTCGCCCCCGTCGTGGGTCGTGCGGTCGGGAGGACCCATCCGCAGCACCTCGTCGGCCATGGACACCTTTCCGCTCGACGTGAGACGCCCGGGGTCACGGTGAGGTTGCGTCGCCGCCGCACCCGATTTCGATCGGGTCGACCCGAGCGCGCTCCGCACCGGGATGCCACGAGGATCAACGATCGGTCTCTCCCCACGGTCACGCGATGCCCGTCGGGGATTGGACCGTGCGGGTCACACCCACGGTCGAGAACCCCGGCACCGCTACCGCCGGCCACCGTGGAGGTCATCCTGCCCCACCCCCGCCGCCGGCCGGGCGGCGGCAGGGTGCCCCGAACGCACGCACCGCACCCGTCGCGGTCACCGCGAGCTGACGCGGACGACCCGGCCGGGGGATCGACATCCGGACGGAGGCCCCGGGGAGCCCGTCCGGACGCTCGGTATCGTGCCGGAGGACCGACGATCCGCCGGGAATGTCCGGGGAGACCGACGTTCCGCCCGACGCGAGGAGCCGCCCCCGATGCCCCACGACGCCGATCCCGGGCCTGCCCCCGGGCCGGCGCCGCGCCGCCGCACCGGTCGCGTGTCCGCCAGGCTCATCGCTCTCCTCACGGCTCTCCTCGCCGTCCTGCCCGCCGTCCTTCCCGCCGTGCTCGGGTCGTCGCCCGTGGCGGCCGCGGCACCACCGCCCGCGAACGACCGGCCGGTCTTCGAGCTCCCCGCCTCCGGCGACCTGCTCGGCGTCTTCGACCGCAACGGCTACAACGAGCAGGACGGCGCCCCGCGCGCGGTCCCGTCGCCGACCTCGCCGGGCCGCCAGGCGCTCGAGTTCCGCCTCGACGGCGGCGACCAGCGCTCCGAGGTCGAGCCGCGCGTGCCGGACCAGTACGAGGGCCAGGTCTGGTACTACACCTACCGCGCCGGGCTGGCCCGCGACTTCCCGACCGACACCCAGGACTGGCAGGTCGTCCTGCAGTGGCACCACACCGGTGACTCGGGCTCCCCGCCGATCGCCCTCGAGGTCCGGCAGGGCCGGCTGATGCTCGCCTCCGAGGGTGAGAACCTCCAGGACCTCGGGCCCGTCCGGGGTGGCGACCGCCTCGACGTGTCGATGCGCGTCGCGTTCTCCCAGGACCCCGGACGCAGCAGCGTCGACGTCTGGCGCGACGGCCGCCACGTCCTCGACGGCTACAGCCCGCCGAACGGCACGATGCTCGACCAGGGCAACTACCTCAAGCTCGGGCTCTACCGGGCCACCGCCATCGAGGAGGGCGGCCGCCTGTGGGTCGACGACCTGCGGGTCGGTCCCACGATGGCCTCGGTCGCACCGACGGGCATGGGCTCCGGGACGCCCGGCACCGACCCGGTCGCGGAGGACGCCGCGGCGCCCGCGGGTGGCGCCGCCGGGCGCGACATCGACGCGATCACGTGGGTGGCGGGCGCGCTGCTCCTCGGCGTCGTGCTGCTGCTCGTCGCCACCCGCTCGGTGGGCCGGACCCCGCCGCGCGCCGACAGCGGGCGGCGAGAGCACGCGGGGCGCTGAGCAGCGACCTCGCCCACGGCGGACGCCGGGAGCGCGGTGCCACGTGTCACGATGGTCAGCGTCGCCCGAGGGCGACCCATCCGCCGTGGTGTAAGGGCAACACCTCGGATTTTGGTTCCGATGATCCAGGTTCGAATCCTGGCGGCGGAGCACGCTCGCGGTATCGCCTTGCGGACAGATTCATCGCTCGGCGTACCCTCGGCGGGATCGGTTGAGGCCCGCCCGTGACCGGGGGGACGAGGGACGGGCGGCCGGCACGGTGGCCACCGGCCCCCACCGCCGGATCGCCCATGAGGTGCCGGGGGGACACGTGCACCCAGAGGAGCCGGACGTCGACGGTGTCGAGGCCATCGACGGCGGGCCGGTGACGCGACGGCTGCTGACGGCCACCGACACCGACGCGGCCGTGGAGCTGCTGCGCTCGGTCTACGGCGACCAGGAACCGCGGTTCGCCGTGCCCCGGCGCGAGGCCCGGCTGACCATCGCGTCCCGGTCCGTGACGGCCCCGCGCGGCGAGTTCGGCCTCGACCGGGTCCGGTACAGCGTGGGGATGGACGTCCTGTGCGCCCCGGTCGACCGGGTGACGGTGGTGCTGCCCATCGCGGGGCGGGTGCGGTCCACCTGCGGCGAGGAGCAGGCCACGGGGCTGCGCCTGGTCCCGCACTGGGAGCGCTTCGCCTGCGACTGGGACGACGACATCGACGTCATCGGCCAGGCGATCGACGCCGACGCCGTGGCGCGGGTGGGCGCGGAGCTCTCGGGGCTGGAGCCGTCGGCGGTCCGGTTCGGCTCCATGCACGCCGTCGACGCCGCCCGCGAGCGCTACCTCGTGCAGTCGATGAGCCATCTCGGTCGCGACACCCTCGACAACCCGGAGGCGCTGTCCACGCCGCTGGTCCGCGCCGAGGCGCTGCGCCATGTCGCCACGACGGTGCTGCTGACCTTCCCCAACTCGGCGCTCGAGGCCGCCGAGGACCCCACCCGGCCCGGTCCCGGCCGCGCCGAGCCCGCCACCGTCCGCCGGGCCGCGGCGTACATCGAGGCGCACGCCCACGAGGCGATCGGGCTCGACGACATCGCGACCGCCGCGCGCATCGGGGCCCGCGGCCTGCAGCACGCGTTCGCGCGCTACCGCGAGACCACCCCGCTCGGTCACCTGCGCCGGGTGCGTCTCGACCGGGCCCACGGTGAGCTGCGGGCGGCCGACCCGAGGGACGGCGACACGGTCGCGGCCATCGCGACACGCTGGGGTTTCGCCCACGGTGGGCGCTTCTCGGCCGAGTATCGTCACGTGTACGGGTGTTCACCGAGCGAGACGCTGCGCCGCTGAACGCAGCCGACCCGTCGGCCCTTCTCAGGGGCGGGTCCGGCGTGGTCACGCGCCCGCACCGCCGACAGCGCTACGCCGCCGCTCCGATACGCTGGGAGCCATGCCTCGCTCCCCGCGCCGGCACGTTCGGCGACCGGCTGCCCGTCCGGGCGAGGTGTCCCCTGTCCGGCGCTCACACCCGAGGCCCGGCTCCGGAGAAGTGACCGTCCCGCTCACCGCATGAGCGGGCCCGCACCGCCAGGAGAACCGGCGCCGACCTCGGCCGTCGCGAAGGACACGACGGCCGAGGCGACCGCGCAGCCCTCGATCGACAAGCTCGGCAAGACCCTCCAGCGCGGCGCGAAGATCTCCGCGATCGTCCTCGTCGTCACGCAGACGATCTCGCTGATCCAGACGCTGGCGGTCGCTCGGCTGCTCAGCCCGGCCGAGGTCGGTGCCTTCACGGCGGGCTCGATCCTCACGAACTTCCTCGTCACCTTCTCCGAGGGCGGCCTGCGCGCCGCGCTCATCCAGCGCGAGAAGGACCTCGAGGACGCGGCGGACACCGTGTTCTGGGTGACGCTGGTCAACGGCATCCTGATGTCGGGCCTCGCGTTCGCGGTCTCGCCGCTCATCGGCGCGTTCTTCGGCGGCGACGTGGCGGGCGCGGTGTGCGCCGCCACCGCCGCGGTCCTGACGATCCACGCGCTCACCAACGTGCCCGACGGGCTGATGCAGCGGCGCTTCAACTTCAAGCGCCGCATGATCGTCAACCCGTCGACCGCGATCGCCTTCGCCGGCACCGCGATCGCGCTCTCGGCGCTCGGCTTCGGGGTGTGGGGCCTGGTCATCGCGCTCTACGCCTCGCAGGTCGTCACCCTGGTGCTGACCTGGTGGCTCGCCGGCTGGTGGCCGGGCCGCGGGACGTTCAGCTTCACGCTCTGGCGCGAGATGGCGCGGTTCGCGTTCCCGCTCATCGCGAGCGAGTTCGCGCAGAAGGGCCGGGAGTTCATGGAGGCCGGCCTCACCGGCCGCTTCCTCGGTGAGGGCCCGCTCGGCATGTACCGCTACGGGCGGCGCATCGCGGCCCTGCCCGGCACGGCGATCATCCAGATCGCGTCCTACGTGCTGTTCCCGGCGTTCTCGCGCATCGCCAAGGACGCCGGGCGCCTGCGCCGGGGCTTCCTGCGCGCCATGACGGCACTGTGGGTGACCGCGCTGCCCGCGGGCGCCCTGCTGGTCGCGATCGGCGAGCCGCTGGTCGTCGTGGCGCTCGGCGAGGAATGGCGCGGGGCGGGCCTCGTGCTCATGGGGATGGCCGGCTACGGCCCGGGCATGGCGCTCGGCTCCATCGGCAAGGAGGCCATCAAGGGCACCGGCCGGAGCCGCCTGCTCAACTGGATCACCGCGACCAGCCTCGTCGTCACGGTCGTCGCGCTGTTCGCCCTCCTGCCGACGCTCGGGCTCCTCGGCGTCGGCATGGCCGCCTCGGCCGAGGCGCTGGCCGCGGGCTCGCTGGCCGTCGGGATCGGGATGCGCGTGGCGGGTGTGCGCGTGCGCGACGCGCTGCGCGTGCTCGTCCCGGTGCTCGTCGCCGGCGTCGCCGCCCTGGTCGCGACGTTCGTGCTCGAGAACGAGTTCTTCCACTCCGACACCCGCCCGATCGTCATCGGCATCGGGCTGCTGATCGTCGACGTCCTCGTCTTCGCGGGCATCTACCTCGGCCTGCTGCGGATCTTGTCGCCCTCGGTGAGCCGCGAGCTGTACGCCGGCGTGCGCTCGGTGATCAAGCGGCCGAAGAAGAGCTCGGGCGCCGACGCGGCGACCCCGGAGCCGGCGCCGGAGACCGTCGTGGTGGCGGCCGCCGCCGACGTGCCCGTCGACCCGATGACCGGGCGCCCGACCGAGGCCATCCCCTCGCGCCAGGCCGCCCTGGACGACGCCCCGACCGTCCTCATCCCCTCGGGCGCGGGACGCGAGACGGCCCCGGAGTGGGCGGTCGCCATGACCGAGCGGCTCTACACGGCACCGGCGGCGCCTCCCGCGCCGAACGGGCACCCGAACGGGCACCCGAACGGGCACGGCCGCACCCACGGGCACGGGCCGGCGAACGGTCACCCACCGTCGTACGGGCGCCACGCGAGCCGGGCCGAGCCGCTGCGTGTGCTGCGCGGGCCCCGCCGGGACGAGGACTGACGCCGACTGCGAGCCGACGGGCTCTTCACCCGGTCCAGGTACGCTCGATCCCGCCGGGAGGTGCGGTGCCCCACCCCGGAGAGGGCGCCCCTCGCGGTCGTCCGACGTCCTCGACAGCCAGGAGCGGTGTGACCACGACCGACGGTGCACGCACGGCGCGGCCGCGCCGGCCCCGGGTCCGGCGCCTGGTCGCCGCGGTGGCTGCGGGGATCGTCGCGGTCCTGGTCGGGCTCCTCGCCCCCGGCCCGGCGCTCGCGTCCTCGCCGACGCCGCCCGGGGGTGACGGGTTGGTCTGGCGCGCCGACACCTGCGGCGACATGCTCAGCTCGTTCCGCCGCAACGACTACAACGAGCAGGACGGTGCACCCCGCGAGGTGGCCTCCCCGTCGGGCCACGGTCAGGCGCTGGAGTTCTCGCTCGACGGCGGCGACCAGCGCAGCGAGCTCCTGCCGCGCGTGCCCGACGGCCGCGAGGGCGACGTCTACTACTACGGCTACCGCGGTCAGCTCGCCGACGACTTCCCCGTCGACGCCCAGCGCTTCCAGATCATCATGCAGTGGCACCACTACGGCGACGAGGGCTCGCCGCCCGTGGCGATCGCCGTGCAGGACGGCCAGCTGATGATCACGGGTGGCGACGACGACCGGAACCAGGCCTACCAGCAGTCGATCGCCCCGATCAGCCCCGGCGACCCGATCGACATCATCGTGCGCATCGTCTTCTCGCGGGACCCGGAGAAGGGCACCGTCGATGTCTGGAGCGCCGGGCGCCGCACGGTCACGGCCTTCCACCCGCCCGACGGCACGCTCTACGACGACGGCGACTACATGAAGGTCGGGCTCTACCGCTCCCAGGACCTCTCCGACCCCGCGCAGCTGACGCTCGATGACGTCGCCGTCGGGCGCACGCGCCAGGCGGTGGACGCCGTGATGGTCGACCAGGGCGCGTCGTCCGCCCAGGGCACGCCGGACGCGAGCGGCGCGGACGAGTCGAGCGGGTCGGACAGCGGCCTGCGCGTCGGCCTCGCCGCCGGTGCCCTCGCGCTCATCGGCGCGGTGGTGGCCGTGGTCGCCGTGGTCCGGCGCCGCCAGGTGCGCTGAGAGCCCTGTGTCAAGCCGCCGCTGCTGCGAGCTGTTGTTGCAGCCCTCGGTGGAGGTCGGGCCGGTAGGTGTCGTGGTTGGTCCAGCAGCGCCAGAGGACGCGTAGCCAGGCGCGGGCGAGG
>NZ_JBXUHE010000051.1:0-34372 GCF_057180585.1 Actinomycetospora sp. 2LY8.5
CAGCAACCAGGATCGCACCCTGGCCCTCGACGACTGGATCGAGTACTACAACACCCGACGCCCCCACACCGCCTGCCGCGGCCGAGCCCCGATCACCCGCCTGTCACCAACGTGACGGCCGAGTACAGCTAGGCTCGTGTCCGTGGACCTCCTCGACGACTACACCGGCCACGTCGAGCCCGGCGGCCCCGCCGCGCGGCGCGACCTCCAGGACGTCTCGATCACCAAGGTGTCGGTCGGGCCGATGGACAACAACGCCTACCTGCTGGTCGACCGCGGCTCCGGCGAGACGCTGCTCATCGACGCCGCCAACGAGACCGACCGTCTCCTCGACACCGTCGACACCGTCGCCGACCGCGGCAAGGTGAAGCGGCTGGCGACCACGCACATGCACTGGGACCACGTGCAGTCCCTCGAGGACGCCGTGAAGGCCCTCTCCCCCACCACCTACGCCGGAGAGCAGGACGCCCCCGAGCTCCCGGTGGCGCCCGACCGCACCGTCGGCGACGGCGACACGGTCGAGTTCGGCGGCTCGCGGGTCGAGATCATCCACCTCGACGGCCACACCCCCGGCTCGATCGCGCTGCTCTACCGCGACCCCGCGGGCTCGGGCCACCTCTTCACCGGCGACTCGCTGTTCCCCGGCGGCCCTGGGCGGACAACAACGCCCGACGACTTCAAGTCGCTGATGGACGACCTCGAGGCGAAGGTGTTCGGGCAGCTGGGCGACGACACGCACGTCTACCCCGGCCACGGCGACGACACGACCCTGGGCACCGAGCGCCCCAAGCTCGGGGAGTGGCGCGAGCGCGGTTGGTGAGCAGCGCTGGGGCGGCGGGGACGACCAGGGCAGCCGGCGCAGGTGCACGGCGAGGCGCGGCGCGAGGACGGCGACCTCGGGCCACCGACTGGCTAACACCCCGGGGCGCTGCTCCGATCGTGCAGCTGACACCACCGATCGCCGACCACCCGGGGGACCCGCCATGGCGACGCAGGAGCGCACGTCCCGGTCCCAGCTGGTCCTCGGGATCGTCGTGGCGGTGGTGATCGTGATCGTGCTGCTGCTCGGCCTGGCGCTCACCGGCGTCATGGGTGGGCTGTTCGCCAAGCAGATCGACCGGACCGTGCGCACCGACGTCGAGGCGAGCGGGCTCGTGGCCTCCCTGGTCTCCTACCGCGTCTCGTTCCGCGGCGACCAGCTCGCGGCCGGGCACGTCCGGCTCGGCGTCCAGATCGACCGGGCCGCGATCCGCGGCGGCGACCCGGCCGCGCAGCCGGCGACCGTCGTCCTGCGCACCTACAGCTGCCCCGGCGCCGACGGCACGCCGATGCCGACGCGGCTCACCGTCGAGGGTGCCGACGCGGCGCACGTCCGCGTCGACGACGGGGTCTCGCTCACCGGGGCCTTCGAGGTCGTCGCCGTCCAACCGGCCGGACCCGGCTCCGCCGAGTGCCGGATCGACCTGGCCGCCCGCTGACCGTCGTTCCCGGACCGTTACCCCGCGGACGCGCGAGGTCGGCCAGGCTCGGGCGTCGTCGGATTCCACGACGACGGGAGCGCGACGATGCGCGAGAACATCTCTTTCGACGCCGAGGGCGCGACGCTGCGCGGGTGGTTCTACACGCCCGACGGTGACGCGAACGGCGGGCACCCCTGTGTGGTCATGGCCCACGGCTTCTCGGCGGTCAAGGAGCAGTACCTCGACGACTACGCCGAGGTGTTCACCCGCGCCGGCCTGGCGGCCGTGGTCTACGACAACCGCGGGCTCGGCGCCTCGGACGCCGCGCCGGGCAAGCCCCGCCAGGAGATCGACCCCTGGGAGCAGGTGCGCGACTACCAGCACGCGATCACCTACGCGCAGGGCCGCGCCGACGTCGACGCCGACCGGATCGGTGTCTGGGGCTCGAGCTATTCCGGCGCGCACGCCTACGTGGTCGGCGCCATCGACCGGCGCGTGAAGGCGGTCTGCGGCCAGGCTCCCCTCGTCTCGGGCCGGAAGTCGTTCGAGTCCCTCGTGCGCATCGACCAGTGGGACCCGATGTGGGAGATGCTCGCCGCCGACCGCCTCGAGCGGGCCCGGGGCGGGGCGCCGGGGATGATCCCGGTCGTCACCGAGGACCCGACCGCACCGGCGGCCCTGCCGACCGCCGACTCCTACGAGTTCTTCACCCGCACGAAGGGCGAGCGCGCGCCCGCGTGGGAGAACCAGGTGACGCTGCGCTCGATCGAGCTCTTCCAGGGCTACGAGGCGGGCGTGTACCTCCCGCTCATCGCGCCGACACCGCTGCTGATGGTCGTCGCCCAGCGCGACCGGCTCGTCGCCTCCGAGGTCGCGACGGCCGCGTTCGAGCACGCCGCGCACCCGAAGAAGCTGGTCATCGCCCCGAACGGGCACTTCGACGCCTACACGGGCCCGGGCTTCGAGGTCAGCTCGGCCGCCGCGCGCGACTGGTTCGTCGAGCACCTGCGCGTCGGGAAGTAGCTACGACGCCGACCACCCCGTCCAGCGGGTGACCTCGACGGTGAACGCCGGGCCGTCCGGGGGCTCTGAGCGGTGCTGGGGGTAGCGCACCCCCAGCGCCGCGCGGGCCCGCGCGATGTCGTCGTCGGCGTCGGAGACGGTCGCGACGCCGTCGGCGCGGACCCACCAGAGGCCGGTCCAGTCCTCGTCGTAGCGGTCGACGAGCAGCGACACGGCCGGGTTGTCGTCGATGTTGCGCAGGCGCTTGAGCGCGCGATGGCGCTTGGGCTTCTGGTCGACGGCCATGAGGACCGTGTCGCCGTCGACCGCGAACACCACGGGCACGAGGTGCGGCTGCCCGTCCGCCGAGACCGACGCCAACTGCGCGACGCGCGCCGCGGCGAACCGGCGGCGCGCGTCGTCGACCCCGAGAGTGGGCACGCCCTAGTTCATCACCTTCGCGAGCTCGTCGAGCTCCTTGCGCACGGTGTCGCGGTCGGCGGAGCCGACCCCGTGGATCGCACGCTCGAGCCCGATACGACGATAGCCGTCGAGGGCCTCCGGCGAGGAGCCGGCGCCGAAGAGCGACATCGGGATCGGGCCGCGGCCGGCGTCGGCGGCCCGCTGCTGCAGGGCGTTGACGCGCTGCTCGAACTCGCCGATGTTCCTCCGACCGACCCGCTGCGGCAACCAGGCGTCGCCGAAGTCGAGGATGCGGTCCTCGGTGCTCGGGCCCATGCCGCCGACGTAGACGGGCGGGTGCGGCTGCTGGATCGGCTTGGGCCAGGCCCAGCTCGCGTCGAAGTCGACGAACTCGCCGTGGAACTCGGCCTCGTCCTTCGTCCACAGCTCCTTCATGGCCTTGATCTGCTCGGCCATCTTGCGCATGCGGGTCTTCGGGTCGGTGCCGTGGTCGGCCATCTCCTCGCGGTTCCACCCGCCGCCGACCCCGAAGAGGAACCGTCCGCCCGAGAGGCGGTCGAGGCTCGCGACCTCCTTGGCGGTGTGGATCGGATCGCGCTGGATGACCAGGCAGATGCCCGTGGCGACCTTCAGCGTCGTCGTCGCGGCCGCCGCGGCGGTGAGCGCGACGAACGGGTCGTAGGTGTGGAGGTACATCGGCGGCAGGTCACCGCCCCCGGGGTAGGGCGACTCCCGCTTCGTCGGGATGTGGCTGTGCTCCGGGAACCAGAGCGAGTCGAACCCCCGGTCCTCCACCTCCTTGGCCAGGTCGGCCGGGTCGATCGCGTAGTCGGTCGGGAACATCATGATGCCGTGGTCCACGCAGGAGTCTTATCCCGTCGCGGAGGACGGCACACTGGTCGGCGATGGACTCGGACAAGGGATCGGTGCGCGTCGACCGCTGGTTGTGGGCGGTGCGGCTGACCAAGACCCGCGCCGACGCCGCCGACGCCTGCCGTGGCGGGCACGTCCGCGTCAACGACACCCCGGCCAAACCCGCGACGCCGGTGAAACCGGGCGACACGGTGCGCACGCGGGTCTACGAGATCGCGCGGACCGTCGAGGTCACGAAGATCATCTCCAAGCGGGTCGGGGCGCCCGTCGCCGTCACCTGCTACGTCGACCACACCCCGCCGGCCCCGCCGCCGGAGGAGCGACCGGCCCCGGTCGCGGTGCGCGACCGGGGCGCGGGCCGTCCGACGAAGCGGGACCGCCGACTCATCGACGCGCTGCGGGAGCGCGCCGGAGAATCCTGATCTAGGGCAGGGGCGCGGGCAGGGTCGCGGAGAACGACCGCGTCGCCAGGCCCCGGCCGCCGATCCAGGGTTCGAAGCCGGCCTGCACGCTCGTCATGTACCACTCCGGCTTCGCGACGCCGCGCTGCTGGGCGTCCGCGACGAACGCGTCGAGCGGCAGATCCTTCACCTCGAGCGTCTGCTCCTGGCGGACGTAGCTGATGGTCGGCAGGTCGATCCGGCCGAGCCAGACGTCCCACGTGGTGCCGCCGATCGTGACCTCGCCCGTCTTCTCGCCGATCGGCTGCACGCGCGGGGTGTTCTTCAGCCAGATCATCAGCTCCAGGCCGGTCGGGCGGCCGGTGCGCCGCGGCGTCGGGTCCAGCCACAGGTCGTACGCGACGTTGTAGTCGCCGGTCGGCGGCACCTCGACCGTCCACGACGAGCGCATGCCGCCGAGCTCGGTGATCTTCTTCGGGAACGGGGTGTCCTTGGTGCAGTTGCCGTAGTTGCAGCCCCAGACGATGGACGGGTACGCGGCGGGCTCGTTCTCCTTGTGGTGGTCGGCGGGGTCGACGACGAACCCGGTGTCGAAGGCCGTGACGCACTGCGGGGTGTCGGCGCCCCAGACGTTGTTCTGGACCTCGTAGCGACCGCCCTCGACCGGCGTCGACTCGGTCTTCCCGCAGACTCGTTTGCCTTCGACGCGAGGCGCGTCGGGTGCCGCCGTCGCCAGCGCCGGACTGACGCCCACCAGCATGGCGAGAGCGGCGAAGATCGCCACGACCAGCCCACTCATCGACCGACGTCGACCGTTCATCCGTTGCCGTCCTCGCTACTCGACCGTTCGTCGCGGTGAAACGTACGTTCGTCGTGTGGGTGACGGCAGGTCATCTCCCTCGTTCGGGACGATCAGATCCCGTTCCGGGTGAGGGAGAAGGCGTCGGTGGTCAGGCCTTCGCCGCCGATCCAGGGCTCGAAGCCGGCCTGGATGTTGGTGAGGAACCACGTCGGTTCGACGACGCCGCGGCGGGTGGCGTCGGTGACGAAGTCGCTGATCGGGAGGTCGACGACCGTGTCGGTCGACCGCTCGCGGACGTAGGAGATCACCGGGGTGCCGTGGTTCTCGCCGGTCCAGACCTCCCACCGGGCGCCGGCGATCTCGACGGTCGCCCGCTCCGAGCCGATCGGCTGCACGCGGTCGGTGCGGTCGAGCCAGATCATCAGCTCGGCGCCGGTGTTGGCGCCGTCGCGGCGCGGGGTCGGGTCGAGCCACACGTCGTAGGCCACGTTGAAGTCGCCCTCGTCGGGCACGGTCACCGCCCAGCTCGAGCGCACGTCGCCCATCTCGCGCAGCGGCAGCGGGTACGGCGAGTCGCGCGTGCAGGTGCCGTAGTTGCAGCCGACGACGATCGACGGGTAGGCGGCGGGCCCGGAGTCCTTGGCGTGGGTCGCCTCGACGCTGAACCCGGTGTCGAACGCGGTGGTGCACTGCGGCGTGCTCGCGCCCCAGGCGTTGTTCTGGACCTCGTAGCGCCCGCCCGCCACGGGCACCGACTCGGTCTTCCCGCAGATGCGGGGTCCCTCGCGCGAGCCCTCCGGGGGCAGGGGCGCGCGGACACCGCGGGCGGGGTCGCTCGGGGTGGACGGACCCGTCGCCGTCGGGGGTGCGACGTCCTCACCCGTCGAGCACCCGGCGACGGCGAGCGCGAGCCCGACGAGAAGCCCGGCGATCACGCGCCGCACCCGCGGAGTGTCCCCCATACGGGGGAGGCTAGCGGGGGGCCGAGGATGTCCCGAGGCGGGTGGCGAGGACGGCGTCGAGCGTCGTCCCCTCGGCCGTGAAGGCGGCCAGGACGTCGGCGGGCGGCGCGTCGCCACGGATCACGGCAGCGGCGAGCGCGGCGGCGGCCGGCGCGGTCTCGATCCCCGAGCCGCCCTGGCCCGCGAAGAGGTGCAGGCCGGGGTGCTCGGGGCGGTCGCCGACGACCAGGGCGCGGTCGGGAGCGAAGGTGCGCAGGCCCGTCCAGCTCGTCGCGACCGAGCGCAGGCCCAGGGTGGTGACGGCGTTGACGCTCTCGAGCGCGCGGGCGACGTCGAGCTCGTCGGGCCGGGGGTCGCCCGGCTCGGCCGGGGTCTCCTCGGACGGGGAGACGAGCAGGTGCTCGCCCTCGGGCTTGGCGTACCAGCGCTCGCCGGCGGAGACGGCGAACGGGTCGTCGCGCCGCACCGGCGCGCCCGCCGGCACCCGCACGATCGCGATGGTGCGGCGCAACGGGCGCAGGCCCACCGGGTCGGCGCCGGCGAGGGCGAGCAGGCGGTCGGTCCAGGCCCCGGCGGCGAGGACGACCGTGTCGGTGTCGAGGTGGTCGGTTCCGATCCCGAGACGCCACCCGCCGGTCGTGCGGTCGAGTGCCGTGACCGGGGCGCCGGTCCGGATCTCCCCGCCGCGGGCGCGCAGGGTGCGGCGGTAGTGCTGGTGCAGGCCGATCGGGTCGGCGTCCTGGGCGTCCTCGACGACCGCGGCGGCGCGCAGGACGTCGCGGCGCAGGGCGGGCCAGCGGGCGACCGCCTCGTCGGGGGTCAGAGGGTCGACGGCGTCGAGAGGCAGGATGTCGTCGCGCAGCACCCGCTCCTCGTCGGCGTCGTGGGCGAGGTGCAGGACCGGGCGCGGACGCAGGAACGGGTGCCCGGCCTCGTCGGCGAGCGCGTCGAACCGGTCCCGCGAGGCGGCGACGAGCGCGCGGGCGGGCGGGCGGCCGTGGCCGGGGATGTAGCTCGCCGCCGAGCGCCCGGTGGTGTGCTTGGCGAGCTCGTCCTCACCCTCGACCAGCACCACCGGCCCGCCGCGCGCGAGCTCCGCGGCCACCGACATCCCGGCGATACCGCCGCCCACCACCACCGCTCGTGAGTACTTTCCGGGCCTATCGGCCCTGAAAGCACTCACGTGCGGAGGTCGAGGCCGAGGTCGAGGACCGGGGCGGAGTGGGTGAGGGCGCCGACGGCGAGGAAGTCGACGCCGGCCGCGGCGTGGGCGGCGGCCGTGTCGATCGTCAGGCCGCCGGAGACCTCGAGTCCGATGCCGGGCGCGCGGGCGTCGCGACGCACGACCGCCTCGGCCGCCTGGTCCGGGGTGAAGTTGTCGAGCAGGACGAGCTCGACCGACAGCTCCAGCACCTCGTCGAGCTGGGCGAACGAGTCGACCTCGACCTCGCACGGCAGATCCGGGGCGTGGGCCCGTGCGGCGGCGAGGGCCGCGGTCACCGAGCCGGCCGCGGCGACGTGGTTGTCCTTGATCAGGATCGCGTCGCCCAGCGACATCCGGTGGTTCACCCCGCCGCCGCAGCGCACCGCGTACTTCTGCAGCGCGCGCAACCCGGGGACGGTCTTGCGGGTGTCGCGGATGCGGGCGCGGGTGCCGGCGACGGCGTCGACCCATGCCGACGTGACCGTCGCGACCCCGGAGAGCTGGCCCAGCAGGTTGAGCGCGGTCCGCTCCGCGATCAGCAGCGTCCGCAGGGGCGCCCGGACGGCGAGGGCGACCTCGCCGGGCGCGAGGCGGTCGCCGTCGGTGCGGGCCTGCAGCACCTCGAGGTCCGGCCCGCACACCCGCTCCAGCACGCGGACGGCGACACCGAGCCCGGCGAGCGTCCCGGCGGGGCGGGTGCGGAACTCCCCCGTCGCGACCGTGCCCTCCGGCACGCACGCCGCGGTGGTGGCGTCCGGTCCGTCGCGCAGGTCCTCGTCGAGGGCGCGGGTGACGACGGCATCGACCTCGGCCGGGTCGAGGCTCGCCGGCAGCGCGAGCGAGGCGGTCATGCGACACCTCCGCGGCGGGCGTCGGTGGTGCCGACGTGCAGGCGCTCGCCCCTCAGGACCACCGTCGCCGACGCGCGCTGCCAGTGGTCGTCGGTGGCGGGGTGGTCGGTGCGGACGTGGCAGCCGCGGGTCTCGGTACGCGAGCCGGCGGCCGCCAGCAGGGCGTGCGCGGCCAGGGTCAGCGCGGCGTCCTCGACGTCGGCGCGCGTGGTCACGACCCGCTCGGTGCTCGCGGCCTCGACGGCGTCGGAGGCGGCGGCGAGCCCGGCGGCGTCGCGTCCGATCGCCGCGCCGCGGGTCATGGCCGCCTGCAGGAGGGCGCGGTCGGCGACGTCCGTCGGCGCCGCGTCCGGGGCCACCGGATCCGCGAGACGCCGCGGCCCGGCCAGGGTGGCGGCGACGTCCTCGGCGACCTGGCGGCCCATCACCAGGCCCTCGAGGAGGCTGTTCGAGGCGAGGCGGTTGGCGCCGTGCAGCCCGGTGCGGGCGACCTCGCCGGCGGCCCAGAGACCCGGGACCGCGGTGCGCCCGCGGCTGTCGGTGACGACGCCGCCGCAGGAGTAGTGCGCGGCGGGGCGGACCGGAACGGGGTCGCGGGCGAGGTCGACGCCGATCGCGGCGCACGCGGCGGCGACCGTCGGGAAGCGGGCGGCGACGTCGGGGATGCCGGTGGCGTCGAGCCAGACGTGCTCGGCGCCGAGGTCCCCGATCCGCCGAGTGATCGCCGAGGCGACGACGTCACGGGGGGCGAGGTCGCCGAGCGGGTGGACGCCGGCGGTCACGGGCGCCCAGGTGGTGTCGCGCAGCACCGCACCTTCACCGCGCAGGGCCTCGGTGACGAGCGGCGCACGGCCTCGCGAGGCGGACCCGGTGTACAGCGCCGTCGGGTGGAACTGCACGAACTCGACGTCGGCGAGCGCGGCCCCGGCGCGCAGGGCGAGCGCCCAGCCGTCGGCGGTCGCGACGGTCGGGTTGGTGGTCGTCTCGTAGAGGCCGCCGACGCCGCCGGTCGCGAGCAGGACGGCGGGCGCGGCGAGGAGGCCGGCGCGGCCCTCGTCGTCGCGGACCTGCAGGCCCTCGACGCCGCCGTCGGGGCCGGTGATCACCGTCGCGGCGGCGTGCCCGGCGAGCACGGTCAGCTCCTCGCGCCGCGTGGCGGCGAGCAGGGCACGCTCCACCTCGGCGCCGGTGGCGTCGCCGCCGGCGTGCACGACGCGCAGCGCCGTGTGCCCGCCCTCGCGGGTCCGGGCCAGGCGGTCGGGGTGGCCGTCGAACACCGCGCCCTCGCCGCGCAGGGCGGCGACGGCGGCGGCGCCTTCGTCGAGGATCGTGTGCGCGGCGTCGGCGTCGACCAGGCCACCGCCCGCGGCGACCGTGTCCGCGAGGTGCGCGCCGACCGAGTCGCCGGGGACGTCACCGAGCACCACGGCGATGCCGCCCTGGGCCCAGCGCGTGCTTCCGGCGTCGGGGGTGTCCTTGGTGACGACGACGACCCGGAGGCCGGCGCGCTGGGCGGTGAGCGCCGCGGTGAGGCCGGCGACCCCGGAGCCGACGACGACGAGGTCGGCCGCGGTCTCCCAGTCCGGGCGGCTCACTCCCCGCCCCCGGGCCGACCGATCTCGATCATCCGCTGCACGGCCCCGCGGGCGCGCGCGGCGGTCTCGGCGTCGACGTGCACCTCGTCGCGCCGCTCGCGCAACGCCCGGGTCAGGGCGCCCGGCGTGATCATCTTCATGTAGCCGCAGGCGGCGCGGTCGTTCACCGCCCGGAAGTCGACGTCGGGGTTGGCGCGGCGCAGCTGGTGGAGCATCCCGACCTCGGTGGCGACCAGCACGCTGCTCTTCGTCGTGTTCTTCGCGGCGTCGAGCATCCCGCCGGTCGAGAGGATGTGGACCTGGTCGGGGGGAACCGCACCCGCGCCGGCGAGGTAGAGCGCGCTCGTCGCGCAGCCGCACTCGGGGTGGACGAACAGGTCGGCCTCGGGGTCGGCCTGGGCCTGGGCGGTGAGCTCGGCGCCGTTGATGCCGGCGTGCACGTGGCACTCCCCGGCCCAGATGTGCAGGTTGTCGCGTCCCGTCACGCGCTTGACGTGGGCGCCGAGGAACTGGTCGGGGAGGAAGAGGACGTCGCGGTCCCCCGGGATCGACTCCACGACCTCGACGGCGTTCGACGACGTGCAGCAGACGTCGGTCTCGGCCTTCACCGCGGCGGTCGTGTTGACGTAGCTGACGACCACCGCACCGGGGTGCTCGGCCTTCCAGGTGCGCAGTTCGTCGGCGGTGATCGAGTCGGCGAGGCTGCAGCCGGCGCGCGCGTCCGGGATGAGGACGGTCTTCTCCGGCGCGAGGATCTTCGCGGTCTCGGCCATGAAGTGCACGCCGCAGAAGACGATCGTGCTCGCGTCGCTGGCCGCGGCGATCCGTGACAGCGCGAGCGAGTCGCCGGTGTGGTCGGCGACGTCCTGGATCTCCGGGCGCTGGTAGTTGTGCGCGAGGACCACGGCGTCGCGCTCCCGCGCGAGCCGGCGCACCTCGTCCGCCCAGTCCGGACCGGCGGCCAGCGGCTCGACGAGGTCCGTGGCAGCGGTGACGGTCATCGCCGTCTCCTCCCCCGGCGGTCCCTCGGCGTCGAGGGCGGCCGGTCTCGGTGGTTTTCGCCTGGTGGTCGAAAACATGCTCGACCGTACCCTCCACGCCCGCGCCCACGCCAGCACTGATCACGCGGCGTGGCGCGCACCACCTCACGCGCCGGCGAGCGCCGTCGAGCGCCGGCGAGCGCGTGGCGATACGGACACTGGGCGTCTGCGGAGTGCCGCCGCTGACACGGCCTACGATTACGCTCCGTGGAGGGCAGCGAGGCGGGGACGTACGCGCACGACGTGCTCGCCGTCGTCCTGCGGATCACCGAGGCAGTACCGAGCGTCCTGCTCTGGCAGCGTGCCCGCGAGCCCCACTTCGGCCGCTGGGCCCTGCCGGGCGGGCGGCTGGGGCCGGACGAGGACGTCGAGGCGTCGGTGCGCCGCCACCTCGCCGAGAAGGTCGACCTCGCCGAGGTCGCGCACGTCGAGCAGCTCGGCGTCTTCTCCGACCCCCACCGCGGGCCGCCGCCGCGCCGCATCGCGACCGCGTTCCTCGGGCTCGTCCCGACCGACGCCGACCCGGCCGTCCCCGACGACACCGCCTGGCACCGGGTCGACCGCCTCCCCGAGACCGCCTTCGACCACGGTGCCATCACCCAGGACGGCGTGGACCGGCTCCGCGCCAAGCTCTCCTACACCAACATCGGCTTCGCGCTCGCGCCGACCGCGTTCACGGTCTCCGAGCTGCGCGACCTCTACGCCGCGGCGCTCGGGCACCGGGTGTCGGCGACCAACCTGCAGCGCGTGCTCACCCGCCGCGGCGTCCTCGTCCCCACCGGCGAGACGGCCGCGCCGGGGCCCGCCGGCGGTCGCCCGGCCGCGGTCTTCCGCTTCTCGGGACACGGACTGCGCGTGACCGATCCGTTCGCCGCACTGCGCCCACCCGGTGATCCCGGCGGCGAAACCCACCCGGCGGCGACGCGCCCGGGGTCGTAGCGTGGGCGCCGTGGTCGAGACGCTGCCTCTGTTCCCGCTGGGGACCGTGCTGCTCCCGGGCGCCTCGCTGCCACTGCACATCTTCGAGCCGCGCTACCGCCAGCTGACGATCGACCTGGTCACCGGCACCCTGCCCGGCAAGCAGTTCGGGGTCGTCGCCGTCCGCGAGGGCTGGACCCCCGACGACGGCCGCGAGGGCCTGCACGACGTCGGCTGCACGGCCACGCTGCGCGAGGTCCGGCGCCTGCCCGACGGGCGCTTCGACATCCAGACTACGGGCGACCGGCGCTTCCGCCTCGTCGACGTCGACGACACGGCGGCGCCCTACCTCGTCGGAGGAGTCGAGTGGCTGCCCGACGACGAGGACGACGACTCCGAGGACCTCGCGCCGCTGGCCATGGCCGCCCGCGCCGCGCACCGCCGCTACTGCACCACGGCCTGGCGCCAGCAGGGCGGCGGCGACGGGGAGCTGCCCGCCGAGCTCGCCGAGGAGCCGGCGCCCGAGGTGGCCGGCCCCGAGCTCGCCCACGTCCTCGCCGGCGACTGCCTGCTGCCCCTCGCCGACCGCCAGGAGCTGCTCGAGCAGACCTGCCCCGTCGAGCGCCTGCGCCTGGTGCGCCAGTCGATGACCCGCGAGGCCGTCCTGCTCGACGAGCTGCGCGCGGTGTGGGCGCCCGCCGCGAAGTTCGCGGTCGAGCACAGCCTCAACTAGGTGAGCTCGGTGAGCACCCGGCGGTAGGACTCGACGGCCGGGTCGATCAGGTCGGCCGGTGCCCACTCGTCGGTGACGTGGCACTGCTCGGGCTCCCCGGGCCCGCAGACGATCGTGTCCGCGCCGCCGACGGCCCCGGCGAGCACGCTCGCGTCGGTGAAATAGGTGGCGTACCGCGGCTCGCCGCCGCCGAGCAGCTCGACGGCACGGGCGACGCGACCCGGGTCGGTGTCGATCAGTGGCAGCTCGACGAGGCGCTCGGTCGTCACGTCGACGCCCGCGAGGTCGACGACCGTGGCCTGCGCGGCGTCGGCGGTGTCGCCGGGGACCAGGCGCAGGTCGACCGTGAGCGCGGCGTGGTCCGGGACGACGTTGGGCTGGATGCCCGCGCGCATCATCCCGACGTTCGCCGTCGTCCGGCCGTGCGTCGGGCTGCCCGGCCACCCGTCGTGCTCGTGGATGCGCACCGCGGCGCGGGCGAGGTCGACGAGCGCGTTGTGCCCGAGGTCCGGCCGCGACCCGTGCGCCGGCACGCCGCGGGCCCGCAGCTCGAGCCACAGCACGCCCTTGTGCCCGAGCACGACGCGGTTGTTCGTCGGCTCCGCGACCAGCAGCGTGCCCGACGGGCGCAGCGCACCGGCCGGGATCTCGCGGGCGCCCTCGCAGCCGGTCTCCTCGCCGAAGGTCAGCACGACCTGCACGCCGGTCCCGCCGGCGCGCACGTGCTCCTCGGCCGCGACCACGGCGGCGGCGACACCGGCCTTCATGTCGCTGCTACCCCGCCCGCGCAGCCTCCCGTCGACGACGTCGCCCGCGAGCGGGTCGAACGACCACACCGCCGGGTCGGCAGGCACCGTGTCGAGGTGGCCGGTCAGCGTCACCGGGGTCTGCTCGCCGTGGTGGGCGACGACGTTCGCCCGCCCCGGGCGCGTCTCGTGGATCGCCACGACGAGACCCGCCTCCTGGAGGCGACCGGCCAGCAGGTCCGCGGCGACCCGCTCCCCGGCACCACGGGTGTCGAGCCGGACCAGCTCGCACGCCAGGTCGAGGGCGGTCACGGGTCGCTTCCCGGGTCGTCTCGGCCCGGGTCGTCTCGGCCCGGGTCGTCTCGGCCCGGGTCGCCTCGGCCCATGTCCTCGTGCCCGTCGACGATCGCGGCGAGCACGTAGGTCAGCGCCGCGCCGAGCCCGGCGACGATCGCGATCCACCACGGACCCGGCGAGGCGGGCACGCTCGTGAGGACCGCGGGCACCGGCGCGCCCGGCGTCCCGGCCGCCCCGAGCGCGGTGGGGTCGACGAGCACCGGCACCGGGGACGCGGACCAGGCGACCAGCGTGCCGATCCGGCCCGCGAGCCACGCGCCGGCCAGCGACCCCACGATGAGCGCGACGAGCACCACCGGCCCGCGGCGGTGCCGACGGCGCCAGGCGACGGCGCCGGCGATCACACCGTAGGCGGTGATCATCAGGACGTGGATCGCCACCGCGTCGAACGCGTGGTCGGCCTCCCCCGCCGGCGAGCCGGTGCCCGTGCCGGGCAGGGCGACGGTGTGCACGTCGGGCGCGAGCAGCGCCCACAGCGCGCCGAGCGGGAGCCCGACCACCGCGAGGACCGCCGCGAGGCGCAGCGCGGCGGGAACGTCACCGAGCAGCTCGGCACGGGTCAACCGGCCCTCGGGTTCGGTGGGCAGGAAGTCGTCGTCGACGAGCGCGCCGCTGGTCACGAGCTCACCGGAAGCCGTTCGTCCCGGCCGACTCCCCGTGGCGGCTGCAGCGCGCCGTCCACCCCACGGGGTCGACCTGCACGACCATCCGCCGCGCGCAGACGGGGCAGTGCCGCGGCGGGTCGACGGTGGCGAGCCGGCGGTCGCACGCGGTGTGATCGGCCTCGGCGCGGGCGACCCCGCACCAGGCGCAGAAGAGAGCAGCCGTGTCGTCGGCGCCGGCTCCGCTGCGCTCCGTGTCGCTGCCGACGTCCTCGGTCGGCTCGAGAACGGCGCTCACAACGTGTCGTTCAGGGCCTTGATCGGCATCTTGAGGGTCTCGAGCATGTCGAGGTCCTGCTCGGCCGGCCGCCCGAGGTTGGTGAGGTAGTTGCCGACGATGATCGCGTTGACGCCGCCGAGCATGCCCTGCTCCGCGCCGAGGTCGCCCAGGGTGAGCTCGCGCCCGCCGGCGAAGCGCAGCACCGTGCGCGGCAGGGCGAGGCGGAACGCGGCGACGGTCATCAGCGCGTCGGCACCCTGGGGCACCTCGAGGTGCGCGAACGGGGTGCCGGGGTTCGGGATGAGGAAGTTGAGCGGGACCTCGTCGGGCTCCAGCTCGGCGAGCTGCACCGCGAACTCGGCGCGCTGCTCGAGCGTCTCCCCCATGCCGACGATGCCGCCGCAGCACACCTCCATGCCGGCCGCGCGCACCATCTGCAGGGTCTCCCAGCGCTCCTCCCAGGAGTGCGTGGTGACGACCTCTCCGAAGTGCGAGCGGGCGGTCTCGAGGTTGTGGTTGTAGCGGTGCACGCCCATGGCGGCGAGCTCGTTCACCTGCTCCTGGGTCAGCATCCCCAGCGAGCAGGCGACGTTGATGTCGACCTCGGCGCGGATCGCGGCGATGCCCGCGCGCACCTGCTCCATGAGCTTGGCGTCGGGTCCGCGCACGGCGGCGACGATGCAGAACTCGGTGGCCCCGGTCTTGGCGGTCTGCTTGGCCGCCTCGACGAGCCGATCCTTGTCCAGCCAGGCCGCGCGCACCGGCGACTCGAAGAGCCCCGATTGCGAGCAGAAGTGGCAGTCCTCGGGGCAGCCGCCGGTCTTCAGCGACACGATGCCCTCGACCTCGACCTCCGGCCCGCACCAGCGCATGCGCACGTCGTGGGCGAGGGCCAGCGCCTCGTGCAGGCGGTCGGTCGGCAGCTGCAGGACGGCCAGGACCTGCTCCTGCGACAGGCCCTCCCCGCGCTCGAGCACCTGCTCGCGGGCCACCGCGAGGATGTCGCCGGAGTCGACGGTCGAGCTCCGCCGCGCTCCGTCTTCTCCGGTGTCCTCGACGGTGGTGCTGGGATCGACGGCCGTCACGCACGGCTCCCTTCGTCGGGCTCTGTTCGTCGGGCTCTGTTCGTCGGACACGCTCGCGCCGCAGTGTGCCTCACGGTGTGCGATTCGGGGACCACCGACCGCCGAGGAGGGGACCCAGGCCACACCCCGCGGCGTGGAGGACACGCTCCGGCGTCGCGCCCCCCAGCCCGGCCGGCAGCACGCCGAGCAGCGGTGCCCCGGTGACGGCCGGCAGATCGTCGAGGTTGGTCCGCTCGGCGAGGTCCGGGTGCTCCGGATAGGCGCCGACGACGGTGCCGACCAGCGTCAGTCCGCGGCGGGCCAGCGCCTCGGCGGTCAGGGCGGCGGTGTTGAGCACGCCGAGCCCGGGGCTCGCGACGAGCAGGACCGGTGCGCCGAGCCCGGCGGCGACGTCGGCGAGCGTCTGGGGCGGGTGGGTGTCGTCGCCGTCGTTGAGGCGCACCAGCAGGCCGCCGGCCCCCTCGACGACGACGAGGTCGGCGTCCACCTCCCGCACCGCGTCCACCACCTGCGCGGCCGTCACGGGCGTCGCCCCGGCCCGGCGGGCCGCCGTCGCGGGCGCCAGCGGCTCGGGGAACCGGGCGAGCTCGAGGGTGTCCACCGCGCCGGCCAGGCGCATGACGTCGGCGAGGTCGCCGTCCGCACCGGGAGCGATGCCGGTCTGGGCCGGTTTGATCACGGTGACGCGCTCGCCCGCGGCCCGGGCCAGGGCGGCGACGGCGGCGACCACCACCGTCTTGCCGACGTCGGTCCCGGTACCGGTGACGATCAGGGTCCGCACGGGACCCGACGCTAACCCCGGGTCAGACGGTGCTCAGCACCCGGACCGCATGGCGCTCGGGCTCGTCGTGGACGACCGCGCCGGCGCAGAACGGCCGCACGTGGGCGAGAGGGTCTCCCGGCCCCTGCTGCGCGGGGATCCCGTGCGGCCCGGTCAGCTCGGAGAGCAGCGTGTGGCGGAGCGCGCGGACCTCGAGGGTGAGGTGCGCGTGGTGGGGCGGGCCGCGGCGCACCTCGAGCACCGCGGCCTCGTGCACCGCGAGCACCGCGGCACGCACGGCGTCGCCCTCGAGCCCGGCGCGCTCGGCGACCTCGGCGACGCAGCGCCGCAGCCGGGCGAGGTCGGCGAGGTCCTCGACGCCGACGCGGCCGGCGACCTCGCCCCACAGTGCCGCGGGCGTCGGGCTCACCGTCGCCGGGGCGTGGTGGTCGGGGTTGGCGACGGGGCCGGTGGGCGTGGCGAGCTGCGGGTGAGCGCGCCGGAGCACCGCGACCAGCTCCGGGTCGAGGTCGCGGCGGCAGCAGCAGATCAGGGTGAGCGGGACGTCGCCGAGGACGACGCCGAGGGCGTCCTCGCCGGCCCCGCACTCGCGCGGGGACATCGCGGCGGGGTACTGGCCCAGCACCGTCGTCCGGCGGTCCGGACGGACCCAGCGGCCGACGGTGGTGAGGTAGTCCGGCGCCGACGGCCGAACCATGGACGCCGGCGGAGGGAACGCGATGCGGTCCGCGTCGGCGCCGAGAGCGCCGCGCAGCCGCCGCACGGTGCCGCGGTCGGCCGCGACGACGACCTCGTCGCCGCCGTCGAGGGCCTGCCGCAGCGTCGGGAGCGCGCTCGCGACCAGGTCGGCGGGGCCGTCGAAGAGCAGCCCGAGGTGGACGAGGCCGCCGGTCACGGTGTCTCCCCGCCCTCGCGGACCGACGCCGGTCGCCCGACCGCGTCGAACAGGCGCCGCAGGAACCGCGGCCCGCCGTGCAGGACGACGTGCTGGTCGGCCGGTGCGGAGCGGGCGGCGAGCATGAGGATCTCGGCGCAGGCGACGTCCATGAAGTCGACGCCGGAGAGGTCCAGGTGCAGGTCGGGGCCGTGCTCGGCCTCACGCGCGGTGCGTAGGGCGCCGTGCACCGCGGCGCCGAAGCGGCGCGCGACGTGCGCGTCGAGGTCGCCGCGCGGCTGCCAGTGGCCGCCGTCGGCCGTGGCCGACCAGAAGCCGTCGACGACGTCGCGGTGGTGCACGGCGACGGTCTCCCAGACCGCGCGCTCGCTCTCGGACGCCACGCAGAGCTGGCAGAGCATGCGGACCGGCCACCGGTCGGTGAGGTCGTCGAACCCCGCCTCCCAGCGCGCGTACTCCGACACCAGGTCCGCGTCGTCGGCCATCGGGAGCTCGGGGCTCTCCTGGGTCATCGCGACCGCGGGCCACAGGTCGCCGAGGGCCCGCTCGACCTCGCCCTGGTAGACGGCGAGCACGCCGTTCGCCGTGGCCCCGGAGCGCTCGACGAGCGTCGGGAAGTCGAGGAACTCGAGCTGGCCGGTGCTCAGGGCGTCGCGGGCGCCGCGCGGACCGGCCGGGCCCGTCAGCCAGTGCTGGTCGGGACGATGACCTTCGGGCAGCCAGCCCTTGTAGAAGACCTTCGACCCGAGGGAGAGCTCCCGCTCGACCCAGGACGCCGCGCCGCGCCGGCCCTGGTCGACGGCGTCGGTGACGAGCAACGTGTGGTACGAGGGCGCCACGTCGTGCTCGGAGCGCAGCAGCGTGGTCACCCGTCCCTCCCCGGTCGCGCGCTCGACGGCACGGTGGTCAGTACCCGAACGGTACCGCGCTGACACGTTGCGTGAGGACCTGTTCCACGTTCGGTGATGCGAACCAGAGCCGGCCGCCTAACGGGCCAGCGCCGACCCGAGGACCTTGTGCAGCACCTGGTCGACGAGCGCGAGGGCGTCGGCGGTCAGGTCGGCGCGCGCGGTCAGGCGCAGGCGTGACGTGCCCGGCGGCACCGACGGCGGGCGGAAGCAGCCGACGCGCAGGCCGTGCTCGGCGCACGCGGCGGCCGCGGCGACCGCGACCGCGGGGTCGCCGAGCACGACGGGGACCATCGCCGCGGTCGGTGCCGGCACGTCGATCCCGGGTGCGGCGGCCCGTGCGGACGCGGCCACCGTCGCCGCGGCGGTGTGCAGGGCGGCGACACGCTCGGGCTCGGCGCGCACGATCTCCAGCGCGGCCAGCGCGGCGCCCGCCGCGGCCGGCGCGAGGCCGGTGTCGAAGATGAACGGGCGCGCGGTGTCGACGAGGTGCTCGACGACGGCGCGGTCGGCGAGTACCACCCCGCCCTGGGCCCCGAGCGACTTCGACAGCGTCGCGGTGAGCACGACGTCGGGCGCGCCGGCGAGCCCCGCCTCCGCGAGCGTCCCGGTCCCGCCCGAGCCGCGGACGCCGAGACCGTGCGCGTCGTCGACCAGCAGCACGGCGTCGCGTGCCCGGCAGACGGCGTGCAACTCGGCGAGCGGTGCGACGCCCCCGTCGACGCTGTCCACGCCGTCCACGACGACCACGGCGCGGGCCTCCCCGCGCGCGGCGAGCACGCGGTCCACGACCTCGGGGTCGGTGCACCGGGCGACCTGGACGCGGGCGCGCGAGAGGCGGGCGGCGTCGACGAGCGAGGCGTGCGCGGCGACGTCGGAGACGACGAGCGCGCCGCGCCCCGTGAGCGCGGTGACCGCGCCGAGGTTCGCGGTGTAGCCCGACGAGAAGACCAGCGCCGCGGGGCTGCCGGTGAAGTCGGCGAGCGCGTCCTCGAGCTCGCCGTGCAGCCGCGTCGAGCCCGTGACGAGCCTTGATCCCGTGGACCCGGCGCCCCAGGCCCGGAGCGCGGCGGCGCCGGCCTCGACGACGCGCGGGTCGCGGGCGAGGCCGAGATAGTCGTTGGAGGCGAGGTCGACCACCGGGTCGCTCGCCTCGCGCGGACGCAGGGTCCGTCGCAGCCCCGCCTCGGCGCGCGCCGCCGCGGTCTCCTCCAGCCACGCACCCAGCCAGCTCACGCCGGCCACCCTACGTGCGTACTTTCCGGCGCTATAGCGCCGGAAAGTACGCACATGATGGTGTGGCGATCGCGTCGTCAGACCGGGTCGACGGCCGGGATCGGGATCGCCGAGGTCACCGGGTCGCCGGGGGTGCCGACCGCGCCGGCGCCGAGCCGGTCGCGCGACGCCGGGATGAAGCGCTCCCCCTCGAGCACCGACATCCGCGCGGTCGCGATGTCGAAGTACAGCCCGACCAGGCGCACCCGGCCCTCCTCGAGCGCGCGGGCGACCGCCGGGTGGCGGGCCAGGCGCTCGAGCTGCACCGCGACGTTGACCATCGCCAGCTGATCGACGTCCGACGCGCCCCGGGCGGCGGCCTCCGTGGCCGCGGGGTGACCGTCCTGCCAGCGCGACACGCTCTCGCCGGCGCCGCCGAGCCAGCGCCCGAGGACCCCCTCACCGCCGGTCCCCCGCAGCGCCGCGGTCATCGCGCCGCACCCGGAGTGCCCGCAGACCACGAGCGTCGGGACCTCGAGCACCTCGAGGGCGTACTCCACGGACGCGCCGACCGAGTCGTCGGTGCTCTCGACCGGCGCCAGGTTGCCGACGTTCCGGACGGTGAACAGGTCGCCGGGGCCGCTCGAGGTGAGCACGTTGGGGACGACCCGCGAGTCCGAGCAGGTCAGGAAGAACGCGTACGGCGACTGGCCGTCGGCGAGGTCGGACAGGTACGGCGCGACCAGCCCGGCGGCGCGCCGGTGGTACTCGCGCAGGCCGGTGAGGATCGGGTCGCCTGTCCCGTCCGCCGCGTCGTCGCCGGCGTCGAGGGCGTGGCCGTGACCGGCCCCGACGCCGAACCGCGCATCGTGACCCTCCTGCCACACCGACCACGGCGACAGGAACCGCGGCACCGGGCCGGGCCGGCGGGAGCCGGGCCCGCCGTTGGTGGTCGTGCGCCGGTCGAGCAGGCCCATCGTGCCCACCTCGTCGACGCGGACGCGCCCCCCGCCCTGCTCGTGGCGCTCGATCCACTCCTGCAGGTGGTCGTAGGCGGCGTGGTCGAGGTAGTCGGTGACCAGGTCGATCACCACGGGTGCGCCGGTGGGCACCTGCCCGAGACGCCGCGCCAGACGTGGGATCGAGGGGAAGCACAGCGCGCCCTCGACCACCACGTGCCAGTCGCCGTCCGCCGCGGCCGAAGGCTCCTGGACCTCGATCGAGGCCCACACCACGCGCCGCAGCACCAGCAGGAGCGCCAGCACGAGCCCGGCGATGACACCGGTCAGCAGGTCGGTGAGAACGACGCCGAGGATCGTCACGACGTACACCGGCAGCTCCCCGTGGCGGTGCAGCTCGCGCATGTGGGCGAGCTTCACCAGCCGGGCGCCGATCACCACGAGCAGACCGGCCAGGACGGCCATCGGGATCTGCTGCACCAGGCCCAGCAGGACCACCGAGAACACGACGATCCAGACGCCGTGCAGGATCGCCGAGACACGGCTCTTCGCGCCGGCGGCGACGTTGGTGGAGCTGCGCACGATGACGCCGGTGATCGGCAGGCCGCCGAGCAGCCCGGAGAGGGTGTTGCCGGCACCCTGCCCGACGAGCTCGCGGTCGAGGTTCGACTTGGCGCCGGAGTGCATGCGGTCGACGGCGACCGCCGAGAGCAGGCTCTCGACGCTGGCGATGATCGCGATCGTCAGCACGCCGACCGCGAAGGCACCCCACTGCCCGTCGGGCAGCACGGGCGGGGTGATGGCCTCGAGGACCGACCCGCCGATCTCGACGCGCTCCACGGGCAGCGCGAACACCGAGGCGATCACGGTCACCAGTGCGACCGCGAGCAGCGGGGCGGGGATCCCGCGGACCCAGCCGGGAGTGCCCTGCGGGAGCCGGGGCCAGGCGAGCAGGATGGCGATGACGGCGAGGCCGAGCGCGGTCGCCGCGCCGTGCAGCGAGAGCAGCTGCCCGGGCAGGGCGAGGATGTTCGCGATCGCGTCGTCCTGCTGCTCGCCGCCGAGGACGACGTGCAGCTGGCCGAGCACGATCGTCACGCCGATGCCGGCGAGCATCCCGTGCACGACGGCCGGGGAGATCGCCAGCGCGGCGCGCCCGCTCTTCGTGAGCCCGAACAGCACCTGCAGGACGCCCGCGGCCACGGTGATCGCGCAGGTGACGCCCCAGCCGAAGCGTCCGACGAGATCGGCGACGACGACGGTGAGGCCGGCCGCAGGGCCGCTGACCTGCAGCGGGGAGCCGCCCAGGGCGCCGGCGACGACACCGCCGACCGCCGCGGCGATGAGCCCGGCGGTGAGCGGGGCGTCCGAGGCCACCGCGATGCCCAGCGAGAGGGGCACGGCGACGAGGAAGACGACGAGTGAGGCGGGGATGTCGGCGCGGAGCTTCTCGCGCCAGCTCGGGGCGTCCCGGTCCGAGGACGGGACGGTGGTTGCTCCGGTGGTCATGGGTCCTCCGTCGGGGGCCGTGGACCGGCCCGGCGGGGGGTGATCGGGGGGCGATCACCGGGGGGCCTGGGGGGCTTCGGGGCGCCGCGCCGCCGGTCACCCGGCGTCACCGACAGGGCCGCGTTGCCGCGTGCCGGGGCGCTGTGATCACTGTGCCCTACCGCCGGGGGAGGCACCCCCGCGTCGCCGAGTTGATCGTGACGCTCCGTTCGAATCGAACCGGGTCAAGCGGTACCCGCAGTCCCTCATGAGAGTGTGACGTGGCCCGGAGCTGGACATCTGCGTCGGGACGGCCACGCTCGGTCCGTGCCTGACCGTCGGACTTGCTGCACCGGACGGGTGAATCTCATCGAATCCGGCGATTCGGACGGACACGTCACACCGGCTCATGTCGGTCTCACCGTGGTCTCACATGATCGTTACGCAGCGTTCATGTGGCGGCCGCGTCATCCGGCCGCGGCCGCGGCGACCATCGCCTCCCCGATCCGGAGGACGTCGGCGGCCGGGGTCACGTAGGGCGGCATCGCGTAGACGAGATCGCGGAACGGGCGCAGCCACACGCCGTGCGCCTCCGCGGCGGCCTGCGCCGCGGGCACGTGGACGGGGTGGTCGAGCTGGATCACGCCGATGCCGCCGAGGACGCGCACGTCCACCACGCCGTCGACGGCACGGGCCGGGGCCAGACCCTCCCGCAACCCCGCGCCGAGCCCCGCAACCTCGCCGGTCCAGTCGCGGCGCAGCAGCTCGTCGATGCTCGCCGCCGCCACCGTCGCCGCGAGGGGGTTGGCCATGAACGTCGGCCCGTGCATGAGGCCTCCGGCCTCGCCCTCGCTGATCGCCGTCGCCACGGCGGGTGTGCACAGGGCCGCCGCCGCGGTCAGGTAGCCGCCGGTCAGGGCCTTGCCGAGGCACATCACGTCCGGCGACACCCCGGCCTGCTCGGCGGCGAAGAGCGTGCCGGTGCGCCCGAAGCCGGTGGCGATCTCGTCGAACACCAGC
This sequence comes from Actinomycetospora sp. 2LY8.5, assembly GCF_057180585.1. Taxonomy (NCBI): domain Bacteria; kingdom Bacillati; phylum Actinomycetota; class Actinomycetes; order Pseudonocardiales; family Pseudonocardiaceae; genus Actinomycetospora; species Actinomycetospora sp. 2LY8.5. The sequence goes on from NZ_JBXUHE010000051.1 coordinate 22,601, forward strand.
ACGAGGTCGTGCCGGTCGGCGATCTCCCGCAGGGCCCGCAGGTGGCGGGGGTCGTGGAAGCGCATCCCGCCCGCCCCCTGCACGACGGGCTCGACGACGATGCCGGCGATCTCGCCGGCGTGCGCCTCGGCCGCCGCGCGCAGGTGCTCGTCGTAGGCGGGGTCGTAGGTCGAGGGAGGCCGGTCCGCGAACACCTGCTGCGGCAGGAACCCCGTCCACGCCGCGTGCATCCCGCCCTCCGGGTCGCAGACGCTCATCGCGCCGAAGGTGTCGCCGTGGTAGCCGCCGCGCCAGGTCATCATCCGCGTGCGGCCCGGCCGCCCCCGCGCCCGTTGGTACTGCAGGCACATCTTCAGCGCGACCTCGATCGACACCGACCCGGAGTCGGCGAGGAACACGTGCTGCAGCGGCTCCGGGGTCAGCGCGACCAGGCGCTCGGCCAGCGCCACCGCCGGGTCGTGGGTGAGCCCGCCGAACATGACGTGGCTCATCGCGCCGGTGGCGCGGGCGACGGCGTCGTCGAGCGCCGGGTGCCGGTAGCCGTGCACCGCCGCCCACCACGAGGACATGCCGTCGACCAGCTCGCGGCCGTCGTCGAGCGTGAGCCGGACCCCGCGCGCCGAGCGGACGACCAGCGGATCCGTGCGTCCCGGCATGGGGCCGTAGGGATGCCAGACGTGGGCCCGGTCGACGTCCTGCAACGAACGGCTCGTCGTCCTCGGCGCGGTCACCCGCGCACCGTAACGGCGCTGGTCGGGAGGGGCTCTAGGATCACCGGTGATGTCCACCGCCGACGAGAGCGCCGCCGACGCGAGGCCGGACCCGTTCTCGCGGCGTCGCGAGGTCGCGGCCACCAGCGCGCGGTCGCTGCTCGTCACCGTGCTCGGCGAGGTCGTCCTGCCCGGCGGCGAGCCGGTGTGGACCCAGACGGTGGTCGACGTGCTCGGGCTGGTGGGCGTCGAGGAGAAGTCGGCGCGCCAGGCGCTGGCCCGCACGGCGGCCGACGGCATGCTCGTCTCCGAGCGGGTCGGGCGGCGCGTGCGGTGGGACCTGACGTCGTGGGGCCGCGACCTGCTCACCGTCGGCGCGGCGCGCATCTACGCGCACGGGCGCGCGCGAGCCGCGTGGGACGGGCACTGGCTCGTCGTCGTCGCGAGCGTCCCCGAGCAGCAGCGCGCGCGGCGGCACCGGCTGCGCACCCGCCTGGCGTGGGCCGGCCTCGGCTCCCCCGCGGCGGGCATGTGGGTCTCCCCCGACACGGGGCGTCTCGACGAGGTCCGCGAGGTCCTCGCCGAGAACGGCCCGGCCGACGCCCACGTCGTCACCGGCGAGTACCACGGCGGGCTCACCGCGGCCGAGCTCGCGGCCCGGGCCTGGGACCTGGGCGACCTCGAGGCGCGCTACGAGCAGTTCGTCGGTGCCTTCGCCGACCTCGAGCCCGGCGACGACGCCGCCACGCTCGCGGCGCAGATCCGCCTGGTCGACGCGTGGCGGCGCTTCCCGTTCCTCGATCCGGGGCTGCCCGACGCGCTGCTGCCCTCGCCGTGGATCGGGCACCGCGCCACCGAGGTGTTCCACGGCCGGCACACCGCCTGGACCGAGGCGACGCGCCGGGCCGCGGCCGGGCTGGGTCTCTAGCTACTGGATCCAGATCGTCTTCGCGTTGACGAACGACTGCGGGCCGAAGCTCGCGAGCTCGCGACCGTAGCCGGAGTTCTTCGCGCCGCCGAACGGCACCTCGGGCGTCGACTCGGTGACCTTGTTGACGTAGACCATGCCGGACTCGACCTCGGTGGCGAACCGCTCCTTCTCGGCCTCGTCACTGGTCCAGGCGCTGCCACCCAGCCCGAAGTCGGAGTCGTTGGCGATCCGGATCGCATCGTCGATGTCCTGGGCGCGGTGCACCAGCGCCACCGGCCCGAAGAGCTCCTCGTAGTACGCGCGGGCGTCCTTCGGGATCTCGGCGAGGACCGTCGGCGGGTAGTAGTTGCCGGCGCCGCCCAGCGGCTTGCCGCCGGTCAGCAGCTTCGCGCCGGACGCGACCGAGTCCTGGACCTGCTGGTCGAGCTCCTCGAGCGATCCGGAGCCGGAGAGCGGCCCGATGTCGGTGTTCTCGTCCATCGGGTCGCCGACGGTCAGCGCCTCGAACTTCGCCACCAGCTTCTGCGTGAACTCGTCCGCGATGTCGGCGTGGAGGATGAAGCGCTTGGCGTTGATGCAGGACTGCCCGTTGTTGAGCAGGCGGCTCGACACACCGGCCTCGACGGTGGCGTCGAGGTCGGCCGAGGGCATGACGATGAACGGGTCGCTGCCGCCCAGCTCGAGCACGCTCGTCTTGACGTTCCGACCGGCGCGGGCGCCGACCTCGCGGCCCGCGGGCTCGCTGCCGGTCAGCGTGACGGCGCGGACGCGGTCGTCGTCGATGATCCCCTCGATCACCGAGGAGCCCACCAGCAGCGTCTGGAACGCGCCGTCGGGGAACCCGGCGCGCGTGAGGACGTCCTCGATGGCCAGGGCCACCTGGGGGACGTTCGACGCGTGCTTGAGCAGCCCGACGTTGCCCGCCATGAGCGCGGGCGCGGCGAAGCGCAACACCTGCCAGAACGGGAAGTTCCAGGGCATCACGGCGAGCACGGGGCCGAGCGGCTGGTAGCGCGTGAAGATGCGCGCGTTCTCGGGCGCCGACTTCGGCTTCGGCCACTCGACGTCGGCGAGGTCCTCGGCAGCGTGGTCGGCGTACCAGCGGCACCCCAGGGCGCACTTGGTGACCTCGGCCTTGGCCGCGACGAAGGTCTTGCCCATCTCGAGGGTCGCGAGCTCGGCCAGCCGCTCGTTCTCGGCGTCGAAGATGTCCGCCGCCGCGCGCAGCCAGCCGGCGCGCTGCTCGAACGTGGTGTCCCGATAGGTCTGGAACGCGTCCCACGCGCGCTGGAGCTTCTCCTCCAGCTCGGCGTCGGTGAGGGCGTCGAACTCCCGGACGGTCTCCCCGGTGGCGGGGTTCGTCGTTGCGATGGCCATGACAGTTGTCTACCCCGCTTGCCCGGCCGGGCAATCCGCCGCCGGACACGAGCAGCGCCACCCCGAGCACCGACCCCACCTGCCGGGCCGACGTGATCAGTGAGGATCCCGTGCCCCACCGGTGCGCGGGGAGCGCCACGCCGACGACCGACGACAGGGCGGGCAGGATCAGACCGACCCCCAGCCCCGTGGCGATCTGCCCGGGGAGCATGCCGGCGGCGTAGTGCGGCTCGGCGCTCAGCGACAGCGCCCACCAGGCCGGTCCCGCCGCGAACACCAGCCCGCCCACCACGACGACCCGCCCGATCCCGAACCGCCCCGTGAGGCGGCCCGACAGCCGCGCCACCCCGACGACCACCGCCGGCCCGACCGCGAGCGCGAGCCCCGCGACCGGCGCCGGCCAGCCCCACGTGCCCGTGAGGAACAGGACACTTCCGACGAGCATGCCGGCGAAGCCCGTCGTGAAGGCGATCATGGCCAGCGCCGCGAGCCCGACGACGGGCGTGCGCAGGACCGCGAGATCCAGCGCCGGCGCGGATGTCGGGGAACGCCAGGTTGACGATGAACAGGTCGAGGCTCGAGAGGAACGCCGCGGCCGACGTGATCAGCAGGACGGTGCGGGGGCTCGCCGGGGCGGTCACGACGCGATCCGCTCGTCCACGAGGCGGCGGGCGAGGTCGATCGCGGTCTCGGCGCCGACGCGGGAGTCGACGCGGTCGCGGTACGCGGCCTGCAGGTAGAGCCCGTCGACGAGGAGCCAGAGCTCCTCGGTCAGCCGGTCCGGGTCGGCGACGCCCAGGGCGGCGACGAGCTCGGTGAGCCGGCGGTGGGAGTCGGCGAGGACGTGGTGGGCGACGCCGGCAGGGGTCGGCGCGTCGTCGTGGCCGAGATCGGCGTCGTCGGGGAACTCCGCGAGGTAGTTGCGGAAGGCGCACCCGCGGAAGTCGGGGCGTGTGGTCGTCGCGGCGATCTCCTCGACGACGGCGAGCAGCTGTGCGCGCGGGTCGTCGGCGGCGGCCTCGCGGGCGCGGCGGGCCTGGGCGTCACGGATGTCGCGCGCGCGTTCCAGGTAGGCGGCGACGAGGTCGCTCTTCGTCGGGAAGTGCGAGTACAGGAGGTTCTTGCCGGTCCCGGCCTCGGTGATGACCTGGTTCATGCCCACGGCACGGACCCCGTGCTCGTAGAAGAGCCGCGACGCGGTCGTGAGGATGCGATCCCGGGTGCCGGGTGCGGGCGTCCGTGCCACCACGGCTCCTCTCGTGCCAGCGCCCGCCTCCGGCGCGGCAGGTCCGCTCCGCTGCGTGCCACCGTCGACGGACCGTACGGTCCCGGACCGATCGGTCCCTCATCGGCACACTACACCGGGCGCGGGCGCTCAGACCCGCGACGGCGGCTCCAGCAGCCCCGGATAGACCCGCAGGGCGTGGTCGCCGAGCAGCCCGTCGGTGAGAGCGTCGCCGAGCCCGAGCTCCCGGACCGCGGCGATGTTGCGGGCGGGGTCGGCGGACGGCGCGTCGGTGCCGAACACCGACTTCGCGGCGACCCGGTCGAAGCCGAACCGCTCGTAGTACACGGGCAGTTTGTGGGGCGGCAGGCCGGCGAGGTCGAGCCAGACGTTCTCCCGGGTCAGCGCCAGCGAGGCGGCGACCTCGTAGCTCCAGCCACGGCCACCATGGGCGAGCACGAGGGTCAGCCCCGGGAAGTCGCGCAGGACGTCGTCGAGCATGACGGGGTCGCCGTACTTCCCGGTGGCGCCCGGGAACACCGACGGGCCGGTGTGCACGACCACCGGAATCCCGCGCTCGAGGCACCGCGCGTACGCCGGGTAGAGCTCCGCGTCGTTGGGCGCGACCCCGGCGTGCACCGGGTGGACCTTGAGTGCGACGGCACCCAGGTCGAGCTGGCGGTCGACCTCCGCGGCCACCGGGTGGTGCACGTGCGGGTTGACGTTGGCGACGATGCGGAACCGCTCGGCGTCGGCGTCGACGAGCGGCAACATGTCCTCGATCGTCTGCCACCCGGTGGCCTTCGGGCTGTATTCGCAGAACAGCAGGACCCGGTCGACACCGGCGCCGGCGAACAGCGCGGACACCTTCTCCGGGATCGCCGCGCCGTCGCTGTCGTAGCAGGCCGACCACGCCTCACCGGTACCGGCCGGTCCGATCCACTGCTCCCACGGCACTTTGAGACGCGCGAGGTGGGCGACGTGGACGTGGGCGTCGACGATCACCCGCTCACTCTGACACGGCTAATCGAACAGGTCGGGATCGGTCCGGACGACCTCGTCCCACAGCGGCTGGAACGAGAACCAGCCGGCGTAGGCCGTGCCGGTCTGCTCGGCGGTGAACGTCGCGTTGACGTGGTCGATCTGCGTGGGCGTGCCGGCGGCCTCGGCCATGAGCTGGGCCTGGCAGTTGCGCTCGGTGTTGATGAACCACCACGCGGCCTCGGCCACCGTGTCGCCGACGGTGAAGATGCCGTGGTTCTGGTGGAAGACCATCTTCCGCCCGGTCATCCCCGTGGCCAGGGCCCGGCCGACCTCGGGGTCGAGCACGACCGCCCCGCGTCCCTCGCTGACCACACCGTGGTTCTCGTAGAGCGTGCAGGCGTCCTGGGTGATCGGGTCCAGCGGGCGGGCCAGCGACGACCACGCCTTGCCGTACACCGAGTGCGCGTGTGCGGCCGCGACGACGTCGGGGTGCGCGTGGTGCACCGCGGAGTGGATGACGAACCCGGCCTGGTTCACCGGCCGGTTCCCGTGCACCACGTCGCCGTCGTGGTTCACCGCGATCAGATCCGAGACACGGATGTGTCGGAAGCTCATGCCGAACGGGTTGACCCAGAACATGTGCGGGTCCTCGGGGTCGCGCACGGTGATGTGGCCGGCGATCCCCTCGCCGAACCCGAAGCGCCCGAAGATGCGGAACGCGCCGGCGAGCTGCTGCTTGCGGTGCAGCCGCTCCTCCGCGCTCGTGGCGAACGTCGGCGGCTGGGGCATGACGATGCCCTCCTGGGAGGGCCGGAAGGCGGGCATGCCGTCGTCGGAGCTGCGGGTGTCCTGCGTGGGGGCGGCCATCCCTCGACCGTGCGCCGGGTCACGTGTCCCGGTCAAGCCCCGGGGACGGTCCGCAGCCTCGTCGCGACGAGGTCGGCGACCGCCGCCATCCCGGCCGCCCCGGCGTCGCGTGGGACCCGAGCACGGTGAGGAGCACGTGACGTCGACCAGCGGCAGGCCGACGTCCTCGGCGAGCAGGCTCGGGTAGTTGCGCCCCGAGCGCAGCGCCCCGCGGTCGACCTGGGGCGGGATCCCGGGACCCGCGGCGAACGAGCTCCCGAGGGCGACGTAGATGCCGCGGCTCTCCGGATCAGGCACCCGCGGTCTGCCAGACGCCGACGACGCTGCCCTCCGGGTCGCGGAAGTAGGCGGCGAACCCCATGTCACCAACGGTGATCTTCGGGGTGACGACGGTCGCGCCGAGCTCCTCGACGCGGACCAGGGCGGCGTCGAGGTCGGGCACGTCGATGACCACGACGGGGCCGCGCGGCTCCCCCTCTCCGCGCGCGAACATCCCGCCGTTGATGAACCCGGGCTCCTTGCCCGTCCCGTCCTCGCCGGTCGGGCCGGTGGTGACCCCGGTGTAGTCGAGCTCCGGGATCACCATCGTGTTCCACCCGAAGGCGTCTCGGTAGAACGCGCGGGCGCGGTCGCCGTCGGAGTACGGGAGCTCGAAGTGCACCACGCGACCGGTCATGGCCGTCCTCCTGGAACCGGTGTCGGCACGACACGGCCGACGGGGTACCGAGCGTGCCAGGCCGCCGGCGAGGCGCGCGAGCCTCAGCCCAGGCAGCGGGGGCCGAGCAGCGCCTTGAGGTCGCCCATCAGCGCGCCCGAGTTGGTGACCTTGAGACCGTCGTCGAGCCGCAGCACGTGGCTCGCCCCGTTGGCGGCGAGCAGCGTCAGGTGGACCTCGCTGGGGCCCGGGTGGGCGACGAGGACCTCCTTGAGCTTGCCGACCCGCTCGGGCGTGCAGCGCGCACTCTCGATGACGACCTTGACCGGCGCGCCGCCGACGCCCCCGGACAGGTCGGGCACCGCGAGGTCCTCGACGAACAGGCTCACCCGGTCGTCACGCTTGTTGACCTTGCCCTTGACCAGCACGATCGCGTCCTCGGCGACGTCGATCGACACCGCGGCGTAGGTGCGCGGGAAGAACAGCACCTCGATGCCTCCGGCGAGATCCTCGATCTGCGCCGACGCCCAGGGCTCGCCCTTCTTGTTCACGCGCCGCGTGACGCTGGCGAGGATGCCGCCGACCGTGACCTGCGCGCCCTCGGCGACGTCACCCTCGAGGATCTTGGTGATCTGGGTGTCGGCGCGGCTCGCGAGGATCTGCTCGATGCCGTTGAGCGGGTGGCCCGAGACGTAGAGCCCGAGCATCTCCCGCTCCAGTGCGAGGCGGTGCTTGGACTCCCACTCCCCCTCGGGCACCTTCACGTCGAACATGCCCGTGGTGTCCCCGGAGTCCTCCTCCGGGCCGTCGAAGCTCCCGAACAGGTCGAACTGGCCGTCGGCCTCGGCCTTCTTGGTGGTCATCACCGCGTCGACGGCCTCGGCGTGCACCAGCGCGAGACCCTTGCGGGGGTGGCCCAGCGAGTCGAAGGCGCCGGCCTTGATCAGCGACTCGACCGTCTTCTTGTTGCACACCTGCTGCGGGACCTTGCGCAGGAAGTCGGAGAAGTCGGTGAACCCGCCCTTCTCGCGCCGGGTCTCGACGATCGCGTCGACGACGTTGCTGCCGACGTTGCGGATGGCGCCGAGGCCGAACCGGATGTCCGACCTCTCCAGACCGCCGACCGGGGCGAAGTCGCGCACCGAGTCGTTGACGTCGGGCGGCAGCACCGTGATGCCGATCTTGCGGCACTCGGAGAGGTAGATCGCCGCCTTGTCCTTGTCGTCGCGCACGCTGGTGAGCAGCGCGGCCATGTACTCGGCGGGGTAGTTGGCCTTGAGGTAGGCCGTCCAGTAGGAGACGAGCCCGTAGCCCGCGGTGTGGGCGCGGTTGAAGGCGTAGTCGGAGAACGGGACGAGGATGTCCCACAGCGTCTGGATGGCCTGCTGCGAGTAGCCGTTGGCCTTCATGCCGTCGGAGAACGGCACGAACTCCTTGTCGAGGATCTCCTTCTTCTTCTTGCCCATCGCGCGACGGAGCAGGTCGGCGGCGCCGAGCGAGTAGCCCGCCAGCTGCTGGGCGATCGCCATGACCTGCTCCTGGTAGACGATCAGACCGAACGTCTCCCCCAGGATCTCGGCCAGCGGCTCCGCCAGCTCCGGGTGGATCGGCTTGACCTCCTGCCGCCCGTTCTTGCGGTCGGCGTAGTCGTTGTGCGCGTTGGCGCCCATCGGGCCGGGCCGGTAGAGCGCGAGGACGGCGGAGATGTCCTCGAACGTCGTCGGTTCCATGCGCCGCAGGAGGTCGCGCATCGGCCCGCCGTCGAGCTGGAACACGCCGAGGGTGTCGCCGCGGGCCAGCAGCTTGTAGGCCTCGGGGTCGTCCAGGGCGAGGTTGTCGAGGTCGAGCGCCGGCTTCCCGTTGAGGGTGATGTTGTGCAGCGCGTCGTCGATGACCGTGAGATTGCGCAGCCCCAGGAAGTCCATCTTCAGCAGCCCGAGCGTCTCGCAGACACCCATGTCGAACTGCGTGATGATCGCGCCGTCGGCCTCGCGGCGCTGGATCGGGATGACGTCGATCAGCGGGGTGCTCGACATGATGACGCCCGCGGCGTGGACACCCCACTGGCGCTTGAGGCCCTCGAGGTCGCGCGCGGTGTCGACGATCTCCTTGACCTGCGCGTCGGCCTCGTAGAGCGCGCGCACCTCGGTGGCCTCGGAGTAGCGCTTGTGGGCCGGGTCGAAGATGCCCGAGAGCGGGATGTCCTTGCCCATGACCGCGGGCGGCATGGCCTTGGAGATGCGGTCGGCGACGGCGTAGCCGGGCTGGCCGTAGAGCACGCGCGCCGAGTCCTTGATCGCGGCCTTCGCCTTGATCGTGGAGTAGGTGATGATCTGGGCGATCCGGTCCTCGCCGTACTTCTCGGTGACGTACCGGATCATCTCGCCGCGCCGGCGCTCGTCGAAGTCCAGGTCGATGTCGGGCATCGACTTGCGCTCGGGGTTGAGGAACCGCTCGAAGATCAGGTTGTGCTTGACCGGGTCGAGGTCGGTGATGCCCAGCGCGTAGGCGATGAGACAGCCCGCCGCCGAACCGCGGCCCGGGCCGACGCGGATGCCGACCGACTTGGCGTACTGCACGAGGTCGGCCGTGACCAGGAAGTAGCCGGGGTAGCCCTTCTGGCAGATGACGTCGATCTCGTAGGCGGCCTGCTTCCGGTGACCCTCGGGGACCTGGCCTCCGAACCGCTGGTTGAGGCCGCGCTCGACCTCCTTGACCAGCCAGCTGGACTCCGTCTCGCCCTCGGGGACCGGCGCGACGGGCATGAGGTCGCGGCCCTCGTCGAACTCGACGTTCACCCGCTCGGCGATCGCCAGGGTGTTGTCGCAGGCCTCGGGGAAGACGCCGTCCCACTGGGCGCGCATCTCCTGCGCGCTCTTGAGGTAGAAGTCCTGCGCGTCGAACCGGAAACGGTTCGGGTCGTTCATGGTCTTGCCGGTCTGCACGCACAGCAGGACCTCGTGCGGTTTCGCGTCCTTGGCGTAGGTGTAGTGCAGGTCGTTCGTCGCGAGACCGGGCAGGTCGAGCTTCTTCTTGAGGTCGTAGAGGTCGTCGCGGACCCGGCGCTCGATCTCGATGCCGTGGTCCATCAGCTCGCAGAAGAAGTTGTCCGCGCCGAAGATGTCGCGGTAGTCGCTGGCGGCCTGGCAGGCGCCGTCGAAGTCGTCCTGCTGCAGGTAGCGCGCGACCTCACCCGACGGGCACCCGGTGGTCGCGATGATGCCCTTGCCATAGGTCTCGAGCAGCTCGCGGTCCATGCGCGGCTTGTAGTAGTAGCCCTCGAGGCTCGCGAGGCTGGAGAGCCGGAAGAGGTTGTGCATCCCCTCCGTGTTCTCGGCCAGGAGCGTCATGTGGGTGTACATCTGGCCCGGGTTGTCATCGCTGATGACCTGGCCGCCGAGCGTCGCGCGCTTGCGCTCGTGACGGCTGCCGGGCGCGAGGTAGCCCTCCATGCCGATGATCGGCTTGACCCCGTGGTCCTTCGACTTCTTCCAGAACTCGTAGGCGCCGAACGTGTTGCCGTGGTCGGTCATGGCCAGGGCCGGCATGCCCATCCGCGCGGCCTCGGCGAACAGGTCGTCCAGCCGCGCGGCACCGTCGAGCATCGAGAACTCGGTGTGCGTGTGCAGGTGGACGAACGAGTCGCCGGTCACGTCGCGGGATCTCCCTTCCAGGGCCGGGATCGGGGTACCGCCGACCCGCCCGGGGTGCGGGACGTGGGCGGTGGGAACCACCCCAGCCTAATCGCGCCCCCCGACAGCGCCGCCCCTCCCCGAGGGCCTCGCCCGTCGTCGCTGCTCACCTCCGGCGACCCGGCGTGTCGCCCGAATCCGGGCTCGCCACACGAGTCACAGGCGCCCCTGGAGCCCCGGGCGAGGGCCGTCGGAGCAGGAGGATCACCGGGTGGGGTGACGCTGACGGCGCCGCATCCTCGCCGCACCCTCGCCGGCCGGTCCGCGACGGCGCAGACGGCCAGGCCGACCGCCGCGCTCCGGCCATCGGTCCCGCGATCACGGCCCGCAGAGGACGTCGACCCGCGCGGCCGCGCCGCCCACGACCGGGGTCACGACCGCGGCGAGCAGCCAGAGGCGCGCGACGAGGACGTCGTCGGGCGTGCGGAGGAACGACTCGCGACCCGCGGCGGCGGCGTCCGGCCCGAGGAGGCGCGCGGCGTCGTCGACCACCGGCCCGGCCTCGCCGAGGTGCTCGGCGACCCAGCGGACGGCGCGGCGGGACACGTCGCCGTCCCCGCGCCTCCCGGCCTTCGCGAGCCACGCGGCGACCGTGACGTCGACGAGCACCCGGCTGCCCGGCAGGCGGTCGGCGACGAACGCCCGGGCGATCTCGGCGTCCTCTCGGTCCACGGTGTCCGCGACGACCGTGCGTACCCGGTCCTGGAGCAGCTCGAAGTCGTCGTCCCAGTCGTCGAGCTCGTCGTCGGGGTCGTCGTCCAGCTCGTCGTCGGGGTCGGCATCGAGGTCGGCATTGAGGTCGGCATCGAGGTCGGCGTCGAGGTCGGCATCGAGGTCGGCATCGAGGTCGGTGAGGAACCCGCCCAGGAGCGCGCCGAGCTCGGCCGTCGCGCGCTCCGGCTCGACCGGTCGCGGTGCCAGCGGCGCGTTCGCCGGCGCCGTTCCGGCCGGAGAGCGTCCCTCGCGCGGCGGCCGCGGCGTGCGGCGCCGCTCGAGACGCCCGTCCACCTTCGCCGCCCGCCGCCGACCGTCGTGCCTGCGCCTGCTCATCGCTCCTCCTCGGATCGCCGCTGGGGAGGAGCATGCGCGGCACCCCCGACAACGCCGGGGCGCGTGGAGATCAGGAGAGCGAGACCCGCACCCGAGAACGGCCCGGGAGGTGCGTACCGCGCTCCTGATCTCCACGGGGCGAGCCGCCCGGGGAACTAGTGCTGTATCAGGCAACGTTGGGTAGGTAATCGGGTCTGCGGATCTTGGAGTTGGCGGCGAAGCGGCGTTTCGGGGTGGCGTGGCGGTTGTGCCAGCGCACGTAGCCCGCGATCGCGGCTTGC
>NZ_JBXUHE010000052.1:0-34226 GCF_057180585.1 Actinomycetospora sp. 2LY8.5
CGCACGCGTCGCCCAACGCCTCCTGGCCATGACCGCCGCCATCTGGCACAACCGAGCCACCGGCCAGCCCCTGACCCGATCACTGATCGCCTACGACCACTGATCGGGTTCGGACTTACTCGTCTAGCGCCCGAGCAGGTGCTGGTCGGGATCGAGACCGACCGCGGGCCGTGGGTGGCGGCGCTGGTCGCGGCCGGTTACACCGTCTACGCGGTCAACCCGATGCAGGTCGCGCGCTACCGCGAGCGCCACGGCACCTCGGGAGCCAAGAGCGACGCGCGCGACGCGCACGCCCTGGCCGACATGGTGCGCACCGACGCCCACCAGCTGCGCGCCGTGGCCGGCGACAGTCCAGAGGTCGAGGCGATCAAGCTGACCGCGAGGGCGCACCAGAACCTGATCTGGGACCGGCACCGGCAGGTGATGCGGCTGCGCGCAGCGCTGCGCGACTACTTCCCCGCCGCGCTGGAGGCCTTCGACGACCTCACCGCCCCCGAAGCACTCGAGCTGCTCGCCCTCGCGCCCGACCCGAGCGCGGCGGCGAGGCTGTCGCGCTCGCGGATCACCGCCGCGCTGACCCGCGCCCGCCGCCACCACGCCGCGACCAAGGCCGAGGCCTTCCAGGCGGTGTTGCGCGCCGAGCAGCTCACCCACCAGCCGGCCGCGCTGGTGGCCGGCTACGCCGCCACCGTCAAGGCGGCGGTCGCGATCATCGGGGTGTTCAACACGCAGATCGCCGCGCTGCAGGGGCAGGTGGAGCAGCATTTTGGCCACCACCGGGACGTCGAGATCTACCGCAGCCAGCCCGGCCTCGGTGAAGTCCTCGGCGCCCGGGTGCCCGGCGAGTTCGGCGACGACCCCACCCGCTACACCGGCGCCCGCGCGCGCAAGAACTACGCCGGCAACAGCCCGGTCACCCGCGCCTCGGGCAAGAAGAAGACCGTGATCGCCCGCTGGGTGCGCAACACCCGCCTGGCCGACCCCCTGCACCAGCAGGCGTTCTCCGCCCTGACCGCCTCCCCCGGCGCGAACGCCTACTACCGCGCCCTGCGCGCCCGCGGCACCGGGCACCACGCCGCCCTGCGCCAGCTCTCCAACCGGCTCGTGGGCATCCTGCACGGCTGCTTGAGGAACCGGACCCTCTACGACGAACACACCGCCTGGGGACACCATCAGAACGATCGACAAGCCGCATGAGGGCGCCCGACTTCTCGTAGCGTCGGGTCCATGCCCGAGCTTGACGTGCTCGACGTCGCGGTGGACGAGTTCCGCCATCGGCTCGCGCTGGTCGACGATACCCAGTGGAGCGATCCCACTCCATGCGACGACTGGACCGTCCGCGACCTTGTCGGACACGTCGTCGCCGGCAACAGGCTCGCCGTCTCGCTGCTCACCGGTAACCGACCAACGCTGCACGACCGGGACGAGGCACAGACGGCTGCTGGCCTCGCCGCGGAGTGCAGCCGCACCCTCGATCACCAGCGCGCTGCGTTCGAGGGCGCTGATGCCGCCCTCGACGTCGCGCACCCAGCGGGCCGGATCACGGTGTCGCAGTTCGTGATCTACAAGGCGGCCGACATCGCCGTCCACGCGTGGGACCTCGCCCGGGCGATCGGAGCGGACGAACAGCTGCCCGACGAGCTCGTCGAGCACGCCCTGACGCCCTACGCGCAATGGGTGGCCACTCTGAGCACCGAGGGCATGTTCGGTGACGGCCCGAGCGACTACCAACCCGAGCGGACGCAAGATCACGTGCTCGACCAACTCGGGCGGCGACCGTGAGGACGCGGAACCCTCTCCCTTGACACCGAAACGGCATGGGATGTCCTGAGCGCCTTCGTCGCGTGTGAACACGTCTCCGGGGCCACCGCTTCGTTGTCGGTCGCTCTAGACTTACCGTTCGTGCCAGGTTACCGAGATGCCGGTCTGGGGTTGCTGGGCGACCCCATGCGCCGCGCAATCTTCGAGACGCTGGCGCGCCGGCCCAGCTCGGTCGGTGAACTCGCCGAGCAACTGCCGATCAGTCGGCCGGCCGTGTCGCAGCACCTCAAGGCCATGAAGGACGGCGGCCTGGTCGTCGCCCACGCCGAGGGCACGCGGCGCATCTACCGGCTCAACCCGCAGGCCGTCGCCGCACTGCGGTCCTGGCTCGACGGGGTGTGGGAGCACGCCCTCGCCGACTTTCACAAGTTCGCTGAACAGACCGTCGCCGACGAGCGCCGCCACCTACCCGACGACGACCACACCGACGACTCCACCAAGGGGAAGCCATGAGCACGCCGATCCCGGCGATCGAGGGCAAGACCACCGTCAACGTCAGCCGTGAGCGAGCCTTCGAGCTGTTCACCGGCCACTTCGGGACGTGGTGGCCCCGGCAGTACCACATCGGCGCCGCCGAGGTCGCCGATGTGGTCCTGGAGCCCCAGGAGGGCGGACGGTGGTTCGAGCGCGGCGTCGACGGCAGCGAATGCGACTGGGGCCGCGTGCTGACCCGGGAGCCCCCGGAGCGCATCGTGTTCACCTGGCAGATCGGCGGCGACTGGCAGTTCGACCCGGACCCGTCCCACGCCAGCGAGATCGAGGTCCACTTCCACGCCGACGGCCCGGAGCAGACGACCATCGAGGTCGAGCAGCGCCACTTCGAGCGCCTCGTCGGCGGCGAGGGTGTCTACGGCGCCATCGAGCACGGCGGTGGCGGGTGGCTCGCGCTGCTCGCGGCCTACTCCCGGATGGTGGAGAGCCAGTGACCACCCCGGACCCGATGCAGCTCGCCCAGGACGACCGCGCCGAGTTGGCCGACTTCCTGGCCAGGCTCACCCCCGAACAGTGGGACGCGCCCACGCTGTGCCACCGCTGGAGCGTTCGCGACGTCGTCGCCCACGTCATCAGCTACGACGACCTCGGACCGGTCGGCTTCGTCGGGCGCTTCGCGGCGGGCCGGTTCAACCCCGACCAGGTCAACCAGGTCGGCGTCGACCAGTACGCCCAGCTCACCCCCGACGAGCTGCTCGCCGAGCTAGAGGACCACCTGCGACCTGCCGGTCTGACCGCGCGGTTCGGCGGCCGGATCGGACTGGTCGACGGTTTGATCCACCACCAGGACATCCGCCGAGCCCTCGACGCCCCGCGTGAGGTCCCCGCCGAGCGGCTCGCCGCCACCCTGCCCTTCGCCAAGGTCGCCCCGCCGATTCGGGCATTCTCGCGGGTCCGGGGTCTGCGCCTGGTGGCCACCGACGTCGACTGGTCGTCCGGCAGCGGCCCGGTCGTCGAGGGTCCGGCGGAGCCGCTGCTGATGGTCATGGCTGGACGCGCGGACGCTCTCGAGGAGGTCACTGGCCCAGGAAAGGTGACGCTCGTCGGCCGCATGGCCAGCTGATCCACCGGCGCAGGACGGCGGAGCGGACTCTTCGGTGAGCCCGGTCGGCCTATCCGCCGCGGCTCGTGGCGACCGCAGCCTCCCTCCCGATGAGCCCAGGCAATGTGCTCGTTGTCGGTAGTTCCGTTCTTCGGACAGCCATGGAGGAGGCTCACGAGACGGTTGCCGAGCTGACGCCGGGCCGCGAAGTGGCTGACCCCGGACGGGAAGCTCGACGTAATGCGCCGCGCGCCGAGTGAGACGACCAGCGCCCGAACGGCACCCGCGCGACCACCCGTTGGGCCGGCTTGCTCGAGCAACAGGCGGGTGCCGTGACCTTCGGAGGCCAGGGTCCAGGTCAAGGTCCGGTGGGCGAAGGTGTGGACGAGCCGTGCAGGTTCGTCGACCTCGAGGACGCGGCACGGCACCTGCCCCCAGCCCGGCATCGCGAGGTGGAACTCGTGTCCGACCTCGGCGGCGATGTCTCCGGGAACCCACCAACGCGCGAGCGCCTCTCGGGGTCGGTGATCGCTCGCCACACCTTGGTCGGTGGGGCAGCCACGTACTGGTCCACCTCGAAGACGGAGCGGGCGGTATCAGGCATCGGGGTCCTCGTTCTCGACGAAGTCGGTCAGGTCGTGGAGTCGAGTCGACGTCGGGAACCCACACCGACGCTCTCGGTCAAGTCTCACGAGACCGCCTACGGCCTGGGCAGGTTGAGCCCGACGTCCGGGGCGAGCCGGCGTAGCCGGGCGGGGTCGGTGGTCAGCGCCGGCCACCCGCGAGTGGTGGCCACATGCACGACATGCCCAGCAAGCACGTCGAACACACCGTCACCGGCGGCGGCGAGCAGCTGCTCCACTGCGGCCGGCTCGGCCGCGGTCATGTCCTTGACCATGATCGAGGGGTGGGCGCGAACATCGTCGAGGTCGGCCGCTGCGCCGGGGTGCAGGGCGAGTACCTCGGTGAACGCCAGTTGCGGGACGTAGAGCGAGGACGCCATCGCATGGGCGGTTTCCAGCCACGCCCCCGCCTCGAGGTTGCCGCGCGCCAGGGCCGCGAGGGCGGAGCCGTCGAGGACCTTCCCGATCACCGGGACATCATCGAGCGGCCACCGACCAGGAACCCTCCGGGCGTCGGTCGGCTCGGGTGGCTGATGGCCGGATCGGCGACGAGGTGGCGCTGGCGAACCACGTCGTCGCCGGGCCACTCGGCACCGAAGCCGGCGTAGGCGCGCCGGAAGTGCTCCAGGGTGGGAGCCCCGAAGCGGGCCGCGCGGCGCGCCGCGAACGCGCGAGCCCGCTCGTCGTCGGATGCGTCGGGCGCCGGGCGGGGAGGAAGGCCGTCGTCCCCGCCCCCGTCGCGGCTCGCGGCGCGCTGCTCCGTCATGACCGACACGTAGACGGTTGCCTTCGCGCGTTGCATCCGTCGGCAACCCCGTTCGGCTGTGAACAGCGCTGATCGGCATCGGGCCGGAGCCGAAACCGAGGATGGGCCTGCCACGAACCCGCGCGGGCGACGCCGTTGCGCTACCTGCCTGGGCCGTTGCTGGCGGGCAGGGACGCAGGGGCGAGCTGGCGGGCGCGTCGTTGGGCATGGTGAAAGGACATCGTTGGGCGATTGCTCGTGCCTCCGCCCCTCGGTGCTGAGTCTGGGGCCGCGTGACTGTCCCAGGACCGACGGCCCTGTCGCCCTTCTCGGCGACGTCGGCCGGTCCCGTCAGGGTCCGATCGGCGTTGTCGTATCGTCTTTGATCGACTGTGCGCTCGCCGCCGAGCTGATCGACAACGACCTACCTGGACCGCAGGGGGGTCGGCGCGGTACGCCGCGGCCTCGAGCGGAAGGTGGCGTCGCATGGGTCCAGGCTGGCTCTCGGGCACGGCGAGGAATCCCACCGTCCACTTCGACATGGTGGCCGGCCCGATGCCACGAGGCGTCCTCGGGCTGGGAGACCCGAACGTCCACCGGATCGACGGGCGCTGGACGCTCTTCCTCGGGGGCTTCTCGACGAGCTTCCGCAACCGGCTCTACCGGGCGGAGCTCGTCGACGCGGCGACCGGGCCGGGCGGTCGCTGGCGGCTGGTCACCGACGCGCGCGGCATGCACACGCCCAGCTACGTCGGGCCCGTGGCCGGCCACGGCGCTCGGATCTACTACACGGGCCGGACCTCGAAGGAGCACTACGGCCCGGGGAGCCGCTACGCGATCGGCGTCCTGGAGCTGCGGGACGGCGCGTGGGTGCGACACCCCGAGCCCGTCGTCGTCGGGGAGGCCCCGCGGCTCAGCGCCCTCGAGCCACGCGTCGTCCACTCCGACGGGACCTACCGGCTCTGGTACCAGGCCGACCCGCACGAGATCGGTCCCGGCGAGCTCCCCGACTACGAGATCCGGTGCGTCGAGAGCGTGAACGGAATCGACGGGTGGTCCGCGCCGAAGGTCTTCTCCGACCCCGTCGAGGGCTTCTTCGACAACGCGATCGCCTTCGACGGACGCCAGTGGTGCATGGTCCTCTCGCGCGGCTCGAACCTGCACGCCGAGAAGGACTTCCCGCCACAGGGCCTGTGGTGGTCGACGTGCCCGACCGCCAGCCCCGACCGTGGTGACTGGTCGCAGCCGCACCGTCTCGTCGACACCGACGCGCCCGACACCCCGGATTGGGCGGGGCGGGGCACCTACGGCCCCGGCCTCGCCGCCCTCGCACCCGGCCGTGCGACAGTCCTGTTCACCACCACCAGGTCGACACCGCCGTGGTGGCGGCTCGCGGCCCGGAGGCTGCGCCAGCTCCGCGTCCCTCCCGTTCCCGCACCGTTCTACCTGTCGGTCGGCTCCCTCGAGATCGACTACGCCGATCCGTCGGTGCCCGAGTCGCCGGGATCGTGATGGTCCGCCGTGCCACGGTCACCGCGGCACGGGCCCGGTGACGGCGTGCTCGCCGGCCAGGCGGGCGCCGGCGAGGGGGCAGACGCTGAAGGGGCGCCGGGGGCTCGCCGGCGCCCCGGAGCCGCAAGGGCGACCCGCTTCGCCTGATCGGGGACTCCGGCACCGGCAAGTCCCGCCTGCTCATCGGGTTGGGTTCTGCGGCCGCCCGGCAGGGCTGCGGGACGTTTCTCCGACTGAACCGCCGACTCGGTGCTCTGACTGTGGTCGAGCTACCGGAGCAGGCCGACCGCGCACGACAGGAGTCCGAGGCCCAGCGGCGCCGAGCCAAAGTCGAGCTCGATTCCTTCCGAGCCGAACTGGCGACGG
Organism: Actinomycetospora sp. 2LY8.5; assembly: GCF_057180585.1. Lineage (NCBI taxonomy): Bacteria > Bacillati > Actinomycetota > Actinomycetes > Pseudonocardiales > Pseudonocardiaceae > Actinomycetospora > Actinomycetospora sp. 2LY8.5. The sequence goes on from NZ_JBXUHE010000052.1 coordinate 6,602, forward strand.
TCAAGGCGGAGTTGCAGGACGCGAAGCAGTCGGTCGTGGAAACTCGGGAGGCCGCGCCGCTCCAAGAGGTGGGTCTCTACCAGTACCACCACCCGCTCGACGATGCGCTGGCCTACAAGGCCGAGCTCGCCAAGGTGCGGGACCTGATGAAGGCCATGAACCTCAACGACGGGGGCGCTGTCACCGGTGCCACGGACTGGACGGTCAATGGGTCGGTCGCGCAGGGCCGAGCGATGGTCCGGGAGACCTCGGCGTGCGACAGGCTGAACAAGGTCGTCGCGACCATCGAGAAGCTCGGGAAGACGGTGCACATCCGCGTCACTCCCCAATACCACGCCCTGCGGCTGCGGGAGCTCAGCCTCACGGCGGACTACCTGGAGAAGGTGGCGCGGGAGAAGGAGATCGAGCGTGAGCGGTCCCGCCTCGAGAAGGAGCGCCAGCACTACCTCAACGCCCTGAGCAAGCTTGGTGACTCGGGAGATGCGGAAGCCATCGAGCGTCTGCCCTCCGAGCTCGCTGAGATCGACGCCGCGATCGAAGACGTGGACTACCGGGCGGCCAACATCCGCGCCGGTTATGTGTACGTCATCAGCCGCGAGCTCGGGGACGCGTCCGTCCCGTTCCGGTTCGACGTGCATGCGCTCTCTCGACAGATCACCTCGACGTGGTGTGCGGAGCGCGCGCGCCCCTGGACCCGCTCGGCACGGGTCGCTTCGTGCGGGTCTCGCTCGCCAATGGTTCGGCGACCCCGATGCCGACCCCGGGGTACGACCGGGCCCACGCCTTCGTGGCCGCGCTCGCCGACGGCTCCATCCTGGCGTGTTCGGGCAGCGGAACGGCGATCGGCTCGGCAGGCGTGCCCGTCGAGTACCTCGCCCGGACCTGCGAGCTGTTCGACCCCGCCGAGGGCACATGGCGACCGCTCGGTCGGCTCGCCGTCCCCCACATCAGCCTCGACCGTGCCGGCGAGTGCCTGGCGGTGCTCGACGTGGACGCCCTGATGGTCGGCGGCAGCGACCAGACCGACACCTACACCGACGTCGTCGAGCACTTCTCGGCGTCGACGGAACGGTGCACGACGCGCGCCTCTTCCCGACCGTCGCGACCTCCACACGACGACGAGGCTCGACTCGGACACCGTGCTCGTCATCGGCGGAGAGAGTGAGGCCGGTGTCCGGGCGGACGGCTACACCTACGACGTCACCACCGACCTGTGGAGCCCGCTCGACGCGATGAACCGGCCACGACTGGGTCACGCCGCTGTCGTCCTCCCGGACAATTCCGTGCTGGTCATCGGCGGAGCCGAGGACGGGAGCTGCGAACTCCTCGCGTGACGGCAGGGGCGGAAGCGGCCGACGGTAACGGCAGACAGGACGATTGCGACATCTGCGGCGTGACCCGTCACGCCGGGGAGCGGCCCCGACACACGCCGCACGCTGATGCGCTCGACGCCCCGACCGTGAACCTCGCAGTCCAGGGCCCGCCGATCCAGGCGCAGCCTCCCGCTGCCTGGGGCCATCCGCCGGCGCCGCCCCAGGCGCCGCCTCCGTCGTCTGCGAACGGGTGGGCGATCGCCGCTCTCGTCCTCGGGCTGGTGACGCTGGGCCTGTCGCCGCTGCCGGTGCTCAACCAGGGCGGCATCCTCGCCGGGCTGGTCGGCATCGGCATCGGCATTGCCGCGGTGATCGTCGGCCGTCGGCGCGGCAGCCGCGTGGTGATGGCCTCGGTAGGCCTGGGGCTGTCGGTCCTCGGGGTCATCCTCTCGTTCGTCTTCACCGAGATGTACGTCCGCGAGCTGGACCGCGCGTTCACCGACGTGGGGCTGCCGAACGTGTCGGAGCCCTACGCTGCCGGCCCCCGGACGTACACGCTCGAGGTGACAAGCACAGGACTCGATTCCCTGTCGAGTGTCAACTGGACGAACTCCACGGGCGGGATGGACTCCGAGCGCGATCGGACGTCGCCGTGGCGGCAGACGGTGACGATCACCGACAGGTCGGGCGCCATGGTCTCCGGCGGTGGGTGGGTCGACAGCGGTAGCGCCGAGCTCACCTGCACGATCCGCGAGGGCGACCGTGTGGTGGACACGCAGACGGTCCGGGGCCAGTACGTCAACGTCAGCTGCGATACCTACTGAGTGAGCGCACACCACCCGAGGCCACCCGCGCTCCGAGACGGCAGTGAGGGTGGGGCTCTGCGGCATCGTTGGCAGCAGATGCCTGGCACGACTTGGGCGCCTCCGGCAGGAAACGAACCTGCGGCACCGGCTCTAGGAGGACCGCCGACCGTCGCCCGCCATGGCCACCGTGCGGCCGAGGAGGTCGGCGGCCTGGATGCCGTGGGTGCCCTCGTGGATCGGGTTGAGCCGGTTGTCCCGGTAGTGCTGTTCGACGTCGTACTCGCGGGTGTATCCGCATCCGCCGAGCACCTGGATGGCGAGGTCGTTGGCGACCGGGCCCCACTGTGAGGGCCAGCTCCTCGCGATCGGCGTCAGCGTTTCGAGCAGCAGGTGCGCTTCGTCCGGGTGCGGCCCCGTCTTCGCGTCGTCGACCAGCAGCGCGCAGTACGAACCAGTGCGAGGGCCCCTTCGGCGTACGCCTCTGTGCGAGCAGCATGCGGCGCACGTCGGCGTGGTCGACGATCGGGACCATCGGGCTGGTCGGGTCCTTGGCGCCGGCCGGTCGGCCCTGCGGGCGCTCGCGGGCGTCGTGGAGTGACTTGAGGTAGCCGGTGTGGGCGCCGGCGCCGGCGCCGACGGCGAGTCTGGCCTCGTTCATCATCGAGAACATGGCGGCGAGGCCGCGGCCCTCGACTCCGACCAGGTACCCGACCGCGCCGTCGTTCTCGCCGAGGTTGAGCAGGGTGTTGACGGTGCCGCGGTAGCCCATCTTGTGGTTGACGCCGGCGAGCGCGATGTCGTTGCGCTCGCCGTCAGGCAGGTACTTCGAGACGAGGAAGAGCGAGATGCCCTGCACCCCGGGCGGTGCGCCGGGGACCTTCGCGAGCACGAGGTGGACGACGTTCTCGCCGAGATCGTGGTCCCCTCCGGAGATCCACATCTTGGTGCCGAACAGGCGATACGATCCGTCGGAGTGGGGCTCGGCGCGAGTCGTGATGTCGGCGAGCGACGAGCCCGCCTGCGGTTCGGACAGGCACATGGTCCCGTGCGCGCGGTCTTCGAGCATCGCGGGCACGTACCGCTCGACCTGCTCCTGTGTCCCGTGGGCGAGTAGCAGGTTCGCGTTGGCGACGGTCAACATCGCGTACGCCCAGGTTCCGGGTTGGCGGCGTGGAACCAGCTCTGCGCGGCGGTGCCGACGACGAAGGGCAGGGCGAGTCCGCCGGCGGCCTCGTGCATGGTCGCCGAGAGCAGGCCGGCGTCGGCGGCTGCCCGCAGCGCTGGCCCGACCTCGTCGTGGAGGACGACCCGGCCGCCGACGAACCGCGGTTCTTCGGTGTCGTTGCGCTTGTTGTGCGGCGCGAACCGCTCGGCCGCGATGTCGGCGGCGAGCTCCAGCAGGGCGTCGAACGTCTCGCGGGAGTGCTCGGCGTAGCGCTCTCGGCTCGTCAGCTCGGTGACGTCCAGCCAGTCGTGGAGCAGGAACTCCAGGTCCCGACGGGACAGGATCTGTTCGCGGTCGCCACGGGCCACCGTCAGAGCCGCTCGAGGATCGGGGTCTGGTGGACCCTCGTCCCGGGGGTGTAGCGCAGGGGGAGCACGGCGTAGCCGGCGTTGACGCACGCAAACACGTAGGACTCGGCCTCCTCGGCGACGACGCGGTAGTCCGGGACGCGGGTCAGGAACTCACGGATCACCGTTTGGAAGATCGCGCGCGCGAGGTGGGAGCCCAGGCAGCGGTGGATGCCCGAGCCGAAGGCGACGTGCCGGTTCTGCGTGCGGCCGAGGTCGACCTCCTCGGGATTCGGGAACTCCGCCGGGTCCCAGTTGGCCGCCCGGTACATGAACCACATGCGGTCGCCCCGGCGGATCGTCTGCCCACCGAGCTCGAAGTCGGCGGTCGCCGTCTTCGCGAGTCCGACCGCGGGGCTGACGTAGCGGAGGAACTCTTCGGTGGCGGTGCGGAGATACGCGTCGTCGGTGAGCAGGCGGTCCCGTTCCCGCGGCTTGTCCTCGAGATACCGGACAGCTCCCGCGAGCAACCCGGCCGTGGTGTCGAAACCGCCGACGAGGATGTCGTACACGAGGTCCTTGACCGTCTCGTCCGACAGGGGCTCCCCGTCGATGCGAGCCGTGATCAGGTCGTCGACCAGGCCCGATCCCGGCTCGAGGCGGCGGGCGGCGATCGTCTCCGAGAGCCGCTTCTGGATCCCGGGGATCCCCGCCTCGGAGTCCCCGCCGCCGGGCATGCCGGTGAAGGTCTGGTGGATGCGCTCGGCATAGAAGCGCCAGTCCGCCAGGGGCAGTCCCAGGATGTCGAGGGTGACCAGGGCCGTGACCGGGCTCCCGACCTGCATGACGAAGTCGGCTTCGCCGTCGGCGATCATGTGGTCGACGACCTCGGTGGCGTACCGCTGGATCATCGGCCGGCGCTGCTCGATGACCTTCGGGCTGAACGGCTTGGCGAGCAACCGGCGCAGGCCGTCCCACTCCGGCGGGTCGGCCTCGTTCGGCAGCGCCCGGTAGCCCTCCGCGGTCGGGATCGTGAGCCCGCCGCAGAGCTTTCCCGACTCGTCGGTGTACTTGACGGTCGAGTAGCGGTGCCGATCCCGCAGGGCCTCGCCCACGACGTCGTGACCGCTGATCACCCAGTGCCCGTCGTAGTTGTCGGTCCAGCGCACAGGGCATCCGCGTGCCTCGGCCTCGAAATCCGTGGTCCGTTCGCGGTACTCGGGGGAGTGGATGTCGATGCCGGTCATGCGTCCTCCTCGGCGCCTGCGATGCCACGCCGCGGTCGGACCCGATCGGTCCACTGTGCGGCACGTCGTTCCAGCGATGTGGGTCACATCGTCACGAGCACGCCCTGCTGTGTCAAACCCGATCCGCGGGCTCGTGCTCGAGGTGTTGACAGGCGTCCGCGGACGGAGCGAAAGTGCGTTACGCCACGATTGGAACGCCGTGCCGCTGTGCGGACCTGGTCGCCGCCGGCCCGTGGACGAGCCCGAAGGAGTCATCCATGACCGAGACCGCTCTCGTGGACGTGCCGCCGGATCACGGCGGTCCGGGCGACATCGCCCGCGCCTGGCTCGCCACGTTCGAGCGCGTCACGAACGCCGGGGATCTCGACGCGCTCGAGCCGCTGTTCGTCACGGACTGCTGGTGGCGCGACCTGCTGTGCGTCACGTGGGATCTCACCACCGCGCGGGGAGCGGCGGACATCCGCGAGAAGTACGGCAAGCACCTCGTCGCGACGGGGTTCCGCGACGTCGTCCCGGCCACCGACGTCCCTGTGACGACCGCCGACGGCGTCCTCACCGCGTTCGTCGACTTCCACACGACGCTCGCCCGGGGGCGCGGTGTTCTGCGCCTGATGCAGCAGGACGGCGCGTGGCGCGCTTTCACCCTGCTCACCGCGATGACGGAGCTCGTCGGCCACGAGGAGCAGCGCACGTCGGTGCACGACGCGGCGCGGGAGAAGCACAACCTGCCGGTGGAGCAGCGAGAGACCTGGACCCAGTACCGCGAACGTCAGCGCGAGTTCACCGACGCCGAGCCGACGGTCGTCGTGGTGGGGGCCGGGCACGCCGGGTTGAACCTCGCGGCGCGGCTCGGCCACCTCGGCGTCCCGACGCTCGTGCTGGAGCAGACCCCCCGGCTCGGTGACGTCTGGCGCAACCGCTACCACAACCTGTCCCTGCACGACACGAAGTGGTACGGCCAGATGGCGTACCTGCCGTTCCCCGACAACTGGCCGGTGTTCGCGCCCAAGGAGATGATCGCGGACTGGTTCGAGGCCTACGCATGGATCCTCCAGCTCAACGTGTGGACCGACAGCCAGGTGCGCCACGCCGCCTACGACGAGACCGCGGGCCGCTGGACGGTGACGGTGACCCGGGACGGGCGCGACCGCGAGCTCCACCCCGAGCACGTCGTCTTCGCGACGGGCGCCTTCGCCGGCGCTCCGGACGTCCCGGCGCTGCCCGGCTTGGAGTCGTTCGGCGGGCTCGCCGTCCACTCCAGCGCGCACGTCGGCGGCCGGGACCTCGCCGGGAAGAAGGTCGTCGTCGTGGGGACGGGCGCGAGTGCGCACGACGTCGCGCAGGACGCCCACGAGAGCGGCGCCGACGTCACGATGGTCCAGCGCGGCCCGACCTACGTCATCTCCAGCCAGTACGGCGTGCCGGCGATGCACGAGGCGCTCTACAGCGAGTCCAGCCCGCCGGTCGAGCAGTCCGACCTGATCAGCCTGTCGTTCCCCTGGCATCTGTTCCTGGAGACCGCGGGCCCGAGCGTGCAGCAGCTCGCCGAGATCGACAAGGAGCTGCTGGACGGGCTGCGTGACGCCGGGTTCCGCCTGAGCGACGGGATCAACGGGTCCGGCCTGTTCGGCCTGAGCCTCATCCGGGGCGGCGGCTACTACATCGACAAGGGCTGCTCGCGGCTCATCGCCGACCGCGAGATCGCCCTCCGGCACGGCGAGGTCGAGCGGTTCACGGCCGACGGCGTCGTCTACTCCGACGGCACCGAGGCCCCGGCCGATGTCGTCGTGTTCGCGACGGGGTGGCCGAACATGCGCGACACGATCCGCCCGATCGTCGGCGACGACGTCGCCGAGCAGCTCACCACGGTGTGGGGGCTGGACGAGCAGGGCGAGATCCGGGGTGCCTTCCGGCCCTCCGGCCACCCCCGGCTCTGGTTCATGGCGGGCGGCTTCCAGCAGTCCCGCTACGGCTCGAAGCTCCTCGCCCTGCAGATCAAGGCCGTAGTCGAGGGGCTGCACGAGTTCTCGTGACCGCGCCGCACACCACCACCGTCGAGGAGGGCTCCGTGCCGACCGAGGACGACCAGGACGGCCGCCACTACGACGTCGTCGTCGTCGGCGCCGGGATGGGCGGCATCTACGCGATCCACCGCTTCCGCTCGCAAGGGCTGTCGGTGCTGGGGATCGAGGGCGCGCCGGACGTCGGCGGGGTCTGGTACCACAACGCGTACCCGGGCGCCCGTGTCGACATCGAGAGTGCCAACTACTGCTACTTCTTCGATCCCGAGCTCTACCGGGAGTGGCGCTGGTCCGAGCGCTACGCGGCCCAGCCCGAGATCCTGGCCTACCTTCGCCACGTCGCGGACCGCTACGAGGTCCGCCCGCACATCGCCTTCGAGCAGTGGGTCGACGGCGCGCAGTGGGACCCGGAGGCGAACCGCTACCGCATCAGCACCGACGCTGGGCTCCGCGTCACCGCGCAGTTCCTCGTCATGACGACCGGCCAGCTCTCGCGAGCGCGCACTCCGGACTTCCCCGGGCTCGACGACTACCGCGGCGAGTGGTATCAGACCTCACACTGGCCCCACGAGCCGGTCGAGCTGGCCGGCCGGCGCGTCGGCGTGATCGGCACAGGATCGTCGGGGGTCCAGACGATCACCACGGTGGCGAAGGAGGCGGCGCACCTCCACGTCTTCCAGCGCACCCCCAACTACTCCGTTCCGGCCTACAACCGCCCGGCCGACCAGCGCAAGTACGAGCGCATGGCCTCGAACGTCGAGGAGGTCTACCAGGAGATCATGCACACGCCCGGCGGGCTGATCCTGCCGCCGAGCCGCGGCTCCTCGACGAACTACACCCCCGAGCAGATCCAGCAGATGCTCGAGGAGCGATGGGCGTTCGGCGGCCAGTCCCTGCTCTCGCTGTTCTCGGATCAGGGCATCGACCCGGACGTCAACGAGGTCGTGGCGGAGTTCGTCCGCACCAAGGTGCGGGAGACCGTGACGGACCCGGAGACGGCGGAACGCCTCGTTCCGAACTCCTACCCGATCGGCGTCCGGCGGCTCTGCATCGACACCGGGTACTACGACACGTTCAACCGGGAGAACGTGACCCTCGTCGACCTGCGCGAGGACCCGATCGAGCGACTCGTCCCCGAGGGCATCCGGCTGGCGAGCGGCCAGGTGGTCGAGCTCGACGTGGTGATCTTCGCGCTGGGGTTCGAGGCGTTCACCGGCGCCCTGGACGCCGCGGACATCCGCAACGAGCACGGCAGGCAGCCCAGTGAGAACTGGACCCGCGGCCCCCGGACCTTCCTCGGTCTCACCACGACCGGGTTCCCCAACCTGTTCCTCGTCACCGGGCCGGCGAGCCCCTCGGTCCTCGCGAACATGAACGTCGCGAACGTGCAGCACGTGGACTTCGTCGGTGACCTCGTCGCGCACATGCGCGAGCACGGCTACGAACGCGTGGAGCCGACCGTCGAGGCGCAGGACGAGTGGACCGCGCACGTCGCCTCGCTCGCCGAGCCGATGCTCCGCCGCAAGATCGACAACTACATGGTGCACGTCAACCAGGACGACGGCACCCGCGTCTTCATCCCGTACCCCGGAGGGTTCGGGGACTACGTCCGGCGCTGCGAGGCCGTGGCGGCCGACGGCTACGCCGGTTTCGACTTCAAGTAGGAGCGCGATCGTGGAGACCTCGTACCAGCCGTTCGTCGACGGAGCCCCGGTCCCGGCCTCCGGCGGGACCTTCACGACCTGGAACCCGGCGGACGGCGAGGTGCTCGCCGAGGTCGGTCGGGGACTCGCCGCCGACGTCGACGCGGCGGTCCGGTCGGCTGAGGGGGCCTGGCCGGGCTGGGCGCGCACCCGGGCCTCCGAGCGCGGACGCATCCTGCTGCGCCTGGCGGCGGTGCTCCGGGAGAACGCCGACGAGCTGGCGCGGCTGGAGACCCTCGACAACGGCCAGGCCCTGGCGCAGTCCCGCGGGGACGTCGAGACGGCCGCCAGGTACTTCGAGTTCTTCGGCGGCGGGGCGGACAAGCTGCTCGGCGAGACGATCCCGCTGGGCCCCGACTACCTCTCCTACACGCTGCACGAGCCGTTCGGCGTGGTCGGCTTCGTGCTGCCGTGGAACGCGCCGCTGCAGCAGGCGGCCCGCGGACTGGCTCCGGCCCTGGCGGCTGGAAACGTCGGTGTGGTCAAGCCCGCCGAGGACACGCCGCTCACCACCGTGGAGCTCGCCCGGCTCGCGCTCGAGGCCGGGCTGCCCGCCGGTGTGCTCAACGTGGTGACCGGCTACGGCGACGAGGCGGGCGCCGCCCTCGTCGAGCACCCGGGCGTTCGCAAGATCGCCTTCACGGGCTCGGTGGACACCGGTTCCCTCATCGCCCGCACCGCCTCGCAGCGCCTCGTGCCGCTCACCCTGGAGCTGGGCGGGAAGTCGCCGAACATCGTGTTCCCGGACGCCGACCTCGACGCCGTCGCGCGCAGCTCCTGGATCGGGTTCACGCTCAAGTCCGGCCAGGTCTGTTCGGCGGGCACCCGGTTGCTGGTGCACGCCGACGTCTACGACGACGTCGTCGAGCGCCTGGCCGCGCGGGCCGCCTCGGCGACGCTGGCGCCGGGCCTCGAGGACCCCGATCTCGGGCCGCTGGCCACGGCGGCGCAGTTCGAGAAGGTCCGGGGCTACCTCGAGCTCGGGGTGGAGGAGGGGGCCAAGGTCGCCGCCGGCGGCGGTGTACCGGCGGACGCGTCGCTGCGGGCCGGCCACTTCGTCCAGCCCACGATCTTCACCGAGGTCGAGAACTCCATGCGGATCGCGCAGGAAGAGATCTTCGGTCCGGTGCTGTGTGCCATCCGGTTCACCGACGACGAGCAGGCCGTCCGGATCGCGAACGACACCCGCTACGGGCTCGCCGCCGGCGTGTGGACGTCCGATCTCTCCCGCGCCCACCGTGTCGCCGGGGCGCTGCAGTCCGGTCAGGTCTTCGTGAACGAGTACTTCGCCGGCGGCGTCGAGACGCCCTTCGGCGGGTTCAAGTCCAGTGGCTACGGCCGGGAGAAGGGATTCGAGGCGCTGCGGCACTACACCCAGACGAAGACCGTCACCGTGCGGGTGTGACCCCGCCGCGCCTCACTTGATCGCCTGCGGGTTCAGGGGCGACCCCACCGCGCCCGTGACCATCAGCGGTGCGGCGCTCAGGAAGAACTCGTACACGCCGTCGGCGGCGCAGTCGGCGGCGAGGGCCTCCATGTCCCACATCTCACCGAGGTAGACACCCGCGTTCACGAGGAGCACGACGTGCAGCGGAGACATCAGGTCCGGGGTCTCGAAGGGGATGGCCTCGACCCCCCAGGTGTCGGTGGCGACGGCGGTCACCTCCCGGTCGCAGAGGAACTCGGCGGTGCTGAGGCCGAGGCCGGGGGCGGGCCCGCCCGCGAAGTCCCCCCAGTCCCCGCCGGCGCGGCGCCGCTGCAGGTGGCCGGTCCGGACCAGCACGAAGTCTCCCGTGGACACCTCGACGCCCTGGGCCTCGGCGCACGCCGCGAGGTCCTCGGCCTGGATCGCGTCGCCGGGATCGAGGGCGTCCCGCTCCAGATGGCGTGCGACGTCGAGCAGCACCCCGCGGCCCACGGCACGGTCGGCGAGGTTGGTGATGCTGTTGTGGGCGGCCCCGTCCAGCGTCGTGACGCTCTCGGCGCCGCGCCCGCCGTAGGTGACGCCGTCGTAGAAGAAGTGCGGAAAGGCGTCCCACTGGGTGGAGCACTGAAGGGGGAGGTAGACGGCGTCGTCGGACGCCCGCTGCAGGCCCCCGTCCTCCCGGCCGGGCAGCGGGTCGTGCGGGGTCCGCAGCATGACGTGCTGCGGGTTGACCCGAGGCCCGCCCCCGCGCATCGGACCGTGCCGGTCGAGGGGGAGGGCGAGGGAGAACACCGCCCCGCGCCGGATCAGCCGGCCGGCGGCCGCGACCCGCTCCGGGGTCACGTGGTTGGCCGCGCCCCTCTCGTCGTCCTCGCCCCACCGGCCCCAGGTCCGGTAGCGGCGCGCGAGGTCGTCGACGGTCGCGCGGCTGTGCCCGCGCCGCTGGAGGCTCTCGGAGGGCATCGGTGCTCCCGGCTCGGCGAGGTTGACAGGGCGGGGCGACCTTTCCACACTTCAGCCACTTCCGGCACGGTGTTCCGAACAACGGAACAAACAGGCGTCGAGGACAGGGGAGCTCCATGACGGAGGCGCGCGGGAGCGCCGTGGCGAGCCCGGCCGAGGCCCGCGCGGAGCTCGAGGACATCCGCCGGCGCGCGGTCGCCTGGTTGCTCGACCGGATCGGTCCCGGGGGCGAGCCGGCCTTCGCGACTGAGCACAACGGCTACTACCGGCTGCCCTGGACGCTCGCGCTGGCGGGGGAGCGGGGCGCCGCCGCCGAGGTTCTCGGGTGGATCGAGCGCGAGGCCCTGACCGACGAGGGCGACCTCCGCGAGGGCGTCCCCCGCGCGGCGTGGACCGCGATGGCCGCCACCTACCCGTTGAGCATCATCGCCCACGGCGCCTGGGCCCTCGAGCGCTACGACATTGCCCGTGCGGTCTGGGACGCCCTGCTCCCGCTGCAGGACCCGCGGTCCGGCGGTGCGTACTGGGAACGGCCGGAGGCCCGGACGACCGGCCGCCAGCTCCTGTTCCCCACCGCGCAACTCGGGATGACCGCTCTCTACACCGGCCACCGCGAGGTCGCCGACGGGGTGTACGGGTGGTTCGCCGCCCTGCTGGACGCCCAGCCGGACCTCCCGCGCCGCTTCTACGTGGCCCGCGACGCGGGCGGTCTGGTCACTGACGTCGCCGAGGAGGACTCCTACAACCTCGTCGTCGACTTCTCGCTGCCTCGGCAGGCCTTCCACAACCCCGGGGTCGGAGCGGCCTTCCTCGCGAGGTACGGGGCCGCGACCGGCCGAGCCGAGGCCGTGCGCGCCGCCCGCGACCTGCTGCGCCTGCACGACGGGGCCACCGAGGAGCAGTACCGCTTCACCGAGTCCACCGGGGTCTGCAAGCTCGGCCTGGGCGCCGCGGCGGTGCACGACGTGGCCCCGGACCGCGGTCTCGTGGCGCACCTGCTGCGGATGACCGCGTGGTACCGCGACTCGCAGGACGCGGCCGGTTGGTGGGCCCAGCGGACCCGGCTGCGCCCCGAGCCGAAGGAATTCCACATCGTCGAGAAGACCGCAGAGCACGTCGTGTGGATCTCCGCGATGATCACTGCCCTGAGCAGGGAGGACACGGGATGACAGAGACCGGCCGCGCGGCCATCGTGACCGGCGCCGCGCAGGGCATCGGGCGCGCGGAGGCGGAACGCCTCATCGCCTCGGGTGCGGTGGTGGTGCTCAACGATGTCGACGCCGAGTTGCTCGACAGGACCGTCGCGGAGCTGGGCGGCCCGGAGGTCGCCGTGGCGGTCCCCGGCGACGTCGCCCGGCCCGAGACCGCGCGTGAGCTCGTGGCGGCGGCGACCGCCGGGGGCCGCTTCCTGGAGAGCGTGGTGGCCAACGCCGCGGTGCTCCGCACCGGGATGATCTACGACCTCGACGACGAGGACTTCGGTGACGTGGTCTCGGCGACCCTCGGCGGGTCCTTCTGGCTCGCCCGCGAGGCGGCGCGCCACTGGCGTGACCGGGTCCGCAGCGGCGCCGACGCCCGACCGGCGAGCCTGGTCCTCACGACCTCACGCGCCGCGGTCCTGGCCAACCCAGGTCAGACCAGCTACGCGGCGGCCAAGGCCGGCGTCGCGGTGATGGCGCAGACCCTCGCCCGCGAGCTGCGCGCCTTCGGCGTGCGCGTCAACGCCGTCGCGCCGCGGGCCTACACGAAGATGATGCGTGATGGGGTGGGCGACTTCGATCCGGCCGCGCTCGAGGAGTGGTCCCCCTCGTACGTGGGCCGCTTCGTCGAGTTCCTCTGCGGCCCGGCGGCGCACGGGGTCACCGGCCAGCTGTTCGTGGTTCACGGCTGGCACGTCTCGCTCGTGCGCACCTGGGAGGTGTCCGAGGCCGTCGACATCGACTGGCCCGCCGGCCACCAGGACGTGGCGGCTCGAGTCACCGGTCTCTTCGGGGCGGAGCCGACGGCGATCCCGGACTTCCAGGTCGACGACCTCCCCCTCGCGAGGATAGACACGGCATCCCCCTTCGCCGTGGAGAGGGCGGACGCCCGATGAGCACCCTGGACCCCGGCGTCGCCTCATTCCTCGCCCTCCCCGCCGTGGCGAGCCGCGAGCAGACCTTCGGCGCCGGTCCCTGGGACGCGGCGACGATCCGGCGGATCGCCGACGGCCTGCGGGCCGCCCCCTCGCCGGAGCCGTCGTCGGTGCCCGTGCACGAGGTCGCCGACCTCGAGGTCGAGGGCGTGCCCGTGCGCCTCTACCGGCCCGGCCCGGCGCAGGGCCTGCCGGTCGTCGTCTACTTCCACGGCGGTGGCTGGGTGTTCGGCGACCTGGAGACCCACGACCATCCGTGCCGGGTCATGGCGAACGAGGGCCGCGCCCTCGTGGTCAGCGTCGACTACGGCCTCGCGCCCGAGCACCCGTTCCCGCATCCCGTTCACGAGTGCGCCGCGGTGACCCGCGCGATCGTCAAGCAGGCCGAGGTGCTCGGTGGCGACCCGGAGCGTCTGGTCCTCGCCGGCGGGAGCTCGGGCGGGGCCCTGGCCGTGGCCGTCGCCCTCCGCGAGCCGGACCTCGCGCCCCGCGGCCTGGCCCTCGTGTATCCGCCGCTGGACGCCACGACCGCCCTGCCGTCGTACGAGGCCAACGCCCACGGCTACAACCTCTCGGCCGCGGAGATGCGGTTCTACTGGGCGGCGTACGCCGGCGACGCCGATCCCCGGGATCCGCTGCTCTCGCCCCTGCACGCGCCCGACCTCGGCGGGCTGCCGCCGACCCTGGTCATGACCGCGGAGTTCGACGTGCTCCGCGACGACGGCGAGGAGTTCGCGCACCGGCTGGCCGACGCGGCCGTGCCGGTGGACCTGCGTCGCTACGAGGGCCAGATCCACGGTTTCCTCGGCCTCCGCGCCGTGACACCCGCGGCCGATCACGCCCTCGTCGAGATCGGGCGGTGGCTCCGCGGCCGCGTCGGGTGAGGGAGCGGGGTCAGTGCCGCTCCGGCGACACGGGCCCGAGGGCATCGGTGAGTTCACGGGCCCACCCGCCGTAGGTCTCGTCGAGATCCTCCCGGTACCGGCTCAAGGGGATCGAGATCGTCATGGCGGCGACGGCGGACCCGTCGCGGCTGAGGATCGGGGCCGAGATGGACGCGACCTCCTGCCGCCACTCGCCGACGTTGACCGCGAAGCCCCGCTCCCGCACGCGGGTGAGGCGCTCCAGGATGGCCTCGGCGTCGGTCACCGTGCGATCGGTGTAGGTGGCGAGCGTCCCGGACACGATCTCCTTCGCGCGGCCCTCGGGCTGGTGGGCCAGGATGGCCTGCCCGCTCGCCGTTGCGTGCAACGGGGAACGGGTGCCGACCTGGACGAAGGCGCGGACCGGCTGCGACGAGTCGAGGCGGTGGATCACCAGCCCGCAGTCGTCGTCGAGCGCCACCAGGTGGATGGTCTCCCCGGTCCGTCGTCGCAGCTCGTCCATCGCGGTCTCGGCGTGGTCGCGCAGCGAGAACTCGCCGAAGGCGTGGAGAGCGACCCCCAGCATCCGCGAGGTCAGCTCCCACCGGGTGAGGTCGCCGCTGACCGGGCGCAGCCAGCCGGCGTCGGCCAGGGTGCGCAGGGCGCGCTGGACCGAGGTCTTCGGCAGCGTCACCTCCCGCGCGAGCTGGGAGACGCCGATGGGCTGGTGTCGGCCGACGAGCTCGAGGATCCGCAGCGCGTTGAGCACGCTCTGGATCGAGCCGCCGCTGCCGGGCTCGTTCATGGGGCCTCCGAGGCCGGGGACTCCGACAAGGATGCGCCATTGTGCCGTACCGCGGAACGAGGTTCCCCTCGATGAGTCCGTGCGGCCGCGACCCGTTGACATCGGGCGACCCGGACTCCGACACTGACCGCGTGGAACAGCGTGCCGATGGGTGGAACGAAAGGTCGGGGCTGCTCGATCTGACGGCGCCGCTCTTCGTGCCCGGCG
Organism: Actinomycetospora sp. 2LY8.5; assembly: GCF_057180585.1. NCBI lineage: Bacteria > Bacillati > Actinomycetota > Actinomycetes > Pseudonocardiales > Pseudonocardiaceae > Actinomycetospora > Actinomycetospora sp. 2LY8.5. The sequence continues at coordinate 21,602 of NZ_JBXUHE010000052.1, forward strand.
ACCGACCGGACCGCGCCCGGACGGCCGTCGACCGCGGAGCGCGGACCGTTGTGCTCGACCTCGAGGACGCCGTGGCGCCCGAGCGCAAGGACGCCGCGCGCGATGACGTCGTCGGGGCCGTCGAGGAGCTGGCGGGGCGCGCCACCTGCCTGGTCCGGGTGAACCCCGCGGACGCAACGGCCCTCCACGACGCCGACCTCGCGGCCCTCGCCGGGCTCGGAGCCCGCGTGGCCGCCGTCGTCCTGCCGAAGGTGTCCTCCGCGGACGAGGTCCGTGCGGCCGCCGCCGTCCTCGCGGCGAACGAGGGCGCTCCCTCGCCCCGGCTGGTGCCCACGATCGAGACCGCGGCGGGCGTCCGAGCGGCGTGGGACGTCGCCGGCGCGTCACGTGCGGTCCACACCCTGCTGTTCGGCCCGGTCGATCTCGCCGCCGATCTCGGCGTGACGCCGACGGCCGCGGGACCGGAGCTCGCGACCGCGCGGTCGCTGGTCGTCCTGGCCTGCGCCGCGGCGCAGGTCCGGGCCCCGGTCGACGGGCCGCACCTGTGGCTCGACGACGACGAGGGGCTGGACGTGTCGGCCCGGTCCGCGCGGACGCTGGGGTTCGGCGGCAAGGTCACCATCCACCCGCGGCAGCTCGCAGCCGTCCGCGCCGCGTTCGCGCCGACCCCGCGCGAGGTCGAGTGGGCGACCGAGGTGGTCGAGGCGTCGGAGGCGGCGGCCGCCGAGGGGCTCGCGGTCCTGCGGCTCCCGGACGGCACGTTCGTCGACGCGCCCGTCGTGACCCGGGCGAGGACCATCCTGGCCGCGGGGGCGTCGTGACGCGGCAGGCCCTCACCGCGACCCTCGTCGACCTCGTCCGCGACGGGGGCCCCGGCGACGACGCGTGGTGGACCTTCGGTGAGCGCGCCGTCGCCGACACCGTCGGCGTGCTCGTCGCGGGCGCGGCGGACCCCGCCGTCGCCCTGCTGGCCGCCACGCTCGACGAGGAGAGCGGCCCGGTCCGCGCGCTGGCGACCGGGCAGGCGCTGGGGGCGCGATCGGCGGCCCTCGTCGACGGGACGGCCGCCCACGCCCTGGACTTCGACGACGTCGACGACGCCCTCATCGCCCACCCCAGCGCCGTGCTGGTGCCGGCCCTGTTCGCGGTCGGCCGGGCGCCGGACGTCGCGGGACCCGCGATCCTCGATGCGTACACCGTCGGCGTCGTCGCGGGCCGGACCGTCGCCTCGGCGCTCGACGTCGGCGAGCACTACGCGCGGGGCTGGCACTCCACCGGGACGATCGGGGCGATCGCCGCGACGTGCGCGCTCGCCCGGCTGCTCCGGCTCGACGACGACGCCGCGCGGCGGGCGATCGGTATCGCCGGCTCGCTCGTGGCGGGCAGCAGACAGAACTTCGGGACCATGACGAAGCCGCTGCACGCCGGGGCCGCCGCGGCCAACGGCGTGCTGGCGACCCGGTTGGGCATGCGCGGGTTCACGGCCGATCCGGGACAGCTGGACGGGCCGCTGGGCTTCCTGAGCCTGCACGGCGGGCCCGGCGGCACGGTGTCGGAGCACCCCGGGCCCCCCGCGGTCAACGTCAAGCTCTTCCCCTGCTGCTACGCCACCCACGCGGCGGCGGAGGCGGCCGTCCTCGTCGCCGGCCGTGTCCCCGGCCCCGCGGCCATGACCGGGATCGAGGTGGTGGTCCCGGCCGGGGGACTCGCGCCGCTGGTCCACCACCGCCCCCTCACCGGGGGCCAGGCCAGGTTCAGCATGGAGTACGTCGTCGCGGAGGCCCTGCTGCGCAGGCGCCTGGACCGTGCGTCGTTCGCCGACGACAGCGTCGGCCGGGCCGACGTCCAGGACCTCCTGCGTCGGGTCCGTGCCCGCGAGGACGCCGGCGCGACGGGCGACGTCGGGTCGTTCGCGCGGGTGACGGTGCAAGGCGACGACGGGCGGCAGGAGACCGTGGCCGTCGACCGTCCGCTCGGGCACGCGGCGCGCGCGGTGGACGAGGCCGCGCTGGAGGCCAAGTTCCTGGACTGCGCCGCGGCCGCTCCGGACCCGAAGTCCCTGTACGCGGACCTCCGGGACTTGCGGGACCAGCCGTCGGTGGGCGGGCTCGCCGGTCGGATCGCGTCCGCCGCGGCCGCCGCGAGGGGTGGATCGTGAGCGCCGCGCCCCTGGACGGGGTGCTGGTCGTGGCGATGGAGCAGGCGGTCGCCGCGCCCTTCGCTACCCGGCAGCTCGCCGACCTCGGCGCCCGCGTGATCAAGCTCGAGAGGCCCGGGACCGGCGACTTCGCCCGCGGCTACGACGCCAAGGTCGGCGGCGTCTCGAGCGCCTTCGTCTGGCTGAACCGGGGCAAGGAGTCGGTCGAGCTGGACGTGAAGGACCCGGCGGGGCGTCGGCTCCTCGACGCCCTCCTGGCCCGCGCGGACGTGTTCCTGCACAACATCGCTCCGGGCGCCGCCGCCCGGTTGGGCATCGACTCGGAGACCCTGTCGGCGCGTTTCCCGACCCTGATCGCGGGATCCGTGTCCGGGTACGGCGCTCGCGGGCCGATGGCCGACGCGAAGGCCTACGACCTCCTCATCCAGGGCGAGGCCGGGCTGATCTCGCTCACCGGGGGCGAGAAGTCACCGGCCAAGGTCGGCATCTCGATCGCCGACATCTCCGCCGGCATGTACGCCTACGCGAGCATCCTCGCGGCGATCCACCACCGCTCCCGCACCGGCGAGGTCCTCCCGGTCGACGTGTCGCTTTTCGACTCGCTCACCGAATGGATGCTCTACCCGATGTACTACACCGCGCACGGCGGGACGGCGCCGCGGCGGATGGGGGCGAGCCACGCGACGATCGCGCCGTACGGGCCCGTCACCGTCGGCGACGGGGAGCAGGTCGTGCTCGCCGTCCAGAACGAGCGCGAGTGGGCGCGCTTCTGCGCCGAGGTGATCCGGGCCCCTGAGCTCGCCGAGGACCCGCGGTTCGCCTCGCAGGAGGGCCGCGTCGCCCACCGCGACGCGCTCGACGCCGCGATCGCCGAGCGGCTCGGCGGCCTCGACCGTGAGACGGTGCTCAAGCGGCTCGACGCCGCCGACATCGCGTCCGGGCGCCTGAACCCGATCGAGCGCCTGCCCGAGCACGAGCAGCTGACGGGCCGCTGGACCCCGACGGGCACCGGGGTCGCGGATGTCCCGACCGTGCTGCCGCCCTGGGCCCCGCGCGGCGCCGACGGGTACGGCGACGTGCCGTCTCTCGGTCAGCACACCGATGCCGTGCGGGACTGGCTCGGGATCGACACGGACCGGAAGGACTGATCATGGCGACGCACCAGGGATGGCTCGGCCGATTCTTCGAGGACTTCGTCGAGGGCGACACCTACGAGCACCCGCTCGGTCGGACGATCACCACGACCGACAACATCTGGTTCACCCTGCTGACCCAGAACACCGCGCCGACGCACTTCGACCACGAGTACGCCAAGCGCACCGACTTCGGCCAGCCCCTGGTCAACTCGTGCCTGACGCTCTCACTGGTCGCCGGTCAGAGCGTCACCGACATCTCGCAGAACGTCTACGCGAACCTCGGCTGGACCGACATCACCCTCCCTCACCCCGTCCACGAGGGCGACACCATCCATTCCCGCAGCACCGTGCTGGCACTGCGGGAATCGAAGTCACGGCCTCACGTCGGGCTCGTGACGGTCCGGACCGAGGGCTTCAACCAGCATCGCGACCTCGTCATCTCCTACGAGCGCACGGCGATGGTCTACCGCCGGGGCTGCGGGCCCCGCTTCGAGAACGGAGCGCAACCGGCATGAGCCGCATGCAGGAGTCCGACCTCCGCCGCGATCTGCGCAGCACCGTCGACCGGATCTGCGAGGACTTCCCCGACGCGTACTGGCGCGAGCTCGACCGGGAGCGGCGATACCCCGAGAAGTTCGTGGCGGCCCTGACCGAGACCGGCTGTCTCGGCGCGCTGATCCCCGAGGAGTACGGGGGCCTCGGACTGGGGATCGGGGACGCCTCGGTCATCCTCGAACAGATCCACGCGAACGGCGCGAGCGCCGGCCCCGTCCACGCGCAGCTCTACACGATGGGCGCGCTGCTGCGGCACGGCAGCGACGAGCAGAAGCGCACCTACCTCCCGCAGATCGCGGACGGCTCGCTGCGACTGCAGGCCTTCGGGATCACCGAGCCGACCGCGGGCACGGACACCACGAACATCACGACCCGCGCCGTGCGAGACGGCGACAGCTACGTCGTCAACGGGCAGAAGGTGTGGATCTCGCGGGTCCAGCACTCCGACCTGATGATGCTGCTGGCACGGACCACGCCGAAGGACCAGGTCGCCCGCAAGTCCGACGGGCTGTCGGTCTTCCTGGTCGACATCCGTGAGCTCGAGGGCTTCACCGCGAACCCCATCCGCACCATGGTGAACCACGAGACCAACGAGCTCTTCTTCGACGACGTCCGCATCCCGGCCTCGTCGCTCATCGGCGAGGAGGGCAAGGGGTTCCGGCACGTCCTCGACGGCATGAACGCCGAACGCATCCTCGTCGCGTCCGAATGCATCGGCGACGGGCGCTGGTTCGTCGAGCGGACCCGCACGTACGTGTCCGAGCGCGAGGTCTTCGGACGCCCGATCGGTGCCAACCAGGGCGTGCAGTTCCCGATTGCGCGGGCGCACATCAACGTCGAGGCCGCGGACCTCATGCGCTGGCGCGCCTGCGACCTCTTCGACGCTGGCGAGGACTGCGGGGCTGAGGCGAACATGGCGAAACTGCTCGCCTCCGAGGCCTCGTGGGAGGCCGCGAACGCGGCGTTGCAGTTCCACGGCGGCTACGGCATGGCCGAGGAGTACGACATCGAGCGCAAGTTCCGTGAGACGCGGCTTTACCAGATCGCGCCCGTGTCGACGAACCTCATCCTCTCCCACATCGGTCAGCACGTCCTCAAGATGCCCCGGTCGTTCTGACCGGCCCGTTCCCTGGAAAGGACATCGACATGGAGCTGGAGCTCGACGGCAGGGTGGCCATCGTGACCGGCGGAGCGAACGGCATGGGGGAGGCGGTCTCCCGCGAGCTCGCGGACAACGGCGCCACCGTCGTGATCGCCGACATCGACGTCGAGCGGTCTGCGATGGTGGAGAAGGAGATCCAGGAAGCGGGGGGCCGGGCGCACGCGATCACGACCGACGTTCGCGACGAGGAGCAGGTGCGTGCCCTTGTCGAGCAGGTCAAGGGCCGGTTCGGCCGCATCGACTTCCTCGACAACAACGCCGCGTCGCTGGAGCTGACCGCGCGGGATCCTGACGTCGCCTCGCTGGACCCCGAGATCTTCGCGCAGACCCTGCGCGGCAACCTCGTTGCGCCCTTCCTCTGCTGCCGCCACGTCCTGCCCGTCATGGTCGAGAACGGCGGCGGCAGCATCGTCAACATGGCCTCGGTGGCGGGCCTGACCGCCGACGTCGCCCTCAGCGCCTACGCGATGTCGAAGGCCGGGGTCATCGAGCTGACCCGCCTCGTCGCCGTCCAGTACGGCAAGCAGGGCGTGCGGTGCAACGCCGTCGCGCCCGCGACCATCCTGACGCGCAACGTCGACGCCTACATGCCCGACGACTACCGCGCCGCCTACATCCGCAACAGCGCCACCACCTACCTGGGCACGCCCCAGGACGTGTCGGGTCTCGTGGCCTTCCTGGCGTCGGACCGTGCCCGCTACATGACGGGGCACGTCATCCCGGTCGACGGCGGCATCACCGCGGCGCTCGCCGTGGTGGCCGACCGCCGCTGACCCTCGCCATGGATCACCCTCCGGCCTCCGGCCGCTCGGGGGCCGTCCCCACGCGGGCGGGCGGTGAGGACGACCGGGACGACGTCCTCACCGTCCACCTCGACCCGGTCGAGGGCCTCGCGCACCTCGAGCGGGTCGTCGGGCTCCTGCGCGGCCGCCGGCACGGGGTCTCCTCGGTGTCGGCCTCTCTCGAGGCCGGGGCCGCGACCGTGGTGGTCCGCGGACCCGGACTGCTCGACGCGGATGACCCCCTCGTCGTGCGCCGTCTCGAGCGGTTGCTCGGTGTCACGGCGGTGACCCGCGGCCCCTAGGCTTCCCGTGGCCGTCGACGAGGGAGCCGTGGTGGCGGAACGTGGACAGACCCCAGGGAGGGTCGATGACACCGACCGGCAGCTGCTGCGGCTGCTCGGCGCCGACCCCCGCGCCTCGGTGCGGAGCCTGTCGCGGGCGATCGGCATGTCCGCCGGCGCGGTCGGGGAGCGCATCGAGCGTCTGCAGGACCGTGGTGTGATCCGCGGCTACAGCCTGGACGTCGACCCGTCGGCGCTCGGTTTCGGCCTCGAGGTCCTCGTCGGCATCGAGCTGCGGCAGGGCAACCCGGTGCAGAGCACCATCGACCTCCTCGCGACCATCCCGGAGGTCCGGTCGATCCAGCTGGTCACCGGCCGGTGGGACCTTGTCCTGACTCTGCTCGTGCGCGACCAGCAGCACCTGCGTGAGGTCCTGCTCGGCAGCGTCTGGTCGGTCGCCGACTTCCAGCACAGTGAGACGATGATCATTCTCTCGACGTACCGGCAGAACGGCACGGCGGCCCTGGAGACCGATGTCCCCGAGGGGACGTCGGCCTCGCCGGATGACGGCTCAGTCCAGCAGTAGCTCGGTCCGGGGATCGGCCAGGACCGCCCCGACCCTTGTGAGGACGCGCGACCCGAGCTCCCCGTCGACGAGCCGGTGGTCGAAGGACAACGAGAGCTGGCTGACGTCGCGGAGCGCGACCTCACCGCGGTGCTCCCAGGGACGCCGGCGCACCGCGCCGAAGCAGAGGATCGCCGCCTCGCCTGGGTTGAGGATCGGTGTGGCGGCGTCGACGCCGAACACCCCGACGTTCGTGATGGTGATCGTCCCGCCGGTCATCGCCGCGGGCGTCGTGCGGCCCTCCCTCGCGGTGGTGGTGAGGTCGGCGAGGGCCCGGGCGAGACCGGGCAGGGTCAGCACGGCGGCGTCCTTGATGTTCGGCACGATCAGCCCGCGCGGCGTGGCGGCGGCGACGCCCAGGTTCACCGGGTCCATGTAGACGATCTCCTGGGCGTCCTCGTCCCAGGACGCGTTGATGTCGGGGTGGTGGCGGATCGCCGACAGCAGCGCGCGGGCCACCAGGAGCAGGGGGGTCACCCGCAGGTCGCGGAAGCTCGCGTGGCCCTTCAGCGTCTCGACGACGGCCATGGTCTCGGTGACGTCGACGGTCAGGAACTCGGTGACGTGCGGCGCGGTGAAGGCGCTGCGGACCATGGCCGCGGCGGTGGCCTTCCGAACGCCCTGGACCGGGACCCGGCGCTCTCCCGGCACCGTCTCGCGGGTCGGGACGTCGGTCGGGACGTCGGTCGGGACGCCGGCGGGCGCCGCAGCAACGTGACGCCGGACGTCGTCGCGCGTGATCCGGTCGCCGGACGGGATGACCTCCCGGAGATCGACGCCCAGGTCCTTGGCCATCTTGCGCACCGGCGGCGTCGCCGGTGCCGGCCCGGTCCTCTCCTGCTCCGCCGGGGCCGGGGGAGGGGAGTGGCGGCGGGGGCGGCGCTGGGCTCTCGCGCTGCGGGTGCCGTAGCCGACCAGGACGTCGCCGCTGCCCTCCGCGGGCTCGGCGCGCTTCGTCGGTGGTTCTTCGGTCGCGGTCACCGCGATGATCGGGTCGCCGACCGGGACGGTGTCGCCCACGGCCACGAGGAGCTCGCCGACCACGCCCTCGAACGGGCACGGGAGCTCGACCGCCGCCTTCGCGGTCTCGACCTCCACGATGACCTGGTTGACCGAGACGGTGTCGCCCACGGCCACGTGCCAGGTCAGGATGTCGGCCTCGGTGAGTCCCTCCCCGACGTCGGGCAGGGCGAAGGTCTGTGTCGTCACGAGGTCTCGCTCTCTCACCAGGCGAGGGTGCGGTCGACGGCGTCGAGCACCCGGTCGAGGTCCGGACGGAAGTGCTCCTCCAGGCGGGCCGCGGGGTAGGGCGCGTTGTAGGCCCCCACGCGCAGGACGGGCGCCTCGAGGCTGGTGAAGCAGCGTTCGGTGAGCGCGGCGGCGATCTCGCCTCCCAGACCGCCGAACGTCGAGGCCTCGTGCACCACCACGGCGCGTCCGGTCCGTTCGACCGCCGCGACGAGCGTCTCGAGGTCGACGGGCGAGAGCGAGCGGAGGTCGACGACCTCCACGGACCGGCCCTCGTCCTCGCACACCTCGGCGGCCGACAGGCAGACGTCGACCATTGAGCCCCAGGTCAGCAGAGTGAGGTCGTCTCCCGTTCGGACTCGCCGGGCGGCGTCCACGGCGAGGACCGCGGGGTCGTCGGGATCCTCGGCGACCTCGCTCTTCGTCCAGTACCGGCACTTGGGCTCGAAGAAGATGACGGGGTCACGGCCCTCCATGGCCTGCCGGAGCAGCCAGTGGGCGTCGTGCGCGGTGGCCGCGGTGACGACGCGCAGCCCCGCGGTGTGGGTGAAGTAGGCCTCGTTGGACTCGGAGTGGTGCTCGACGGCCCCGATCCCGCCCGACACCGGCACCCGGATGACCACCGGGACCGTGACCTCCCCGCGCGTGCGGGCGTGCATCTTCGCGAGCTGGGAGGTGATCTGATTGAACGCCGGGTAGACGAACCCGTCGAACTGGATCTCGCACACGGGCCGGTAGCCGCGCATCGCGAGGCCGATCGCGGTCCCGACGATGCCGGCCTCGGCGAGCGGGGTGTCGATCACGCGCTCCGCCCCGAAGTCCTTCTGGAGGCCGTCCGTCACGCGGAACACCCCGCCCGACGCGCCGACGTCCTGGCCCATGACGAGGACCTTGGGGTCGTTCTCCAGCCCGTGGCGCAGACCAAGGTTGATCGCGTGGCCGAGAGTGTGCACAGGTTGCTCCCGTGGTGGTCGCTGTGTCAGTCGAGGAAGGACGCGGCGTACTCGCGGTAGCTGTCGCGCTCCGCGATCAGGGGCGGGGTCTCGGTGGCCATGACGTGCGCGAACATGTCCAGGGCCTCGGGTTCGGGCATCGCCCGGCACACCCTGCGCACCTCGTCGGCGAGAGCCCTGCCCTCGGCATCGAGATCGCTGAAGAACGCGGCGTCGGCCCAGCTCTGGCGCTCCATCAGACGCCGGATCCGGTCGACGGGGTCGAGGCGACGCCAGTGGTCGATCTCGGCCTCCGAGCGATATCGCGTCGGATCGTCGGAGGTCGAGTGCCCGGCCATCCGGTAGGTGATCGCCTCGACCAGCGCGGGCCCTTCGCCGGCGCGCACGCAGTCAGCGGCGCGTCGCGTCGCGGCGTGCACCGCGAGGACGTCGTTGCCGTCCACGGTCTCGACGTCGAGACCGAACCCTTCGGCGCGCTGGTGCAGCGGTGCCCCGAACTGGCGGGTGGTCGGCGTGGAGATCGCCCAGTGGTTGTTCTGGCAGAAGAACAGGACCGGGGCGGACATCGTCGCCGCCCAGTTGAAGGCCTCGTTCGCCTCGCCCTCGCTGCTGGCTCCGTCGCCGAAATAGGTCATGACCATCTCGTCGGCACCGTCGCGCTGGACGCCCATGGCGTAGCCGACCGCGTGTGGCAGCTGCGCGGCGAGCACCAGGGTGTAGACGTGGAACCGGTGGTCCGCGGGAGCCCAGCCGCTCTGGGTGACACCGCGCCACTGGGCGAGGAGGCCCTCGGGGCCGATGCCCCGGCACAACGCCGCCGCGTGGTCCCGGTAGGACGGGAACACCCAGTCCGTGTCCCGCAGCGCCCGGATCGAGCCCACCTGGGCGGCCTCCTGGCCCCGGCACTGCAGCCACAGCCCGAGCTCGCCCTGCCGCTGGAGGTTGTACGCCTCCTGGTCGATGTGGCGCGCCAGGACCATGTCCCGGTAGAGGCCGCGGCACAGTTCCGGGCTCACCGGTTCGCTGTCGACGCCGGTGCGCCACGTCCCGTCCGGGGTGACCATCTGGAACGGCTCCATGGCGTCTCCTCTCCCGGAGGGCGAGTCCGGTGCGGGGTGGCACCGGACAGCACGACCTCGTCCCGCACGTCCGGTCGGGTTGCGCGAGTGTCCCAATCATCGAGGCTCTGGTGAGCAATTGTCCAGTCATCTACCCCTGAGGATCACTGATTGTTCGATACTTCGTCATGTGCTCTTCGACGTCGACTGGTCGCACACACAGGCGTTCGTCCGTCCGGGGCCGCCGGCAGCGACAGGTGCGGGGCGGGGTGCCGCGACGCACCAGCCGGTAGTTCGGCTGCCCGCGCCCTGCTCGACGTGGAAGCGGGTGACCGCGTCCACGCCTGCTGTCCTGGCTCCCTGGTTGCCTGCCACCCGCTCCCAGGCGGCCAACAGCGTCGCCTGGTCGGAAGCATCATCCCGCTCGTCAGCTCGCCCGACTCGATCCGCGTACGGAGCGTCCAAGCAACCTGTTCGTACGGTGCGCTGGGCCGGCGCTCGGAGGGGCGGGGCTCCGGCACGAGGGAGCTCATCGTCGCGGCAGCGCGCCGATCTGCTTCGGCAACCCACGCCGCGTAGACCTTGAGGGTCGTTGCGCCCCCGTCACCGTGGCCGAGCCGGCCAGCGACGGTCCGGATGTCGACGCCCGCGGCGAGGAGCTCAGTGGCGGAGTAATGGCGCAGGGAGTGCAGGCGGGTGCTGCGGAGTTCGAGTCGTTCCGCCAAGCGTCGATAGCGCTGGGTGGCAGTCGTCGGACGTAGCGGCCTCGAGCCGTCCGGCATGAGGGAGAAGACGAAGCCGTCACCAGGCAGTTCGATGCCCAGAGACGCACAGGTAGCGAGTCGGCTCTCGCGATGAGCCTGAAGCATCGACACCGCTCGCTCGTCGAGCGCGAGCCGTCGGCCCTGGTGGGTCTTGGTGTCCTTCTCGAGGCGGCCATCCGTTGCTCGCGTCACCGACACGACCATGCGGGCCACGTCGATGTCGCTCCACCGCAACGCGCACATCCGCCGCTTCATCCGCGGACGGTGGGTCCGGTTCGTGCCGCTCGAAGGCCGGGGGGCGGGCGATCTCGGCCTCGTTCACGCCGAGATGCCGCCAGCGGACTCCGAGGCCCAGCGCTGCCCGCATGATGAAGTGAATCTTGCGGATCGTGTTCGCAGCTAGATGTCGGCATGTGTGTCTTGGCTTCGGGCGGCCACCGCACAGCTCGCGGCAGCGTCGAAGCCTCGCATCGAAGAGCTCCAGGAGCTCCGCGTCGATCTTGTCAGCGGGGGTGCGACCGAACGCGGGGCGGAGGTAGAGGCGGATCAGCACCTCGTAGCGGCCCGTGGTGCTCGCGTCGTGGTCGGAGACTTCCAGCCACTGATCGAGTAGCTCCTACGGTCGTTCCGGTGCGAGGGTGTCGCTTCTCGTCGACCTTCGTCTGGAGGCGAGCGAGCGCAGCCTGAGCCTCCTTGCGGGTCGGCGTCGACACCCGGAGGTACCGCTCCTTGCCTGTCAGCGGGTCGATCCCGGCGTAGAGGACGGCCCGATACGAGCCGCTCGCGCGCTCCTCGATGTAGCCCCGGTTTCGCCGCTTGCTTGCGCCCTCGGGAAGGAGGTCAAGCCGATCCCATCCCCCGAGTCCCTCCCATCACGCGATGAGGCCCGGGGGTCGAATGGTGAAGCTGCAGGTCACTGAGGGCGCCCCCGGCAGGATTCGAACCTGCGACACCGGCTTTAGGAGGACGGTCCATCACGGGTGCTGGGCCTGCTACCAGCGACTTTGCAGGCGGCCTGATCCACTCGAGCCGCACCCCGGGCACGACTCGACCCCAATTCGCCCCCGGAATCGCACCCCGACCAAGATCGACAAGAGCGATGAGTCGCCGACGTTTGAGGCTGCCGGTTTTAACTGGCCACCCCCGGTGCCGACGGCGGCCGGCTGGGCCTCGAGCGGGGCGCTCGCTGTGGACCTCTTGGCCGGCAGCGCCACGCGCCCGAGCGAGGGCGCACCACCGCGGGGCGGTCAGAGTCGCTCGAGAATCGGGGTCGAGTGGACCTTGGTGCCCGGCGTGTAGCGAAGGGGTAGCACGGCTTAGCCCGCGTTGACGCAGGCGAAGACGTAGGACTCGGCCTCGTCTGCCACGGCGCGGTAGTCCGGAACGCGGGTCAGGAACTCGCGGATCACGGTCTGGCAGATGGCTCGGGCGAGGTGGTAGCCGAGGCAGCGGTGGATGCCGGAGCCGAAGGCGACGTGCCGGTTCTGGGTGCGGCCCAGATCGACCTGCTCGGGGCTCGGGAACTCCTCGGGAGTGCTGATTGGGGTGCGCGCCGAACGGCGCAAGGAGCTCGTCGCCCTGACCGACGGCTACAAAGATCTCCAACGTGGTCGCGGCCCTGCCGAAGTCGGCGCACCCGGGGGCGAAGAAGGCGCTGGCCGAGGTCTGGAACGCCGAGGACAAGGCCCACGCCCACGACGCGGTGCAGGCCTTCGCCGCGACCTACAGGGCGAAGTTCCCCAAGGCCGCCGCGAAGATCACCGACGATCTCGACGAACCCCGTTACCTTCTTGATCAGGCCCGGTGAGGGCTTGCAGGCCGCCGGCCACGGCATGACTGAGTGCCCCTGTCGTTGATGATCTGGGGGGTGTTGTCACCGTGGTCGGAGGGCGCCAACGACCGC
>NZ_JBXUHE010000053.1:0-33442 GCF_057180585.1 Actinomycetospora sp. 2LY8.5
AGCAAGCCGCGATCGCGGGCTACGTGCGCTGGCACAACCGCCACGCCACCCCGAAACGCCGCTTCGCCGCCAACTCCAAGATCCGCAGACCCGATTACCTACCCAACGTTGCCTGATACAGCACTAGTCAGCTCGCCGACCCCGTCGCGACGGTCTCCCACCGGCGGGACAGGGCGTCGAGGCGATCGAGGAGCTCGCCGAGCCCGCCCGCGTGCTCGGCCATCAGCTCGTCCTCGAGGGCGCTGACGCGGTCCCGGAGGCGCTGGAGCGCGACGCGGCCCTCGTCGGTGAGCCCGAGGAGCTTGCGCCGGCCGTCGGCCGGGGCCTGGGTGCGTTCGATGAGCCCGCGGTCCTCGAGACGCCGGCAGACGTCGGCCATCGTCGAGCGATCGAGCGCGACCGTGTGGGCGAGCGAGCCCTGGTCGAGTCTCGGGTGGGCGTCCACCGTCACCAGAACGGCGTATTGCGGACCGGTCAGGACCGGATCGACCCGACGCGCCCAGGCGGCGATGTAGGCCTGGTGCAGGCGGCGGGCCAGGTATCCGGGCGCTTGGCGTATGACGGCTGGAGTGGCCGGGCCACCCTCCGAGTTCGTCGCGTCCCCCTCGCGTGACATTCGCCTACTGTGACACAACTCAGTGACACACAACGCGTTACCAGCGGTCACGAGACTGCCAAACGGTCGTGTGACGCGCTCACCGGGGCGCGCGGTCGGTTCTTCGTACAGTGAGCGAACGTCCGGGCACGGTGGGACGGTCGTTCCGTGGACGAGATCGCGGAGTGGAGTCGCGTCCAACGGCGAGTGATCGCGCTGGTCACCGGCGTGTCGGCGGATCGGGGGCCGACGTGCTCGCCGGCGACGAACCCGACGACCACAACGAGGCGTGGACCGCGCGTCAGGTCGACGCCCGACGTGGGCGCGCTCGTGGCGGAGTGGGAGGTCGTCGACGAGCCGCCGCCGCACCTGGACGGGCCGAGCACGGCACGCGCCCGCTCGCGGACGTCACGATCCACGAGCAGGACCTCACCGACGGCTCGGCATCTGGCTCGGGAAGAGCAGGCGCACGTCGTCGAGGGTCACCAGCCGCAGGTGGATGACCTGCTCGACGACCGCGATCCGCCAGCCCCGGGTCTTGTCGTTGAGCCGCAGGCCGCGCAGCCAGCGCTGGGCGTGCCGGAACGCCTCGCTCTGGGTCTTCGGGCTCGGCGCGGGACGGCCCTCGGCGCGGTGCCAGTCGGCGATCTGCTCGGCGTCGCCGTGCACGTCGCGCGGCACGCTGCCGTGCCCCGCCGCGGCCGCCGCGATGAGGGTGGGGCCGCACGCGGCGACCAGCACGGACCACCACGTCTCGGCGGTCGGCAGGGACGTGTCGATCGTGCGGCCACCCGCGAGCCCGCCGCTGGTGGACGGCCCGGCTCCCGCGGAGGGCGCGAAGCGCAGCAGCGCCAGGGTCAGCTCCTGGCCGTCCGGGAACCACAGGCCGAGCGAGGAGCGGTCGTCGCGGACGAGCAGGCCGTTGCCGCCCCGGATGCGGTCCTTGCCCGGCACCCCGGGCACGAACAGCGTCAGCAGGGCACCGTGACGTTGGCGGTTGATGATCAGGTACGCGTCGTCGCGGACCTCGATCTCGGCCGCCAGCCGCGAGACCCGGTCGTCGGGGACCGGCACGTGGCGCGACCCGCCGACGCCTGCACGCCCGGTCGCGTCGCCGCGCCCGAGGGTGATCCGCTCGCCCCACGGCACCGATTGCGTGTACTCGGTGCGCACGTCGAGGACCGCGAGGCCGCCGACGGGCAGGCGGGGAGCCGGAGCCTGTGGGGGGCCGGACCAGGGTGGGCGCGCGGCGGGTCGCGTCACGCCACCTCCCGGTCGGCCGGAGAGCGGACGGGCCTCACTCGCCCCCGCGGCGGCGGGGATCCGCCGGTCGTTCCCAGGATACGCCGGGTCGTCCCGCGCCCCCTCGTGCCGACCTGGCCGTCGCGACGACCCGCTCGACGAGGGTCGGACGCGCGACGACCTGCGTGGCGCCGCGGGTGGGCGCGGTCGGTGCGGTGACGACGGCGGTGTCGTCGCTGTCGCGACCGGGCCGACCCCACCCGGCCCCGCGTTCGATGGTCGAGCTCCGCTGCGCTCCGCCTTCCCGGAACCCCCCGACGGAGTCCCGGGAACCCCCCGCCGGCCCCCGCGCCGGAGCCGGCCGAGGCGAGGGAGGCAGTGGCAGCGCCGGACCCGGCCGGCCGGCTGCCCCCGGCACGGCCGGGCCGGGCGGCCCCGGCGGGGAGGGGGGACCCGCCGGAGCGGAGGGCGCGGACACCGACGAGGGGGTCGGGTCCGTCGCCGACGTGGTCGCCGCGGGTGTCGCGGCGGGCCGCGAGAACGCGGCGGTCACGAGCACGCGGCCGACGGGGACGTCGGTGCCCGCGAGCAGGTGCAGGTAGGTCCGCTCGGCCATCCGGCGCGCCTCGGTGCTGCGGGCGTGCTCGAGGTAGCCGCTGAGCAGCTCGTCGGCCAGCACCTCGAGCGGCCAGCGGGCAGCGACGTCGGCGAGGTCGTCGGAGTGGAACTCCACCCACAGGTGCGGCGCCGTGACGCGCTGGCCCCGCGGCGTCCACACCAGCGCGTCCTCGGAGGCGAGCCGCCGCGCGGCCGCCCGGATCAGCCCGTCGCCGTGCACCCACGGCCGGCCGAGCAGGCCGCGCAGGGTCCGGCGCACCCGCTCGCCGGCCGGCGCCGGCCCGAGGTCGGTGGTGGGCAGGGCGGCGGCGATCCCGGAGGCGATCCCCGACGCGCCGCCGGCCTGACCGCGCGAGGTGCGCCCGCTCCACGACACGAACAACCAGGCGCCCGCGGCCGTCGCCCCGACGAGGACGACGACCAGCAGGGCGAGGAGGAACGAACCGGAGCCCAGCCAGGTCAGCAGCAGCAGCACGACCGCGCCGCCGGCGACGAGGCGGGGGAGCGAGGCGGGCATCCTCATCGCACACCCCCGTCGGCCAGCGTGGGCGCCTCGGCCGGCAGCAGCTGCAGCGGGTTCGGCAGGCGCTCCGCGGCGGCGCCCAGCACGGCACTGTCCCGCGCGGCGTCGCCGAGACCCGCGGGCCCGAACGCCGTGACGACCCCCGTGAGCAGCACGAGCACCATGAGCGCCAGCGCGCCGTGGGCGGCGACGCCGAGCACGCGGTCGGGCAGGCCGGGGCGCCGGAGCCCGCCGCCGGTGCGCCGGGCGAGGGTGTCGCCGAGCCGGCGGCCCACTCCCCAGCCGATCAGCGCCCCGACCAGTGCGGCGCCGATCACGAGAGCACCGCGGGACACGCCGTCGTCCGCCGCGACGAGCATGGGTACGACCCAGCGGGCCAGCGCGCCCGCCACCAGCACACCGGCCACGGCGCCCGCGGCCTTCAGCACGAGCCCCGTGCCCCCGCGGCGCCAACCGCGCAGCGCGGCGATGGCGACCACCGCGAGCACCAGCATGTCGACGACGGTCACTGAACCTCCCGATCTCGACCCCGACTCCCGGCAGACTGCGCCGGGTGACATCGAGTCAACGCCGCCCGTGACGGGGGCGGAGGAGGACGATCGGGAACTAATTCCCGGAATCGACGGGGCGGCGGGTCAGTTACGGGAACCCTCGAGTGGCACCAGCACCTCCTGCATGCCGGGGCTGTCGACGGGTCCGCCGGCCATGCGGGTCAGGAAGCCGATGACTCCCGCCGATCCCCAGTGCCACGACGGCTCCGCGGGGAGGGTCCACGTGCCGGCCTCGCGGGTCGCGCCCCACCGGTGCTCGGGGGTCGCGACGGCGAGGAGCCAGTTGCGGGCCGCCCGGGCGGCGCCGGAGAACTCGTCGTCGCCGGTGACGCGGCCCAGCGAGTCGAGGAACCAGCCCGTGCCGGCCGCGCCGCTGTTGGTGGCGGTGTGGACGGTCGGGCTGCCCTCGTACTCGGCCCAGGCGCGGCCGACCGGCTCGGTCAGCGAGACGTCGACGAGCCAGCGCCCGGCGGCGCGGGCGCGCTCGAGGTGACCGACGTCGCCGAGGATCGCGTACGCCTGCAGGGACACCCACCCGATCCCGGCCGCGCCCTCCTCCATTCCGGTGGCGCGGTTCGGGTTGTCGGGGGTCAGGGCCGCCGCCCCGGCGCCGAGCAGTATCGGCCAGGTCAGCCCCCGGCCCGCGGGCTGGGCGGTGCGGTCGAGGAAGCTCAGCGCGGACTCGGCGTCGTGTCGCCAGCGCTGGTCGCCGGTGGCCTGGTACATGCGCAGGAACACGAAGGCGGCGCCGGCGGTGCCGGAGAGGAAGCCGGTGTTGCGCCGCGGCTCGTCGTCCCGCTCGGGCAGGCCGCCGTCGTCGTCGAGTCGGCTCGACAGGTACGCCGCGCCGCCGGCCGCGTGGGCGGTGAGCTCGGGGTCGCCTAGCCGCTCACCCATGACCGAGAGCGCGTAGACGATCCCGGACTGGCCCTCGCCCATCCCGTGGCGGTACGAGGGCTCGCCGCCGCCGTCGATGTCGGCCCACGACCAGCGGCACCGTTGCGGGCAGGGGAGGCCGTCGACGCCCTCGGCGCGGTCGAGCACCCACTGCAGCGACGCCCGGGCGCCCTCGCGGTAGCGCTCCTCGCCGGTGGCCTCGCCGATCCGCCACAGCACCTCGGCGATGCCCGCGGCGCCGTCGTCGAACGAGGTGTACCCGCGGTCGGCGGGACCGCCCGGGTTGACGTAGTCGGGGACCCGACCCCCGCGTGACGCCCCGAGCAGGAAGTCCCCGGCCGAGCGCGCGGCGGCGAGCCAGCGCTCGCGCGCGGCGGGGTCCGGCGTCGCGGCGGCCAGCGCGAGGAACCCGTGCGCGATGCCCGCGGCGCCGACGTCGCGGTCGGTCTGGCGGTTGGGGGCCTGGATCGAGCTGGTCCAGGCGCGCGCGCCGGACAGCTCCGCCGCGACGTCGTCCCCCAGCGCGGCCAGCGGATCGGGCACGGCGTCGGCGAGCAGCTGGTCGGCGAACGCGGTGGGGAGCGGGGCCGCGTTCGTCCCGGGGGCCGGTTCCTCGGCGGGCGCCGACGCGCAGCCGGCCGCGAGGAGGCCGGCGGCGAGCACCAGGACCAGGACGCGCCTCACGGCACGACCGCCGCGAGGGAGCCCTCGTTGACCGCCGAGCGCACCGGCGACGGCGCGACGATCCCGAACGTGAAGCCCCGGGCGCGCAGCTCGTCGATCGCGCGCGGCAGGTACCCCAGCTGGTCGGGCGAGCACTTCAGCACGTCGTTCGCGTCGTGGAGCAGGAGCATCGCCTGGTCGACGGCCTCGGTGGCCACGTAGTCGACCATCGCGTCGGCGCCCGGGCACTGGAAGTCGCCGGCCTTGTTCGAGGTCCACTTCCATCCGATCCCCCCGGACAGCCCCAGCTGGGACAGCGCGGCGTCCCCGCCCGGCGAGGGTTCACCGAACGGGTACCGGAACAGCGTGGGCCGCACCCCGGTGATGGTCGTGAGCAGCTCGTTGGTGCGTCGGATCTCGGCCTCGGCTTCGTCGGTCGACAGGTCGGGGAACCAGGCGTGCTCCCAGGCGTGGTTGGCGACGACGTGGCCCTCGGCCTGCATCCGCGCCACCAGTTCCGGGTGCCGTTCGGCGTTCTCGCCCTGGACGAAGAAGGTCGCGCGGACGCGTTTCGCGGCGAGCACGTCGAGCACGTACGGGGTGAGCTGTGGGGACGGGCCGTCGTCGAAGGTCAGCGCGACGCGGGGCCCGGGGCGCTGGTCGGGCGTCGGTGGGAGCGCCCGGTCGGCGGCCGTCGGGGTGTAGCGCGGTCCGAGGGCGAGCTCGCCGCGGTCCGCGGCGCCGGCGAAGGAGCCGACGAACGACACCACGACCGTGCCCGCCAGGGCGACGACGAAGAAGAGCAGCGAACGGACGTTGCGACGCCGGTCGTCGAAGGACACGCGCTCAGCGCAGGTGCCGGGCGCCGCGACGCACGATCCGCACGAGCAGCATCGCCGTGAAGATCACGGTCACACCCAGCAGGACGGCGGCCATCACATTGATCCCGGTGGCCGCGGCCAACGCCAGTCCGGTGGTCCCACCGCCGACACCGCTCGTGAGGTACATCGAGTGCTCGCCGTACATCCGCGCGCTCCGTCCCCTTCCGAACCCTGATCGATTCCGCTCACCACGCCTGGCGCCGCGCGTTGAGACAGCGCCAGGCCGCCACCACCGCGCACCACTCCAGGAAGAACCCGTAGACGTCCTCCACCAGCACGATCGCGACGATCGCGACGTCGGTGACGGACCGGCCCGGCAGCCGCCACATCGAGGTCATCCGCTCCAGCCACATGACGGCGAGCGGGATGAGCCCGATCAGCGCGTACCGGAACGGCACCGCATAGATGATCATGAGCGCGAGCATGGTCAGGAACAGCACGCGGAAGAACACGCTGAACCCGAACAGCCCGTACGAGAGGATGTCCTTGCGCGTCGCGGTCGACCAGCCGCGCTTGAGGCATTCGTCCATCCCGCCGCGGCCCCACCGCAGGCGCTGGGTCCACAGCGCGCGGAACGTGTCCGGCGGCGTCGTGTAGACATGCGCGTTCCGGGCGGCGGCGACGCGCCACCCGAGCGCCTTGAGCTCCAGGGTCAGCGCGTAGTCCTCGATCAGCGACGAGCCGTCCCAGGGCTCGCCGGCCTCGCGCGCCTTCGCGACCGCCGCCAGCGCCGCGCCGCGGTACATCGCCGCCGCGCCGCTGGCCACCGACACGCGCCAGCCCCGCAGGTCGCGCAGGTCGTCGTACCGGGCGTACTCGAGGCGCTGCATCCGCCAGGCCAGGCCCTTGCCCGGGCTCGCCCAGTAGCGGGCGCACACGGCGCCGAGCACGACGTTGCCGCGCAGCTCCGAGGCCATCGCCGCGACGGTGTCGTCCAGCAGGACGGTGTCCGCGTCCATCGTCAGCACGAGCTCGGCGTCCTGGGCCGCGACGCGCCAGCCGTGGTTCAGCGCGCCGGCCTTCTTGTCGGGGTTGTCCGGCATCTCGAGGACGGTGACCGGGTAGCGGCGCGCGATCTCGGCGGTGCGGTCGGTGCAGTTGTTGGCGACGACGACGATCCCGGAGATCTCGAGCCACTCGGGGACGTCCTGGGAGAGCAGGCCCTCGACCGTGGCCGCGATGCCCTCCTCCTCGTTGTGCGCCGGCACCAGAACCGCGACGGTGGTGGTCCGGGAACGCCGGGTCCGGGTCGTGGTCGCGGCCGGGGTCCTCGCGGGGGTCTTCGCGGGGGTCTTCGCGGGCGGCGTCTCCCGGCGAGGCACCTGGCGCCGACTCGGCGGCGGGACGGCGGCCGGCGCGGCGACCGCGGTGCGCAGCTGGATCGTCGGCGCGTCCGGATCGCTGGAGCGGCGAGCCGGGCGGTGACGGGTGCCGGTCGGTGCCGGTGTGCGCGACGGAGACCCGTCGGCTCGCCCGGTCCGCACAGCCTGGCTGCTCGCCACGTCACCTCGCTCGTGTCGCCGGTCGGTCCTCGGGCGGCCTTCACCCGATCGGTGGGCCGCCTGCGGGACATACCGTACACAGCCGGGATTTCGTTACACCATCGTGAGAATCGGGTGTTCCCAGTGACATCGGAGCATCACTCGGTCGTGGGTTCTTCGTCCATCTCGCGGCCCTGCACGAACACCCGAGTGACGCTCAGTGTCTCCTCCAGGAGGACGAGATCGGCGGCGCCACCCCGGGTGAGACAGCCCACGTCCGACCGCCCGAGGAGGCGCGCCGGCACGCTCGTCGCGGCGCCGACGGCCTCGACGAGGTCGACGCCCGCCGCGACGGCGGTGCGGACGCCGCGGATCAGGGGCGCGGCCGCGCCGGCCAGCCCGCCGGCCGCGTTGCGCACGATCCCGTCGACGAGCGTGACCGGGACCCCGGCGAGCCGGAACGGGCCGTCGGGCTGGCCCGTGGCGGCGGTGGCGTCGGTGACCAGCGCCCACCGCCCCGGCGCGGCGGCCGCGGCGAGGCGCAGCATCTCGGGGGCGACGTGGTGGCCGTCGCCGATGAGGGTCGGCACCACCTCGGGACGCGTGAGCGCGACCGCCGCGAGACCCGGCGCGCGGTGCGCGAGCCCGCTCATGGCGTTGTACAGGTGCGTCGCCGCCCGGACGCCGCGATCGACCGCCGCGTGCGCGGTGTGGGCGTCGGCGTCGCTGTGTCCGGCCGACGCGACGATCCCGCGGGCGCGGAGGACATCGATCAGTTCCCCCGCACCGGGCAGCTCGGGAGCCAAGGTGACGACGTCGACGCGGCCGGCGTCGAGCAGGCGGGCGAGCAGCGCCGGGTCGGGGTCGCGGCGGTGCTCGGGCGGGTGGGTGCCGATCCGGGCGGCGGCGAGGAACGGGCCCTCGAGGTGGGCGCCGAGCAGGCGAGCGCCCCGAACGTCGTCCCCGCGTGCGACGTCGAGGCGGGCCAGGGCGGCGACCGTGCGCTCGAGGTCGTCGGTGAGCAGCGCGGGGCACAGGGCCGTCGTGCCGTCGCGAGCCGCGGCCGCCCGAACCGTCGCCAACTCCTCGACGGCCGCGCTCGCGAGGTCGACCCCGGCACCGCCGTGGCAGAGCAGGTCGACCAGGCCGGGGATCGCGATCCGCCCGCCTCGCCCTGCCGGGAGGCCGACCGCGGCGACCCGGCCGTCGGCGATCTCGACGTCGCCGGGGCACCAGGCCCCGTCGACGACCGCTCCGGAGACGCCCAACCGCACGGGGTCAGTGTGGTGGGGTGGCCGACCCGTGTCCCGGGAACACGTCGGCCACCCCGCTCGCGACTCCGTCCTACCGTGGACGGAGTGACCGGGATCGAGATCGTGGGCTTCGTCGTCGCGCCCGCGCACGCGTACGAGGGACGCCCGTCGGACGGCCCGCGGCCGGTCGACACCAGCTCGCCGGACTCCCTCGAGATCCGCGCGGGTTCCGGCGTCGTCGGCGACCGCTACGCGGGGCGGGCGGCCCACCGGGACGCCGCAGTCACCGTGCTCGCGATCGAGGCGCTGGAGGCCGTGGCCGCCGAGCTCGGCGTGCCGCCCTTCGACCCGGCCGCGGCCCGCCGCACGGTCCTCACCCGCGGCCTCGAGGTGGAGGCGCTGCGTGGACGGGAGTTCGCGATCGACTCCGGCGACGGCCCCGTGGTCCTCGGCGGCGGGCGTCCGGCCGCGCCGTGCGCCTGGATGGACGCGGTCCTCGCACCCGGCGCCCACGCGGCGCTGCGCGGGCGCGCCGGGGTGCGCTGCGCGGCCCTGTCGACCGGGACGTTGCGGCTCGGGGCGGCGACGGTGGCCGTGTCCGACGGACTCGGCGACCCGGACCCGGCCCGCGCCGGACTCCCGCACCGGCGGCGCGCCCGCGCCTGAACCGCGTGGGATCCGTCTCGACCAGGGTCGCGGACCCCGCGCAGCGGGCAGGGTCGTCCGGTGAGCGCCGAGACGCCGACGACGACACAGCAGAGCATCGGGCGCGCGCGCACCCTGCTGCTCGCGGTGCTCTGCGGCGCGGCCGTCGCGAACATCTACTACGCGCAGCCGCTGCTGCACACGATCGGCGAGGCGTTCGGGGTCGGCGACGGCGCGGCCGGCCTGCTCGTCACCGCCTCGCAGATCGGCTACGCCACCGCACTGGCGCTGCTCGTCCCGCTCGGTGACCTGCTGGAGCGCCGCCGGCTCGTGACCGTGCTCCTCGCGGCCTGCGCCGTGGTGCTCGCGCTCGCCGCGGCCGCACCCGGGTTCGGGCTGCTCGCCGCCGCGATCGCGCTGGTCGGCGTCACCTCCGCGGTCGCCCAGATCGCCGTGCCGCTCGCCGCGTCCCTGGCCGGCGACCACGAGCGCGGCCAGGTCGTCGGCACCGTCATGAGCGGCCTGCTCATCGGCATCCTGGGTGCCCGTACGGTCGCCGGGCTGGTCGCGGAGTTCGGCGGCTGGCGCTGGGTGTTCGGGGCCGCGGCGGGCGTGATGGTGCTGCTCGCGGTGGTCGTGCGCCTCGGGCTGCCGGTCGTGCCGGCCACCGAGACCGCGAGCTATCCACGCCTGCTGCGCACCGTGCTCGGGCTCGTGCGCCGCGAGCCCGAGCTGCGGCGGCGCATGGCGCTCGGCGCGGTCGGCATGGGGTGCTTCACGATCCTGTGGACCTCGATCGACTTCCTGCTCTCGGCCCCGCCCTACGGCTACGGGCCGGCGGTGGTGGGCCTGTTCGGGCTCGCGGGGCTGGCGGGGGCGGCGATGGCGCCGCTGGCCGGGCGGCTGGCCGACCACGGCCACCAGCGGCTCGTCGTCACGCTGGCGCTGATCGTGCTCGCCGCGAGCTGGTCGCTGCTGGGGCTCGGCGGGGCGTCGGTGGTGGCGCTGATCGCCGGGGTGATCGTGCTCGATCTCGCCCAGCAGGCGCTGCAGATCAGCCACCAGAGCGTCATCTACGCGATCGCCCCGGAGGCGCGCAGCCGGATCACCACCGCGTACATGGTGTCCGCGTTCCTCGGCGGCACGCTCGCCTCGGCCGCGGTGTCGGTGCTCTATCCGGCGAGCGGCTGGCTCGGTGTCTGCGTGCTCGGCGGCGTCGTGGCCGTGGTCGGGGTCGTGATCTGGTTCCTGCCCCGCACGTGAGCACTTTCCGGTGCTATAGCACCGGAAAGTGCTCACAAGGGGTGTCCGGCGCCCAGGCCGACGGAGAGGTCCGAGGCGGCGGTCGCGGTCGCCGCGGCGTGCGCCGCGAGGTGGGGGCGCAGGCGGGCGGCCGGCCCCGAGACCGTCAGCGCGGCGACGATGCCGCCGTGGAACCCGCGGACCGGGGCCGCGGCCCCGGCCAGCGCAGGGTCGAACTCGCCGTCGACGACCGCGTACCCGGCCTCGCGCGCCGCCGCGAGCACCGCGGGGTCGGCGCCGACCGCCCGGGCCGCCGCGCCGTCCCGCTCCGAGAGCAGCACCCGCCCCGTGGACGTGGTCGCCGCGGGGACGTCGTCGACGTCGAAGCGCGCCCGCGGGGCGCCCCCGCCCGCCTCGGCGGTCAGCAGCGTCGCCACCCGGGGCCCGTGCAACCGGCACAGGTGGGCGTTCTCGCCGGTCCGGGCCGCGAGCGCGACGAGCGCAGGCCCGGCCGAGCGCACGAGGCGCGCCTCGGCGGTCCCGGCGGCGAGGGCGTAGAGCCGCCAGCCCAGGGCGTAGCGCCGGGAGCGTTCGTCGCGCTCGACCAGCCCCTCGTCCTCCAGGGCCGCGAGCGCCCGGGACACCTGGCTCGCCTCCCGCCCGGTGATCGCGGCGAGCCTGCTCACCCCGAGCCCGGCGGCGCGGGCCTCCGGAGTGGCGAGGACGGTCAGCAGGTCGACGTCGCGACGCAGGCCCGCGGACCGCGGCCGGGTCACGTGGCGACCCCGATCATCACCAGCGCCACGGCCCCGCCGAGGGTCCACGCTGCCGTCCGCCACCAGTTCGTCCTGGTCAGCCGCGCGAGGGCGTGCGCGTCGAAGCCCTCCGAGAGCCGCTCGTGGCACGGCACCGAGATCGCGACGGTCACCGCCACCGTCGCCACCCCGCCCAGGCCCGCGGCCAGCGCCAGGACGACCGGGACGCCGGGCGGCCGCCAGACCAGCAGCACCGCGCACGTCACCCCCTGCGCGAGCCACGGCGCGACGATCAGCCGGCCCATGAGGCGTGTGTGGCGGCGGTGGACCGTGACCCAGTCAGCACGCTCCATGTGCGCGAACCCCGGGTAGACCAGCAGCTGGATCACCCAGACCAGACCCGTGCAGAACCACACCGCGGCCGCGTGCACGGCGAGCAACAGCGTCCCTGCCAGGTCATTTGCGCTCACCGCACGGATTGTTGCCGATCCGGGCAGCGGGTTCTTCACTGGCGTCGCCAGCCCCGGGGGGAGAACGCCGCATGAAGATCACCGACATCCGCCTCGAGCACCGGGAGACCGTGCTCGACCCGCCGTGCCACGCCGCCTGGGACCCCGCCCCGCGCACCCGGTTCGCCGCCACGATCGTCCGTGTCGAGACCGACGAGGGCGTCGTGGGCGTCGGGTCCGGCGACACGATGGCCGGCTTCCACGACCACCGCGACCTGTTCCTCGGCACCGACCCGCTCGCCACCGAGGTGCAGGTCCGCCGCATCGAGTCGGTCGGCTTCCACACCGGGCGCTTCTGGCCGCTCGAAGCCGCGATCTGGGACGTCGTCGGCCAGGTCGCCGGGCTGCCCGTCGCGACGCTGTTCGGCGGCGTGACCGACCGCCTCCCGGTCTACGCGTCGTGGTGCTCGGAGCAGGCGCCGGGCCGCCGCGCCGAGGACGCGCACCGGCTCGTCGAGCAGGGCATCCGCGCCGTCAAGATCCGGGCGCACCCCGAGCGGCTGCGCCAGGGCGTCGCGGCGGTGGCCGCCGTGCGCGACGCCGTCGACGACCGGCTCGACATCATGGTCGACCTCAACCAGGCCTGGCGGATGGCCGGCGACGTCACCGAGCCCCTCGAGCTCGCCGACGTCCGTCGCGTCGTGCGCCGGCTCGCGGAGTACGACGTCGCGTGGGTCGAGGAGCCGCTGCCGTACGCCGACGCCGACGGGCACCGCCTGTTGCGCGCCGACAATCCGGGCCTGCGGATCGCGGCGGGGGAGATGCTCGACTCGCTGCCGCAGACCCTCGCGCTGCTCGAGGCCGACGCGCTCGACGTCTACCAGGCCGACGTCGTGCTGGCGCTCGGCATGACCCGCGCGCGCCAGCTGGCCGAGGCCGCGCGGGCACGGCATCGCCGCTTCACCCCGCACACGTGGACCAACGGGCTCGGCCTGCTCGCGAACCTGCACGTCGCGGCCGGCGTCGGGGCGGGGCCGTACCTGGAGTTCCCCGACGACCCCGCCGGCGGCTGGACCCCGGAGCGCCGCGACTTCCTGCTCGCCGAGCCCCTGCGCCCCGACGCCGACGGCATGCTGGTGGTGCCCGACGCGCCCGGCCTGGGCGCCGTGCTCGCCTGACGACCCCCGAGAAGAGAACCCGAGGAGAGCAGCGTGACCGGGCCCGTGACCACCTCCCCGTGCGCCGGCGTCGCCGCGGGGACCGCCTTCCTCTCCGGCTCCGGGCCGGTCGTCGACTTCGGACCCGGCGCGGTGGGCCGCATCCCCGGCCACCTTGCCGCGCAGGGGGCCCGACGGGTGCTCGTGGTGACCGACGCGGGCCTGCAGGCCGCCGGGGTCGTCGACGCGGTGACGGCGCCGATCGCGGCCGCCGGGGTCGCCGTCGAGGTCTTCGACGCGGTATGCGGCAACCCCTCGGTCGAGGTCGTCGAGCAGGGTGCCGAGCACGCGCGCGCCCTGGGCCTCGATGCCGTCCTCGCGCTCGGCGGCGGGTCGAGCCTCGACGCGGCCAAGGGCATCGCGCTGCTCGCGCCGAGTCCGGGCGCCCGCGCCGACGGCAGCGGCACGACCCCCGCGCCGGGTCTGCCGGTGGTGGCGGTCCCGACCACGGCGGGGACGGGCGCGGAGACCAACGGGTTCGGTGTCCTGGAGGACGTCCGGGAGACGGAGCATCCAGGGGAGCACACGGATCGGGGAGCTCGACCCGGGGAGACCGCGACCCGCCGGAAGGTCTACTGCGGCGACGCCAGCGTCGTGCCCCGGGTGGCGGTGCTCGACCCCGAGCTCACCTACGGGCTGCCGGCGGCGGCCACGGCCGCGACCGGCGTCGACGCGCTGGTCCACGGGCTCGAGTCGCTGGCCTCGCGGGGTCGCGACCCGATGTCGGAGGCGTTCGCCGCCGAGGCCGTGCGCCGGGCGTGGACCTGGCTGCCGGTCGCGGTCGCCGACGCGGGGGAGAGGCAGCGGAAGGGGGAGCGCGCCGACAGGGGAGCTCGACCGGACGAGATGGGCCGCCGGGCGCGCGCCGAGATGCTCGTCGCCGCCCACCTCGCAGGCCAGGCGCTCACACGCAGTGGCCTCGGCCTGGTGCACGGGCTCGCGCACGCGCTGAGCCTGCACACCGGCGCGATCCACGGGTCGGCGCTCGCCGCGGTGCTGCCCGAGGTCGTGGGCTGGTCGCTGGACGCCGACCCCGCGGGGTGGGGGCGCGCCGCCGAGGCGGCCGGGCTGCCGTCGGCGGCGGCGTTGCCCGACGCGCTCGGCGGGGCGCTCGAGGCCGTCGGGACGCGGGTCACGGTCGCCGACCTGCACGCCGGGCCCGACCTGTACGCCGCGCTGGCGGGCACGGCGCTGGCCGATCCGGTGAGCCGGAACGCCCCGCGACATCCGACATCGGCGGACGAACTGGTCACACTGCTGTCCCGCTGCTGAACCCGAGGGCGCGCCCGTCCGGATTTGAGGTCATGCAACAGGTTTGGTCGCGGACTCCTCGCTGCGCGCGTAGAGCCGGGAGCAAGGCGGTCCTTACCGTCGGGAGTGTGATCAGCA
Organism: Actinomycetospora sp. 2LY8.5; assembly: GCF_057180585.1. Taxonomy (NCBI): domain Bacteria; kingdom Bacillati; phylum Actinomycetota; class Actinomycetes; order Pseudonocardiales; family Pseudonocardiaceae; genus Actinomycetospora; species Actinomycetospora sp. 2LY8.5. The sequence goes on from NZ_JBXUHE010000053.1 coordinate 14,402, forward strand.
GAGGGCCCTCCGGGCGCTCGACCCGCTCCCCCCGGACTCCGCAGGAGGCCACGTGACCGCCCTCGAGACGATTCCCGAGCACGTCACCCGCATCAACAAGGCGAAGACGCCGACCGGGCCCGGCCGCCCGGGCGCGAGCACGGCGCACATCACCCCGTCGACCGAGCACCTCAGCGTCGAGGACATCGAACGGCTCGGCGCCGAGCTCGAGGCGCTGCGCGACAGCGTCATGAGCACGCTCGGTGACAAGGACGCCCGCTACATCCGCCGCGTCATCCGCACACAACGTGGTTTCGAGGCGGCCGGGCGCGTCCTGCTGCTCGGCGCGCTGTTCCCGCCGGCGTTCCTGGCCGGCACCGCGTCGCTCGCGCTCGCCAAGATCCTCGAGAACATGGAGATCGGGCACAACGTCCTGCACGGCCAGTGGGACTGGATGCGCGACCCGGAGATCAACTCCACGACCTGGGAGTGGGACCACGTCTCGACCGCGTCGAGCTGGCAGCAGACCCACAACTACCTGCACCACACGTACACCAACGTGCACGGCAAGGACCGGGACATCGGCTACAACGTGCTGCGGGTCGACCCCGAGCAGCCGTGGCAGCCGATCTACCTGTTCCAGACCGTCACCAACGCCGGCCTGGCGATGATCTTCGAGTGGGGCATCGCGGCCTTCGACCTCGAGCTGGACCAGATCCAGCGCGGTGAGAAGACCTGGAAGGACAAGCTCCCCGAGCTCAAGGCGATGGGCCGCAAGGCCGGCAAGCAGGCGCTCAAGGACTTCGTCGTGTTCCCGGCGCTGTCGGGGCCGTCGTTCGTCCCGGCGCTGGTCGGCGGGCTGCTGGCCAACCTCATCCGCAACGTCTGGTCGCACGCCGTGATCTTCTGCGGACACTTCCCGGTCGAGGTCGAGACCTTCGACGAGGAGCGCCTGGAGAACGAGTCGCAGGCCGAGTGGTACGTCCGCCAGATGCTCGGCTCGGCCAACATCGAGGGCTCGCAGCTCCTGCACATCATGACCGGCAACCTCTCGCACCAGATCGAGCACCACCTGTTCCCGGACATGCCCTCGAACCGGTACCGCACGATCGCGCCGCAGGTCCGCGACCTGTGCCGCCGCTACGGGCTGCCCTACCACTCGGGCCCGATGTGGAAGCAGTACGGCGGCGTGCTGGGCAAGATCGCCCGCCTGTCGTTCCCCGGCGGCCACAAGCGCACCGCGAAGCAGCGCCTGCGCGCCCTGCCCTTCGGCCGGCGGCGCGCGGAGTCGCTCGACGCCGCCGTCCCGGCCGCCGCGGCCTGACCGAGCAGCCGTCGGCCCGGGTCCCGTCGACCGGGCTCAGCCCTCGGCGAGACCCGGGCCTCCGGCGCGCAGCGCCAGGGCGACCTCCAGGCGTCCCACCGGGTCGTCGAGGACGCCCGCGAACGCCTCCTTGAGCCGCGCGAGCCGGTAGCGCACGGTCTGCGGGTGCACGTGCAGGCGGGTGGCCGCCTCGGCCACGTCGCCGTGGGCGTCGAGCCAGGCGGTCAGCGTGGTGACGGCCCGGTCGCGCGCCGCCGACGTCATGCGCCGCAGGGGCTCGAGCCGCTGGGCCACGAGGTCGGCGGTCAGGGTGACGTCGGCGTGCAGGAGCAGCGCGAGCAGGTGGTCCTCGGCGCGCAGCAGCCCGTCCCCGGGCAGGTGGCCGTCGAGCTGCAGCGCCCACGCCGCCCGGGCGCGGGTGACGGTGCGGGGGATCTGGTCGGACGTGACCGTCGGCCCGAGCACCGCCGGGATGCTGCCCACGGCGTCGGCGAGGGCGTCGGCCCGGCCCGGCCCGTCCGGATCCGGCACGAACACGATCCCGACGCCGTCCACGACGGACGCGGCGATCTCGGGCGGCAGGCGCCGGCACGCCACGGCCAGCGACTCCTCGGCGATGACCAGGGCGCCCACCGACTTCGGCGGGGTCCAGCCGGCCTCACGGGCGAGCGCGTCGAGCTCGGGCTGTTCGGGAGCCGGCGCCCGGCAGAGGCGCTCGACCAGGGCGTGCTGGCGCGCCTGGCGTGACCCGGCCGCCAGCGACTGCTCGTAGGCGTAGCCCGAGACCGAGGCCGCGGCGAGCTGCTCGATGTAGGCGAACAGGGCCTCGGCGAGCCGGAAGATCGCGTCCGCGCCCAGCCCCAGGTCGTCGGGCGCGTCGGTGCCGGTGCCGGTGCCCGTGCCGGTGTCCGTGCCGGTGTCCGTGCCGGTGCCATGGCTGGTGCTGTGACCGTTGCCGTGATGGCTGCCGTCGCTCGTGGCGGCGATGCGCCGCCACAGCACCCGCGAGCCGATCCGGTAGGCGCTCTGCAGGGCGTCCATCGTGCGGCCGTGGCGGTGCTCGACGCGGCCCAGCTCGAAGTACACGGTGGTGTCGGGGAGCGCGTCGTCGGTGCCGAGCAGGTCGAGGAACTGGTCGAGCGCGACCGACACGCCGAGACGGATGCGGCGCCCGAACTCGCCGTCCATCGACAGCGCGTACTCGGCGACCTCGGCGCGCACCGCAGCGATGATCTCGTCGCCGGCGCCGAGAACCACCGGACGAAGGCGCGCGCCCGCCGCCGAGGGCACGTCCGCCCACGGATGCCGTTGCGATGCGTCCGTCACCGGGCACACACCGTCGCTCACGTCGCCCAGTGTCGCAGGATCGCGGGGAGACGCCAGGATCCTCCGGCCATCGCGCGGGGCGACGTGGCGCAGATGACTCGGGCGGGCCGTCGTGTGACCCGGGGTCCACCATGAGCGCGTGACCCGGCCGGTGTGTGCGCTCGTCGGCGCGTTCTCGGCACGGCTGCGCACCGAGCTGGCGGAGCCGGGTGCCCGGACGTCGCTGCTGGTCGGCACCGTGGCCGCGCTCGTCGCCGGGTCCGGGTTGCGACCGCTGACGCGACGCTGGCCCGCCGCGGTGGTGGGCAGCCTGCTGTCCTCGACGGCCACCGAGACCCCGCGCGCGACGGCGCTGCTGGTGGGCGTGGCCGCCGGCGTCGCCCTGCGGCGCGGGGCGGTGGGGAACCCGGCGGGCCGGGTCGGACTCGCCGTCGCGGCCGGTGCGGTCGGGGTGCTCCTCGGTCTCGACCGCGGCGCGCGGGCCGATGCCGCGAACCTCGCCGAGGCCCTGGCGGCCGAGCTGGGCCCGGCGGAGCTCCCCGACGGTGATGGGCCTGCGGCGCGGCAGCTCTGCTTCGCTGCGTGCCGCAGGGGCAGGGTGCTGCGGTCGATCCTCGGCCGGAGCCGCTACGCGACCGTCCGGGACGTCCCGTACGGCCCCGACCCGGTGGCGAACCTCCTCGACGTCTGGCGCGACCCGCTCCTCGCGCCCGGCGCCCGGGCGCCGGTGCTCGTGCAGATCCACGGCGGGGCGTGGTCGACCGGCAGCAAGGCCGCCGACGCGCACCCCCTGATGGCGCACATGGTCGGGCGCGGCTGGGTGTGCGTCAGCGTCGACCACCGCCTCGGGCCGGCCGAGCGCTGGCCCGCGCAGATCGTCGACATCAAGCGCGCGCTGGCCTGGACCCGCGCCCACGTCGCCGAGCACGGCGGCGACCCCGACCGCATCGCGATCACGGGGGGCTCGTCCGGCGCCCACCTCGCCGCGCTCGCGGCGCTCACCCCGGGCGCGTGGCAGCCCGGATTCGCCGACGCCGACACCTCGGTCGCCGCCGCCGTGTGCCTCTACGGCATCTACGACCTGACCAGCGACGACGGCAGCGGCACCCTCGACGAGCTGCTCGCCGAGACGATGATGCCGACCGCGCTCGACCAGGACGCCCACCCCTACGTGGCTGCCTCCCCGTCGGCTCGCGTGCACGCGGGCGCGCCGCCGTTCATGGTCCTGCACGGCACCGGCGACGCGATCGTGGTGCCCGCCCAGAGCCGGGCGTTCGTGGCCCGGCTGCGGGCGGTGTCCCGCGCGCCGGTGGTGCACGCCGAGCTCGCGCACGCCCAGCACGGCTTCGACCTCGTGCCGACCGCCCGCACCCTGGCCGCCGTCCGGGCCGTCGCGGCGTTCCTGGAGACGGTGGTCGGACGGGGCCACCCCACGATCCACGGCCCGGTCGATCGATAGGCTGGAGTGACCTCGTTCGACATCCCCAGGAGTCCGTCGTGTCCTCGCTCGCCCCGCCCCAACCCCTCGTCGCCGCCAGCGTGCCGGTGACGGCGGGCACCACCGCGGGCCAGGCGGTCCGCGAGGCGGGCCTGCCGACCAGCGGGCCGCAGACGGTGGTGGTCGTGCGCGACCCCGACGGAGCGCTCAAGGACCTCTCGTGGAGCCCCGACGCGGACGTCGACGTCACGCCGGTGCCCGCGGACACCGAGGACGGGCGGGCGGTCATCCGCCACTCGGCGGCGCACGTGCTGGCCCAGGCGGTCCAGCAGATGTTCCCCGAGGCGAAGCTCGGGATCGGCCCGCCGGTCACCGACGGCTTCTACTACGACTTCGCCGTCGACCGCCCCTTCACGCCCGAGGACCTCGAGGCCCTCGAGAAGGCGATGCGCAAGATCGTCAAGGCGAAGCAGCGCTTCGTGCGCCGCGAGTACGACTCGCTCGAGGCCGCCCGCGAGGAGCTGGCGGGCGAGCCGTTCAAGCTCGAGCTGGTGGATCTGAAGGGCTCCGTCGACACCTCCGAGGTCATGGAGGTCGGCGAGGGCGGCCTCACCGCCTACGACAACGTCCACGCCCACACCGGCGAGCGCGTCTGGGGCGACCTGTGCCGCGGCCCGCACATCCCGACCACCGGGTTCATCCCGGCGTTCAAGATCACGCGCAGCGCCGCCGCCTACTGGCGCGGCGACCAGCGCAACGCCCAGCTGCAGCGGATCTACGGGACGGCGTGGGAGTCGCCGGAGGCCCAGGACGCGTACCTCGAGCGGATCGCCGAGGCCGAGCGCCGCGACCACCGCCGCCTGGGCGCCGAGCTGGACCTGTTCAGCTTCCCCGACGAGATCGGCTCGGGCCTGCCGGTCTTCCACCCCAAGGGCGGGATCGTCCGCAAGGAGCTGGAGGACTACAGCCGCCGCCGCCACGCCGAGGCCGGCTACGAGTTCGTCAACACCCCGCACGCCACCAAGGGCGAGCTGTTCGAGGTCTCGGGGCACCTCGACTGGTACCGCGAGGGCATGTTCCCCGCGATGCACCTCGACGCCGAGTACGACGACGCCGGCGAGCTCAAGCGCCAGGGCATCGACTACTACCTCAAGCCGATGAACTGCCCGATGCACAACCTGATCTACCGGGCGCGTGGGCGGTCGTACCGGGAGCTGCCGCTGCGGCTCTTCGAGTTCGGCACGGTCTACCGGTACGAGAAGTCCGGCGTGGTGCACGGCCTCACGCGCGCCCGCGGCTTCACCCAGGACGACGCGCACATCTACTGCACGCGCGAGCAGATGCGCGACGAGATCCGCTCGCTGCTGGCGTTCGTGCTCGACCTGCTGCGCGACTACGGGCTCGACGACTTCTACCTCGAGCTCTCGACCCGCAACCCGGAGAAGTCGATCGGATCGGACGAGGCGTGGGAGGAGGCGACCGACGTCCTGCGCGAGGTCGCCGAGGGCGCGGGCCTCGACCTCGTGCTCGACCCCGGGGGCGCCGCGTTCTACGCCCCGAAGATCTCGGTGCAGGCCAGGGACGCGATCGGGCGCACCTGGCAGATGTCCACGATCCAGGTCGACATGATGCTCCCGGACCGCTTCGAGCTGGAGTACACGGCCTCCGACGGCTCGCGCCAGCGACCGGTGATGATCCACCGCGCGCTGTTCGGGTCGATCGAGCGCTTCTTCGGCGTGCTCACCGAGCACTACGCCGGCGCGTTCCCGGCCTGGCTCGCGCCGGTGCAGGTGGTCGGCATCCCGGTCTCGGGCGACCAGGCGGGCTACGTGGCCGAGGTCGCCGCCCGGCTGCGGGCCGAGGGATTGCGGGTCGAGGTCGACGACTCCGACGACCGGATGCAGAAGAAGATCCGGACGCACACCCTGCAGAAGGTGCCGTTCCTGTTGCTCGCGGGCGGCAAGGACGTCGAGGCCTCCGGCGAGCGAAGCGACGGGTCCGTGTGGAACGGCGCGGTGTCGTTCCGCTTCCGTGACGGCTCGCAGCGCAACGCGGTCCCGGTGGACGACGCGGTCGCCGCCGTCGTCGACTGGGTGCGCCGCCGCGAGAACGCCTCACCCGATGCGGAGAAGTTCGCGCCCTGATGAGCGAGGTGTCGGGAGACGAAGCGGAGCGGAGCTCGACCCAGGGCGCGGGAGACGAAGCGGAGCGGAGCTCGACCCAGGGCGCGGGAGACGCAGCGGAGCGGAGCTCGACCCAGGGCACGGGAGACGCAGCGCAGCGGAGCTCGACCCAGGGCACGGGAGACGCAGCGCAGCGGAGCTCGACCGTCGACGCCTCGAACCTCGACGAACTGGGGGGCGCCGGCACGCCCGACGGCTTCCGGCGCCTGTGGGCACCGCACCGGATGGCCTACATCGCGGGGGAGACCGGCACGGGCGAGGAGTCCGGGAAGTGCCCGCTGTGCCGGATCCCGACCCTGTCCGACGAGGACGGGCTGGTCCTGCACCGCGGTGAGCGCGTGTACGCGGTGCTCAACCTGCACCCGTACAACCCGGGTCACCTCATGGTCGTGCCGTACCGCCACGTCGCCGGGCTCGACGAGCTGGACCTCGAGGAGTCCGCCGAGCTCGTCGGTGTGACGCAGCAGGCGGTGCGGGCCCTGCGCGCGGTGGCCGCGCCGCACGGCTTCAACGTCGGCATCAACCTCGGGCACGTCGCGGGCGGCTCGCTCGCCGACCACCTGCACCAGCACGTCGTGCCGCGCTGGGGCGGCGACGCCAACTTCATCACCGTGGTCGGGCAGACCAAGGTGATCCCGCAGCTCCTGGCCGAGACCCGGGAGCGTCTGGCGAGCGCCTGGCCGGGAGACGGAGCGGAGCGGAGCTCGACCCGAGGACCGAGCACATGATCAACGAGTGGGCCCGCGCGGCCATGAGAGGCGGCGTCGAGCCGACGGCGTCGTGGTTGGTCCGCCGCGGGGTGCACCCCGACGTCGTCACGATCTTCGGGACGGTGGCGTCCACGGCGTCCGCGCTGTGGCTCATCCCCACCGGACACCTGTTCGCGGCGTCGCTGGTGGTGTGGGCGTTCGCGATGCTCGACGTGCTCGACGGCGCGATGGCGCGCGCGCGGGGGGTGGCGAGCCCCTTCGGCGGCGTGCTCGACTCGGTCGGCGACCGGCTCGTCGACGGCGCGGTGTTCGCCGGCATCACGTGGTGGGCGTTCAGCGTCGACCGGCCGCTGCTCGCGGGCCTCGCGCTCGCCTGTCTGATCACCGGCCAGCTGATCTCCTACATCAAGGCCCGCGCCGAGGCCGCCGGCCTGCGCGCCGACGGCGGGCTGGTCGAGCGGGCCGAGCGCCTGATCCTCGGCCTCGCCGGCTGTGGGCTCACCGGTCTCGGCGTGCCCTACGCCCTCGACGTGGCGCTCTGGCTGCTCGTGGTGGGCTCGTTGATCACGATCGGCCAGCGCGTGGTCGCGGTGTGGCGCAGTGCCCGCGACCAGTACGGGGCCGCCACCGGGCACACGCAGCCCACTGCGCACCCGGACCACTCGGACCACCCCGCCCCGAACGGCCCGGGGTCCGCGTGACCACGACCGCCGACGCGCCGTCCGCGCTCTCGCTCGGGGAACGGGCCAGCGAGATCGGTTACGCCGCGGGCTGGCGCCTCGTCCGCGCGGTGCCGGAACCGGCGGCGCGGTGGGCGTTCCGCGCGGGCGCCGACCTCGCCGCCCGCCGGGGCGGCCGCGGGACCGCGCGGCTGCGCGCGAACCTCGGCCGCGTGCGCCGCGACCTCGACGCCGACGGGCTCGACGCGCTGACCGCGGCCGGCCTGCGCTCCTACGCCCGTTACTGGCGCGAGGCGTTCCGGCTGCCGGCGATGGACCACGCGGCGCTGGCGCGCCGACCCGTCGTCGAGGGCCAGGAGCACCTCGACGAGGCCCTTGCCGCCGGGCGCGGGGTCGTCGTCGCCCTGACCCACTCGGGCAACTGGGACATGGCGGGGCTGTGGCTGGTCGCGCACTCGGGCCCGTTCACCACGGTCGTCGAGCGCCTCAAGCCCGAGTCGCTGTACGAGCGCTTCGTGGCGTTCCGCGAGTCGCTCGGTTTCGAGATCCTGCCGATGACTGGCGGCGAGGCCCCCGTGCGCGGGCTCGTCCGCTCCCTGCGCGCGGGAAAGGTCGTGTGCCTGGTGGCCGACCGGGACCTCTCGGCCCACGGTGTGCCCGTGACCTTCTTCGGCGCGCCGGCCTCGATGCCGCCGGGCCCGGCGTCGCTCGCCGCGAGCACCGGCGCCGCGCTACTGCCGGTGGGACTGTGGTTCACCGAGGACCCGGTGACGGGGGAGGAGGGCTGGCACTTCCGCATCCACCCCCCGGTGCCCGTGCCCGACCGCGCCGCCGTCCCCGCCGCCACCCAGCGCGTCGCCGACGTGTTCGCCGGCGACATCGCCGAGCACCCCGAGGACTGGCACATGCTCCAGCGCGTCTGGCACGACCTGCCCTGACGCGCCCCCCGCCCCGGCGAGGGTGGAGCGAGGGACTCCCTGAGTGCGTGGGAGGCAGCGAGGGACGCCCTCGCTCTCTCGGGTCGGCGACCTCGCGAGCGAGCGAGGGACTCCCTGAGTGCGTGGGAGGCAGCGAGGGACGCCCTCGCTCTCTCGGGTCGGCGACTCGCGAGCGAGCGAGGGGCTCCCCGACTGCGTGGGAGGCAGCGAGGGACGCCCTCGCTCCCGCCCGGAGCCCTCGCTCCCGCCCGGAGCCCTCAGGGAGCGGGCGTGTGGCCCGCCGCGATCCGGGGCCACTGGGCGGTCGGGCGCCCCTCGACCAGCAGATCGTCCCCGTCCGCGACCACCGGCTGGGGCCACCCGGCCGGGGAGTTCTCCCACGTCTCGCCGCGGCCGTACACGGTCATGTCGAGCAGGCCGTAGGTCGGGGACATGACCTCCACACCGCGACCCGTGGTCCGGTAGGTCTCGAAGACACGGTCGCCGACGCGCAGGTAGGCCAGCAGCCTGAACCCGCCGTCGAGATCGAGCGCCGGGTTCGGCTGCCCGACGGCGTACCAGGGGACGTCCCAGCCCATGAACGCGCGGTAGCGCTCGGACTCCTCCCACGGGCCCTGGACGAACGTCGCGTACGTGACCCCACGGGCGTGCAGGTAGGCCAGCTCGCGGACCTGGCTGTTGTAGTACGTGCAGCCCTGGCACTGCTCGGCAGCGGGATGCCCCGCATGCCACATCTGGGCGTAGGCGACGAGGCGGTCGCGGCCCTCGAACGCGTCGAGCAACGACGTCGGCCCGTCGGCGCCGGTCATCTCCGTGGCGGCGTCGACCTCCACCATCGGCAGGCGGCGCCGGGCCGCGGCGATCGCGTCGCCCGCGCGCGTGTGCGCCTTCTCGCGGACGAGCAGGCTGTCGCGCTGCTCCTGCCACGTGGCGCGGTCGACGATCGGGGGCAGCTCAGGGGGCAGCTCAGTGGTCATGTCCTTCTCCTGGGTTCTCGGTGCTGTCGAGATGGGCGACGAGCGCGTCGAGGCGGTCGTCCCAGTCGCGAGTGAGCGCGGCGAGGAACTGCTGGGCCACCCGCATCGGCGCCGACCGCAGCCGGAAGCGGACGCGGCGGCGCTCGCCCGGCTCGGCGGTGACGAGCCCCGCGTCGCCGAGCCGGGCCAGGTGCTTGGCGACGGCCTGGCGCGAGATGGGCAGGCGTGCCGCGAGGTCGGTGGCGGTGGCGGGCCCGCCCACGGCGAGCGCGGCGAGGACGGCCCGCCGGGTCGGGTCGGCGAGGGCGACGAACACCTGCTCGGCGATCGCTTCCTGATCGTCGGGCTCAGGCTGCTGCATCGAGGTACGCCACGAGTTCGCCGAGCTCGTGGGTCCAGCCGTCGTCGTGCGAGGCATAGCCGTTCCGGTGGCCGTCGTCGGGCAGCTGGGCGAAGCCGGACTCGACGAGGTGCAGCCGCGTGCCCGCGGGCGTCGGCTCGAGGGTGAACTCGACGTAGGTGCGTCGCGGGTCGTCGCGGGCCATGCCGTCGACGCGCCAGGTGAAGCCGAGGACCCGCGGCTCCTCGACGCGCTCGACACGCATCTCCGCGGTGGCGTTCTCGCTGGTCCAGACGACCTCGGCGGACCCGCCGGGGCGCAGGTCGATCGACGCCCGGTCGCCGAGCCAGGAGCGCAGGCCCTCGCCGGTGGTCAGGGCGTCCCAGACGACCTCCGGGCGATGGGCCAGCTCCACCGTGCGCTCGATCCGGTCGGGGAATCCCACGGTGCCTCCTCAGATAGCAACTCATTGGTTGCGAAACTATGGCAACCGTTGAGTTGCGTCAAGGCGGTCGCCGGGTGGGCAAGCGATGCGCGCGGTGAGTGCGCCCGTTCGGGCTAGGCGTGACGTGGAGCACACAACGACGCGGTATCGTTCATTGCATGAACACGGCGTCGCGGCCCGGCTCGCCGGCCGGTCTGCGCGACGCGAACCGGCGGCGAGTCCTCGACGCGGTGCGCGCGAGCGGGGCGCCGACGCAGGCGGAGATCGCCGGGGCCACCGGCCTGGCGCCCGCCACGGTGTCGAACATCGTGCGCGACCTGGGGGCCGCGGGCGTGCTCGTGGCGGGCGACGAGGTGCGCGCCGGGCGCCGCGTGCGCGCCGTGCGCCTGGTCCGGGGCGCCGGGATCGTCGCGGGCATCGACTTCGGGCACCGTCACGTGCGGGTCGCCCTCGCCGACGTCGCCGACCCGACGGCCGCCGCCGGGCAGCCCGTCCCACCGGAGCGCACGGAGATCCGCGCCGACCTCACCGACGGCCACGGCGTCGCCGACGGTCTCGACACCGCCGCCGGGCTGCTCGACACCGCGCTCGAGCGCGTCGGGGCCCACCGCGCGGCCCTGCGCGGTGCGGTGGTGGGGCTGCCGGCCCCGCTCGACCTCGTGACCGGGGCCGTCGGCGCCTCCGGCGTGCTCCCCGGCTGGGTCGGCGTCCCGCTGGCCGGGCGGGTGTCCGAGCACCTCGGGGTGCCGAGCTGGGTCGACAACGACGCGACCCTCGGCACCCTTGCCGAGCAGCGGTGGGGCGCGCTGCGGGGGGTCGACGACGGGATCTTCCTCAAGCTCTCCGACGGCGTCGGCGCCGGACTCGTCCTCGGCGGGCGCCTCTACCGGGGGCCCGACGGCACGGCGGGCGAGATCGGGCACGTGGTGGTCGACCAGGGCGACCGCTTCGCCGCGGTGTGCCGCTGCGGGCACCGCGGCTGCCTCGAGACGGTGGTGTCCACCCGCACGGTGACGGCGATGCTCGAGCCGCTGCTCGGGGCTCCGCTCACGGTCGCCGAGGTGGTCGCCCGCGCCCGCGACGACTACGCGCCGGCGTCACGCATCCTGGCCGACACCGGACATCATGTCGGAGTCGCGCTCGCCGGGCTGTGCACCGTGCTGACCCCGCGGCGCATCGTCGTCGGCGGCGAGCTCGCGCAGGCCGGAGATCTCCTCCTCGCGCCGCTGCACGCCGCGCTCGGGGCCGCGGCGCTGCCCGGGACGACCCGCACGGCGGAGGTCGTCGTCGCCGAGCTGGCCGAGCACGCGCCGGTGCTCGGGGCGCTCGCGCTGGCCCTCGACCGGTGTGCTGCCTGACCAGGTGGGACTTTCCGTCACCCCGGTGGCGCAACGCCGCGCGAGGGTCCAAGATCGCGGCGCTGTGTTCATCCGTTGACGACGCCCCAAGGCCCGCCCTAGCCTGTGTTTCGCATCACACGACAACGGCGCGCCGAGATGCGGAGGCCCTGGTGACCGTGCCTGCCGACGACGGTCGAGCTCCGTACCGCTCCGATTCCCCGGCGACCACGACGGCGGACGCGTTGCCGCACGCGCTCGACGCCCCCGAGGTGGCGCAGCGCCTCGACGGCCGGCGCCCCGCCGTGTTCCTCGACTACGACGGCGTGCTGACGCCGATCGTTCCGCGGCCCGAGGACGCGATCATGACCGACGGGATGCGGGGGATCCTCCGCTCGCTCGCCGGCCGTTGTCCGGTCTGCATCGTCTCGGGCCGAGACCGGGCCGTGGTCGAGGAGCTCAGCGGCGTGAACGACCTCGTGATCGCCGGGAGCCACGGCTTCGACATCGTCGACCCGCAGCGCGGCGTGATCGAGCACGACGCCTCCCGAGGCTGGGAGGACCTCGTCGCCGAGGTCACCGAGCGGGTCCGGGTCGCCGCCGCGGACATCGAGGGCACGCAGGTCGAGCCCAAGCACGCCTCGGTGGCCCTCCACGACCGGCACGTCGCCCCCGAGGAGCGGCCACGCGTGGCCGCCCTCGTCGACGAGGTGCTCGCCGAGCACCCCGGCGAACTGCGCGTGACGCCGGGCAAGTTCGTGCACGAGATCCAGCCGAAGATCGACTGGAACAAGGGCAAGGCCGTCGAGCACCTCATCGGCGTCCTCGACCTCGACCACCCGGACACCGTCCCGATCTACCTCGGCGACGACATCACCGACGAGGACGCGTTCCGCGCGCTCGCGCAGCGGGAAACGCCCGGTCTCGGCGTCCTCGTGATCGACCCGGCCGACGCGGCCGGCCGCGAGACCGCCGCGGCGGCCGTGCTGGCCACGGTCGACGAGGTGGGCCGATTCCTCGACGGCCTGGCCCGGTGACCGGCCACATGAACCCGAAGCAACCGACCCTCCCTCGAGTACGGAGACGTCAGTGACGAGCGCGACCGACCAGACGACGACAGCTTCCGGTGAGGTCCTGCCCGGCGGCGCCGTGGCCGACGACTTCACCCTCACCTGGACCGGCCTCGAGCCCGACGACGAGGGCCTGCGTGAGGCGCTGACCAGCACCGGCAACGGCTACTTCTGCACCCGCGGCGCGGCCGAGTGGGAGGACACCGACGCGCCCCGGCACTACGCGGGCACCTACGCCCACGGCGCCTACAACCGCGAGACGACGATCCTCGGCGGGCGTCCGGTCCTCAACGAGGACCTCGTCAACCTCCCGAACTGGCTCGTCCTCAAGCTGCGCATCGAGGGCGAGGAGGCCATCCGCCTCGACAACGTCGACGTGCTCGACTACCGCCACTCCTACGACATCCGCACCGCCACGGTCAGCCGTGAGTTCCGCTTCCGTGACCGGGCCGGGCGCGAGACGACGCTGCGCAGCCGCCGGTTCGTGTCGATGGCGCACAGCCACCAGGCGGCGATGGAGTGGACGATCACCGCCGAGAACTGGTCGGGGAGCATCGGGATCGTCTCGGCCATCGACGGCCGCGTCGACAACACGATGGTCGCGCGCTATCGCGACCTCGAGGGCCGCCACCTCGACCCCGTCACCCCGCGGACGTTCGGCCCGGAGATCATCGCGCTCAAGGTCCGGACGCGGCAGTCGAACCTCTACGTCTCCGAGGCCGCGCGCACCCGCGTGTACCGGGGTCGCGGGCGCGGCTGGGAGAAGGTCGAGCCGGTCCGCACGCTCCACCAGATGAACGACTACATCCAGCAGGTCCTCGACCTCGATCTCACCGAGGGCGAGACCGTACGCGTCGAGAAGATCGTGTCGTTCTTCACCAGCCACGACAACGCCATCACCGAGACGCTCACCGCCGCCGGACGCCACGTCGAGCGCTACCCGGACTTCGCCGGGTGCCTCGCCGAGCACGTCGACGCCTGGGACGAGTACTGGGACGTCGCCGACCTCGAGCTGCCCCGCGAGCCGCGCGTCGAGCTGCTGCTGCGCTTTCACATGGCCCACGTGCTGCAGGTCTGCTCGCGGCACACCGCCCGCCACGACGCCGGCGTCCCCGCGCGCGGGCTCAACGGCGAGGCCTACCGCGGGCACGTCTTCTGGGACGAGCTCTACGTCTACCCGTTCCTCAACTACCGGGTCCCGGAGATCACCCGCGGGCTGCTGATGTACCGCTACCGGCGCCTCGCCGAGGCCCGGGCGGCCGCGGCGCTCGAGGGCTACCGCGGGGCGATGTTCCCGTGGCAGTCGGGCAGCGACGGCACCGAGGAGACGCAGGTCGTCCACCTCAACCCGCTGTCGGGCCAGTGGGACCCCGACCACTCGCACAACCAGCGCCACGTCAACGCGGCGATCTTCTACAACGTCTGGCAGTACTACCAGGCCACCGACGACCTGGAGTTCCTGCGCGACTACGGCGCCGAGCTCATGCTCGAGATCGCCCGGTTCTGGGCGTCGATCGCGCACAAGAACCCGAACACCGGCCGCTACGAGATCCACGGCGTGATGGGGCCCGACGAGTTCCACGAGCGCTACCCGGGCTCGGAGACCGGCGGGCTGCGCAACAACGCCTACACCAACGTCATGGTCGCGTGGATCGCCGCGACCGCGCCGAAGGTCCTGGCGCTGCTTCCCAAGAGCCGCCGCCGGGCGCTGCGCAGCCGTCTCGGCATCACCGACGACGAGATCGCCCGCTGGTCGGAGATGAGCACCTCGATGACGGTGCCCACCCACCGCGACGACGACGGGCACCTGGTCATCACGCAGTTCGAGGGCTACGAGCAGCTCGACGAGCTCGACTGGGACGGCTACCGCGCCCGGCACAAGAACATCCAGCGGATGGACCGCATCCTCAAGGCCGAGGGTGACGACCCCGACCGCTACAAGCTGGCCAAACAGGCCGACGCGGTGATGCTGTTCTTCCTGTTCGGCGACGACGAGCTCCGCGAGATCTTCTCGCGGCTCGGGTACGACGCGATCGCCGACGACGCCGACCTCGCGCGGCGCACCATCGCCTACTACGACCGGCGCACCTCGCACGGCTCGACGCTCTCGCTCGTCGCGCACGCCGCCGTGCTGGCCGGCATCGACCCCGAGAGCTCCTGGGAGCGCTTCCTCGTCGCCGTCGAGTCCGACATCGGCGACGTGCAGGGCGGCACCACCAAGGAAGGCATCCACATGGGGGTCATGTCGGGGACCCTCGACCTCCTCCAGCGGGCCTACCTCGGTGCCGGGGCGCGCGACGGGGTCCTGACCTTCGACCCGCGGCTGACCCTGCGTCTCGACGGGCTCGCGGTCTCACTGGTGTTCCAGGGCACCACGCTGCGCGTGTCGGTGAACGACGGCGCGCTGACCGTCGCCGTGCAGTCCGAGGGGTTCAGCCACCCGGTCCGGATCGGGCTGGGCGGCGAGGTCCGCGAGCTCGGTGCCGGGCAGGAGTGGACGGTGACGCTGGACCGCGACGGGCGGATCGGCTCGACGTCCGCGGCACCCGCCCCGGTCTCCGTGCCCGACGACGACCGGACGCCCGCCACCGGGCACGACCACGAAGGGAACGGCGCATGAGCGGCACCGAACGGTCCGGATTTCGCGGAGCGATCTTCGACGTGGACGGCGTCCTCGTCGACTCGCCGCACGAGGAGGCCTGGCGCGAGTCGTTGCGCGAGCTCATGGAGGGCCCCTGGTCGGACATCGTCTCCCGGACCAGCTACACGCCCGAGAGGTTCACGCCCGCGCTCTACCACGAGCGGATGTCGGGCAAGCCGCGCAAGGCCGGTGCCACCGCGGCGCTCGAGTACTTCGGCGTGCCCGATATCGACCGGCGGGTGCAGGAGTACGGCGAGTACAAGCAGGAGATGATCATCCGGCTGATCTCCGAGGGGCGCTTCTCGGCCTACGACGACGCCGTCCAGTTCGTCGTCGACGTCAAGCAGTCCGGCATCCCGATCGCCGCGGCGTCGTCCTCGAAGAACGCGAAGCTCTTCCTCGAGCGCGTCGACCTGTCCCGCTTCGGGGCGTCCGGGAACCTCCACGGCTACTTCGACGTCGACGTCTCCGGCCGCGACTTCGCCCAGGGCAAGCCGAACCCGGAGATCTTTCTGACCGCGGCCTCCGAGCTCGGCGTCGACCCGGCGGACGCGTTCGTCGCCGAGGACGCGGTCAACGGCATCCAGGCGGCGAAGGCCGGCGGCTTCGGCGCGCTCGGGGTGTCCCGTGCCGACGACGTCGACGCGCTGGCCGCCGAGGGTGCCGACGTCGTCGTCACCGACATGGGCACGATCGACCTCGCCGCCCTCGGTCGGCACGAGCTGGTGAGGAAGTCGTGAGCGGGCTGACCGTCGGCGTGGACGTCGGCGGCACCAAGATCGCGGCGGGAGTCGTCGACGGGGACGGCAAGCTGATCGCCTCGACCCGGCGCGAGACGCCGGCGACCGACACCCGGATGGTGCTCGAGGCCATCGCCGACGGCGTGCGGGAGCTGCGCACCGGCCACGACATCGTCGGGGTCGGGATCGGCGCGGCGGGATTCGTCGACGCCGCGCGCGCCAAGGTGATGTTCGCGCCGAACCTGGCCTGGCGCGACGAGGATCTGCGCGGCGAGCTGTCGATCGCGCTCGACCTGCCGGTCGTCGTCGAGAACGACGCCAACTCCGTCGCCTGGGCCGAGTCCCGGTTCGGGGCGGGCCGGGACCACGACGACCTCGTCGCCATCACCATCGGTACGGGGGTCGGCGGCGGCATCGTCTCGGGCGGGCGCCTGCTGCGTGGCGGGTTCGGGGTGGCGGCCGAGATCGGCCACATCACGATGGTCCCGTACGGGCGCCGGTGCGGCTGCGGGCTGCAGGGCTGCTGGGAGCAGTACGGGTCGGGACGGGCGCTCGTCGGCGAGGCCCGCGAGATCGCCCGGCACTCGCCCGCGTTCGCGGCCGGCCTGCTCGCGGCGGCCGGCGGCGATCCCGAGGCGATCACCGGGGAGATGGTGACCGCCGCGGCTCAGCAGGGTGACGTGGGCGCGCTGCACTGCTTCGACGAGATCGGCCGCTGGATCGGGCTCGGTCTCGCGCAGCTCGCGGCCGTGCTCGACCCGACCCTGTTCGTGATCGGCGGCGGCGTGTCCGCGGCCGGCGAGGTCCTGCGGGGCCGGGTCGAGGAGACCTTCCGAGCGAATCTCACGGGCCGCGGCCACCGGCCCGTGGCCGAGGTCCGGCTCGCGGAGTTGGGGTGGGAGTCCGGGATGGTCGGTGCTGCCGACCTCGCCCGGACCAGTGACGACAGTGCCGTTCCGGGGAGTGACCGATGACCGATCCAGCGCCGGGGGCTCCCGGTTCCAGGGAGAAGACGACCGCCAAAGCGATCCTCATCTCCATCGTCGCCGCCGTCGGCGGCTTCCTGTTCGGGTTCGACTCGAGCGTCATCAACGGCGCCGTCGACGCTTTGAACGAACAGTTCGGGCTGCAGGAGAGTCCGCTGCTGTCCGGGTTCGCGGTGGCGGTGGCCCTGCTGGGGTCGGCGGTCGGTGCCTGGTTCGCGGGCCCGTTCGCGGACCGCTACGGCCGTGTGCGCGTCATGCTCATCGCGGCCGCGCTGTTCGCGATCAGCTCGATCGGGTCCGGCCTGGCGTTCGCCGTCTGGGACCTGATCATCTGGCGCTTCCTCGCCGGTGTCGGCATCGGTATCGCGTCGGTGATCGCGCCCGCCTACATCGCGGAGATCGCGCCGGCCCACATCCGCGGCCGACTCGCGTCACTGCAGCAGATGGCGATCGTGCTCGGCATCTTCGTCGCCCTGCTCTCCGACGCCCTGCTCGCGGGCGTGGCCGGCGGCGCGGCGAACACGTTCTGGCTGGGCCTCGAGGCCTGGCGCTGGATGTTCCTCGTCGGCCTCATCCCGTCGATCATCTACGCGGTCCTCGCCCTGCGGATCCCCGAGTCGCCGCGCTACCTCGTGGCGAAGGGGCGCACCCAGGAGGCGGGCCAGGTCCTCGCGAACGTGCTGGGGACGACCGTCGAGGGCGTCCAGGAGAAGGTCCACGAGATCGGCGAGACGCTGCGCCGCGAGGAGAAGCCGAGCCTGCGCGACCTCACCGCCCCGGGCACCGGGCTGCGTCCGATCGTCTGGGTCGGCATCCTGCTGTCGGTCTTCCAGCAGTTCGTCGGCATCAACGTGATCTTCTACTACTCGACGACGCTGTGGCAGGCCGTCGGGTTCTCCGAGGCCGACTCGTTCCTCGCGTCGGTCATCAACTCGCTGGTCAACGTGCTCGCCACGGTCGTCGCGATCCTCATCGTCGACAAGGTGGGCCGCAAGCCGATGCTGCTCGGGGGCTCGGCCGGCATGGTCGTGACGCTCACGGTCATGGCGATCGCGTTCTCGCAGGCCGTCCTCACGGTCGGCGAGGACGGCTCGGAGACGCCGAACCTGCCCGGTCCGTGGGGCCCGATCGCCCTCGTGGCGGCGAACCTCTACGTCGTGGCGTTCGCGGTGTCGTGGGGCCCGGTCGTCTGGGTACTGCTCGGTGAGATGTTCCCGAACTGGCTGCGCGCCGCCGCGCTGTCGGTCGCCGCGGCCGCGCAGTGGATCGCGAACTTCCTCATCACCGTCAGCTTCCAGTCGCTCGCCGACATCGGCCTGACGCTGGCGTACGGCCTGTACGCGTTCTTCGCCCTCCTGTCGTTCCTGTTCGTCAGCCGCTACGTGCAGGAGACCAAGGGCAAGGAGCTCGAGGAGATGGTCGGGTAGCCGGGTCGCGTAATTCCGGTCGCGCGGGGCAGGACGATCAGGACATGGAACTCCTGATCGACCTGCCCTGTCGCCGTCTGCGCCTCGTCCTCGACGAGGGCTCCGACCGGACGGCCCTGCTCGCGGAACTCCGGACCCGCCGCGGTGCGGACCCTCCACGCTGCCTGGCCGACCCGGGCCGCCCCTGCGGTCCGGGCCGGCCGTGCGCGTTCCGCTCCCGCCGCGACACGGCGACCCGCCGCGCGCCGGAGTCCGCGCGGGGCGGACGGGCGTCCCACAACCGGAGCCGTCGGCGGCGCACCTTGTGTTGCGGCGAACGTGCTGTTCGCTGCTTCTAAGCGCCGAAAGTCCCCGTTCGCGGGGTCGGCGGCCGACCTTGTGTTGCGGCGAACGTGCTGTTCGCTGCTTCTAAGCGCCGAAAGTCCCCGTTCGCGGGGTCGGCGGCCGACCTTGTGTTGCGGCGAACGTGCTGTTCGCTGCTTCTAAGCGCCGAAAGTCCC
>NZ_JBXUHE010000054.1:0-33172 GCF_057180585.1 Actinomycetospora sp. 2LY8.5
GAGCCCACCGAGCCCACCGAGCCCACCGAGCCCACCGAGCCCACCGACTCGGACCTGCCGACGGCGCCCGCAACGACTCCGAGCCAGGGCACGACCGCCGCTACGATGCCCGACGAGGGCTCCGAGTCCGCGCAGCCCACCTCCCCCGCGACCGCCGAGCCCGGCACCACGAACCAGCCGACCTCGCCCGAAACGACCCCGGACCAGGGCGACCCCACCACCGGCGACGAGGACGCGGACACCAGCGCGCCCGTCACCGCCATCGGCGCGACCGCGACCGCCACCGCCACCGCCACCGCAGAGCCCACCCAGCCGGCACCCAGCGAGTCCGCCACCGCATCCACCACCGACCGGCCGACCGCGCCCGAGACCGAGCCGGGCCAGGGCGAGCCGGGCGCGGAGCTCGTGAGCGAGACCGGCGCTCCCGGCGGGGACACGACACCCGCGGGCCCGGAGCGGCTGCCCGTGTCCGGGGAACGCGCGGACGAGAACCTCCGCGAGCTCGAGCGGGCGCGCGCCGAAGCGGTCGAGGACGTGGACAACCGCATCGAGTCCGGCGAGCTCCCCGAATCCGAGCGCGGGGCGCGGACCGATGAGGCGCGGAGCCTCTCGATGGAGGACGTGCACCGTCAGACCGCGTCCGACGTGTCGCGCATCCAGTCGAACATGGATCCCGAGAACCTGCCGATGCGGCCGATCGGGGACGACGACGAGTCGCAGGACGCGTTCGACACCGACGCACCGATCGAGCCGCAGCCCGAGGGGGTCCTGTCGGACGGCACGGTCCGCGACGTCGACGTTCGGGACAACGGGCCGAGCCGCACAGTCACCACGACCGACACCCACGCCGACGGGTCGCAGACCGTCTACACCGAGCGGTCCGACCGCAACGGGCATAGCCACCGGGTCACGACGACCCGCCCCGCCCAGTCCGCGGAGCCGGGAGCACCGGCACCACTCCCGCAGGACCCGACCGCCGAGGGCCGTTGTTCCGGCGAATTCTGCGGCGCGAAGGCGGTGGATCCCGACGGGGCCGCAGCCGGTGAGCGTTGCGCGGGCCCCGGATGCGGACCCGTGCGGGTGCAGACCCCCGGTGGCAGCGAGGTCGACTGCTCCGCGCAGCGGTGCACCGGTCGCCTGGCCGGCCAGGACGGCGCCGACGACGACACCGCGACCTCGACCGCCACGCCACCCGGTGGGCAGCAGCCGCCCGCCGACGGCGACACCCCCGAGACCGGGGACACGCCGCCTGCCGGGCAACAGTCCCCGGCCGACCAACAACCCCCCGCCGACCAACAACCCCCCGCCGACCAACAACCCCCCGCCGACCAACAACCCCCCGCCGGGACGCCGAGCCTGTCGCTGACTCGGGACGCCGAGACGGGCCAGGGCGCCGCCGCGATCACCGGCGGCGGCGAGATCCGGTCCGGCACCGGCGGAGGCATCACGACGGCGGCGGGCGGCGGTCGCGTCGACCTGGTCGGTCGGGGTCCCGCCGCTCCCGAGAACGCCGACCCGACCGCCGAGTGCACCGCGGCCGAGTGCACCGCCAGCGGGCCGCGCGGCGAGGCCACGGCCGGCACGGGCGAGGACGCGGGGGCCCAGGTGCGCCTCGGTCCCGAGCGGTCCAAGACCGCCGAGGCGCTGACCGCGACGCCCGCCCCGGACGGCGGGGTCGACACGAACGCCGACGTCGCCGCCACCGGCGACGGCGCCACCGCGCGCACCGCCGACGGGTTCGCCGCCACCGGGCAGGGCCCGGAGGGCGTCGCCGCCGGCCGCGACGCCACCGACGGCCCGTCCGAGGGCATCTGCACCGGCGACGGTTGCCGCCTCGACGACGGCCGGGGCAACACCGTCGAGGCCACCGGCGACAACCCGGCGCCCACCAACCTGCGCGGGCGCCACGGCGAGCAGGGCGCCCGCACCGAGTGCGCCGAGGACTGCCAGCAGGAGGTCGCCTTCGACGCGCGGCCCGGGCAGCGCCCGGACCGGTACGGAACCCTCGACGAGCCCGGCCGGATGCGCGTGGACGGGCGCGGCGCCGACGGTGTCGGCTCCTGGGACTGCACGAACTGCCACGTGATGCTCGCCGACGGCGAGGGCGCCGGCGCGATCTCGGGCCGCTCACACGGCACGACCCGCGGCGACGACGGCCGGCGCGCCCGCCTCCACGCGGACGGGGCCGCGGCGACGGTCGGCGACAGCACCGGCCGCACGTACGTCAACCTCACCGACCCCCAGGGCAGCCTCGACCTCACCGGCACCGACGACGACGGGTGGGGCGGCGGGGTCCGTTGCGTCGGCGACTGCACGGGCACCGACCGCACCGGCGGAACGATCCACGCCCCGTCCGGGCAACGGCACGACCCCATGGACCCCGGCGCGCCCCCGTCGGACGAGCAGGGCACCCTCGAGCACCGCTTCGCGACCGGTCCCGACGACGGCGGCGAGTGGACCGTCGGGAACATCTACGGGAACCGGCCGGCGACGGCGACCGTGCCCGGCGGCGGGACCCAGAGCTACCAGGCCGAGCGGGGCGCGGGCGGCTTCACCCAGTTCCTCCCCGACTCGCAGGACCGCGGCGGGGCGGTGTGCCGCTTCGGTGCGGGCGGCACCTGCTCGGGCCGCAGCGAGGACGGCAAACACCACGTCACGCTCGACGGCCCGGTCCTGCTCGACGACCGCGAGGCCGCGATCGACCCGGACGCGCCGGAGGACCCGCGGGTGCCCGGGCGCGGTCAACGAGGCGTGGCGCTGTCCTACGACGGCGGCTGGAGCACGTCCGAGGAGGCCGCGGGCTCGTCCCAGTCGTTCTCCGCCTCGGACCCCGAGACCGAGCAGCTGCCCTGGACGCCGATCACCGACGCCGCCGTCGCGGCCTACGACGACCGGTACACCAACGGTGCCGGCCGCGCCGTGCCCGACGGGCAGACCGCCGGTCAGTACCGCACCGGGCCCGCGCCCGGCGACGACGCGCCGGTCACCCAGGCCCTGCGGGACTCGCTCACGCTGACCGCCCTGCGCAACCAGGGCACCCGCCGCGAGGACTCCCGCGCGCTGGGGCCCGAGCTCCCGCGCCTGGACGAGGTCGTGCGCGACGCCCGCAGCGACGGCACCGTGTCGCCCGAGGAGCAGCGGGCCATCGTCCGGGAGGCCGACACCCTCGAGGAGGACCACCCCGGCGCCCTCGACCGGTGGGCCGAGTCGCAGGGCCTGCTCGACGGCATCGAGGTCCGCGCCATCACCGACGCTCCGGGCTACGCCCAGTACCTCGTCTCGCGCAGCCCCGAGGTCGTCGGCGACGCCCTCGAGTGGGACGCCGACGACCCGCGGCGTGACCGTGACTCCTCGCCCGAGGAGATCCGCGCGGCGGCGGTCAGCATCATCGAGCGCCAGCGGGGCGTCATCGCCACCGAGGACGACCTGCAGGCCCTCGGCGAGCGCGAGGACAGCAGGGCCGTCGACCGTCGCATCACGGACTGGGGACAGCGTCTCGACGCCACCGGGGACGATGGGCTGACCGAGGCCGAGGCCGCCGAGCTCGAGAAGGAGCGCACCGCGATCCTCGCCGACCTCGCCCCGATCGAGCGGGAGCGTCAGCGGCTGCTCACCCGGCTGCGGGAGCAGCAGGGCGGCCTGCGCGACCTCGATCTGGACATCCTCGCCGAGGACGGCAGCGACGAGATCGACGTCGTCCCGGACCCCGAGTACCGGGACGGCTTGGCGGGCCCCGACGCCACCCTCGATCTCGTCAACGGTATTCAGGCCGGTCTCGACCCGACCGAGGCGGATCTCGACTACCAGCAGGGACTCGGCACCATCGAGCAGCTCGCGAGCCTCTCCTACGGCACCGCGATGGACGGCCCCCGCAGCGACCTCAACCAGCTCGGCACGGCTCGCCTGCCATCGACGCTGCAGCCCGACATTCCGGCGGCGATGCGGGTGGGCACGCAGGTCGACGAGCTGCGCCGACCCACCGGCGCGCGCACCGACGCCTACTACCAGCGCCTGCTCGACCCCGGGACGTGGCAGCAGGGCATGCCCGAGGCGCACGAGGTGGTCTCGCACGACCCGAACCACCTGATGGAGCTCGTCACCGCCGCGAGCCAGCGGCAGGGCCACGACCCGTCCGCACCCGGTCCGTACAACCCCACCGGAGTCCGGGAGGCGGCCGACCGGATGCTGCTCTCGACCGCCGACGGCGTGCAGATCGTGCGGTACGCCCAGAACGTCGACGAGGACCCGACGGGCCGCCGCGGGCCGGCCGGGACGTGGTTCGACCAGTCGTGGACCAAGCCCGGCGACTGGGACGAGTGGACCGCGGACCTCGACGAGGAGCAGCTCGATCGGCTCGAGGAGGTCCAGGACGCCGCGAACATGGGATTCCTCGACGCGGTCTCGAAGAAGGTCGCCGATTCGATGAACCATTGGGACGGCATCGACCCTGACGAGGCGCGCACGGATCCCGGCGTCAACGAGGCCTTCGGTGAGGCCGTCGTGATGCTTCCGCGGATGGCGGACTCCCTCTGGACCGAGATCAGCCCCGCGCCCTACCTGGCCGCCGAGTCGATCGCCCACGGACTGGGCGACGAGGACGGCCTCGGGCTGATGGACGGGCGCGAGCCCGGCGAGAGCGCGACCCCGTTCACCGACGGACTGATCCACCAGCTCACGGCGAGCGGCAACCGCTTCGTCGGCCTCGTGAGCGGCGACGTCGACGCGGCGTCCGTCGGCTACACCGGTGTGCAGCGCGACGCGACGGGTCAGCCGGTCATCGACCTGGTCTCCGGGAAGCCGGTCCAGGCGAACCCGTGGATGACCGCGATGGAGGACGTCGGCACGGCGAGCCTGGTGGCGGCGCCCATGTCGCTCGGGGTCGGCCGGTTGGCTCACGGCACACGGACCCAGGCCGCGGCCTACGCCGCCGAGGCCGGGCACCTGCGCGCGGGCGTGCGGTCGGCCCCGGACGCGGACTTCGCCTACCGGGGTCACACGTACTCACCGGCCGACGCGCTCCGCGAGGCCGACGCGCTGGACGCGTGGGCTGACGGCCTCGCCCGGCACGCCGACCAGCTGGAGGGCGTGCGCCGGTGGGGGCTCGACGCGCCGCTGCAGGCCGCCGCGGTGCCGTTCACCGTGTACACCGCGCCGGTGTTCGGCACGATGCGCTCCGCGGCCCGGGGTGCGGCGTCGACCCTCGGCTCGGCGGCCGAGGGCCTGCGGACCCGGGCGGCCGGAGAGGTGCTGCCCGACGGCACCGTGGTCACACCACGCGGCGCCGGCGCGCTCGACCTCCTCGGGCGTTCGACGGGACGCGCGGCGGACACGCTCGGCCGGTACAGCGAGCGCGGGTTCCTCCGCATGGACGACGCGCGGGCGCAGGTGGCCGAGGACCGGGCTGTCCTCGGCGCCGGCGAACGCGACAGCGTCGCGCAGATCCACGACCGGGTCGAAGGCTGGCTCGACGAGAACCCGCAGCCCGTCCGGCGTGACGGTGAGTCCGGCGCGGACTTCTCGCAGCGCCGCGCCGAGCACCAGCAGGAGTACGCCGAGGTGCGCGCCGCCGGCCTGCGGCTGGCCGAGCGCCGCCTCGCCGAGGACGCCAGGGCACCGCAGCCGCGTCCGGTCGTCCCGGACGCACCCGCACCGGGATCGGCCGACCCCTCCGGACTGCCCGTGGGGCCCGCGCAGGGCTCGCTCGCCGGCGGCGGCGGAGGCGGCTCCGGCGGCGGGCCGACCCCCGTCCCCGGTGACGGCCCCACCGGTGGCCCGGCCGGCCGCGCCGACGGCCCCGACACCCCGGGCGTGCGGGACGGCGAGACGTCCCGTGCCGCCGACATCGATCCGCTGACGACCGACCTGCCCCCGCCCGACGCCCCCGTGCTCGACGCCGACGGCCTGGCCGCCCGCGGGGCCCGCAGCGTCCGTGAGCTGGCCGAACAGCTCCATGCCCGCGAACAGACCGTGCGCGACCTCGTCGCCGAGTCCTCCCGCGTGGAGATGGTCGTCGACGAGGCCGGCCGCGCCCACGTGGTGCGCCGCGACCTCGACACCGCGCCGGACACCGACCCGGCCGCCGTGGTCGAGGCCGACCCCGGGATCCTCGGGCGGGTCCAGGAGGTCCAGCGTCTCGCCCGCGAGGAGTTCCGGGACCGCGACCCCGCCGCGGTCGTGGAGGACCTGCGCGCCGACCCCTCCCCCGACCGCGTGCTCGCCGCCGTGGTCGAGCTGCAGAACCGGGCCGCGCGCCGGTACAACGACATCAGGGACATCAGGGAGGCGGGCACGAAGGAGCGGCAGCCCGTCACCGACGCCATGGTCGAGGCCGACATCGCGATGCTCGAGGGCTTCGGCATCCAGAAGGAGACCGGCGGCCGCAAGACCGAGATCGGCCAGGCCTACCTCGCCGCCCGCCTGCTCCGCGTCCACCTCACGGACACGGCCCTGCCCGGGGGCACCGAGCTCGTCGTCCACACCCGCGGGACGGCGCTCCGCGAGCTCGAGAAGTACCGCGAGTTCGTCCGCGACCTGAACGAGCACTTCGACGCCGGGTTCACCGTCGGCCACCTCGAGTTCGGCGAGAGCACGAGCCTCGCCGCCCGCCGCCGGGCCCACGCCGCCGACATCACCATCGGCACGCACGTCGACCTCGGGTTCGACGCCGTCACCAATCGCCGCTCCCCGGCAGACCAGCGCAGCCGCGACGGCGCACCGGCGTACCGCCTGGTCGACGAGGCCGACCTGGTCATGCACCACGACGGCCGAACGCCCCTGCGCATCCAGGGTGACCCGCTCGGCCGTCCCCGCGACGCCGACCTCATCGCGGCCGACAACTACGCCCGCCAGCTCGACCCCGTCGCGCACCTGGAGAACGGCCGGGTCAACGCCGCGGGCCTCGAGTTCCTGCGCACCGTCAAGGACGGTGTCGACCTCACGCTCCCGCGCCACCGGGCCCTACGTGACCGCGTCGACCGGGCGGCGTGGGCTCACCACGTGCTCCCCGACGGCGCCTGGACCCTCCATGACGGGCAGGTCGTCCTCATCGACGAGCTGGCCGGTGAGGCGCTGCCGGGTCGCCGGTACGACGGCGGGCACCACGCGGCACTCGAGATGCGCGCGTTCGACGGCAACGTCCACCGGGTCAACGCCGAGCACCGCATGCTCGGCGAGACGACGGCCGAGGCGTACCTGGGTGACGGCGCGGTCACCACCGCGATGTCCGGCACCCTGGTGCCGTCCCGCCAGGCCCTCC
This sequence comes from Actinomycetospora sp. 2LY8.5, assembly GCF_057180585.1. Lineage (NCBI taxonomy): Bacteria > Bacillati > Actinomycetota > Actinomycetes > Pseudonocardiales > Pseudonocardiaceae > Actinomycetospora > Actinomycetospora sp. 2LY8.5. The sequence goes on from NZ_JBXUHE010000054.1 coordinate 7,256, forward strand.
TCGACCGCTACGGGATGCGGGTCTACCAGGCCGGCCGCAACGTCCCCTCGCGGCTCGTGCGGCTGGGCGAGGGCCGCGCCCCCTACGGCGACCAGGCCGCGAAGCACGCCGGCGCCGCGGCGGAAGCCATCGCGATGCACCAGCGCGGGCGGCCGGTCCTCGTCGTCGCCTCCCACACCGCCTTCGACGCCTACATCCAGCGCTTCACCCGGGAGAGGATCCCGTTCGAGGTCGTCGACCCGTTCATGGACCCGAAGCTCGAGCTGGAGATCGTGCGGCGGGCCGGCGAGCGCGGGGCGATCACCCTGTCGACGAACCGCCTCAACCGCGGCACCGACATCGAGCTCACCCCCGCGGCCTACGAGGCCGACGGCCTGCACGTCGTCGTCACCGACACCCTCCCGGCCTACATGCTCGACCAGCTCGCGAGCCGCGCCGGGCGCAACGGCGACCCGGGCTCGTGGTCGCAGCACGTCGCCCTCGACGACGCACCGTTCCGCACCCGGGACGGCTACGTCTACACGCACCGGGCCCCCGAGGCACCGGCCGCGGACAGCCCGCTCGCCCGGGCGCAGGCCGAGCTGAACGACCGCGTCGACCTCGACGCCGCGTTCGCGCGCGGCGTCGGCGGGCGTCCGGCCCCGGTCGCCGGGCGATCGACGTTCCGCGACGGGCAGGTCACCGCCCTCGGCGCCAACACCGCCGGCATCGACCTCCACCACCTGGCGCTCGCCCGGGCGGGGCAGGAGGTCCCGGGGATCGGTCAGGCCGGGAACGTCGCGCTGCAGCGCCTGCTCGCGGAGGCCGGGGAACGGCCGCTCCTCGGCCCGGACGCCGCGCCCGTCGCCGGGAGCATCGCCCAGGTGATCCCGCAGCGCACACTGCGCTACGACACGGCACGCGGCGTGCGCCGCATGGCCGAGGCGGCCACCGGCACGGCCCGCGCGGCCGAGGTCGCGGACGCGCTGGGGATGAGCCGGGGCGACCTGGCGGACACGCAGGCCGTCGCCGAGGCGCTGCTGGCCGACCGGACCGAGGGCGCTCCCACCGCCACCACCGCCGGCGAGCCGCTCGCGCTGGACCTCCTGGGAACCGACGCGCTGCGGGCCCTCGTCGACCACCTCCGCGGCGCGGCCGTCGTCGACCCCGCCGCCCTCGAGGCCGCGCTCGACGGCCTGCGCGCCGCTCAGGAGGGCCGTGACGGCGCCGGCCGCTCCGTCCGTGGCGAGGACGCCGTGCGTCAGGAGGCGCTCGCCCGCTTCCCCGCGTCGGCCGACGGCGCCGACGTCGCCGCCGACGTCCCGACCGTCGCCGACGCCCTGCGAGCTGCGGCCGGGAACCTGCACCCCGCCGAGCAGACGCTCTGGGCACGCACCGATCAGATCGAGGACCTGCTCACCGAGCTCGACCTCACACCCGCCCGGCGTGACCGCCTCTACCGACAGCTGCTCGACGAGGACCTGACCACCGTCACCGCCCTGGTCGCGCACGGCGGCGACGGCCTCGGCCCGGCCGCGGCGGAGGCCGTCGCCGCGGGCCGGGCCCGACTCGAGGAGACCCCCGCCCCGGTGCTCGCCTGGCGCCGGGCCGAGCGGCAGCGTCTCGCCGAGGCCGACCCGTGGACCGACCGCCAGGTCGCCGCCGTCCTCGGGGACCTCCTCGCCGACCCGCGCGTCGGGAACCCGGACGACTGGGCCCGTGCCTACTCGGTGGAGGTCCTGCGGCAGATCGCGGGTCTGCCGTCCGTGGCGGGGCTGCTGGATCACCTCGCCGCGCACGGCGTGCTGCCCGTCGACGTCGCCGCGCTGTGGGCCCGCGCCGGCGAGGGCTCGCTGAGCGCGCAGGATCTCGAGGCGCTCACCCCGGTGGCCGCGGGAGCGGTGCTGCGCGACGCCCGGTCGCTCGGCCAGCGCACCGGCCAGCTGGCCGCTCTGGCGATCATCGACCGGCACCTGACGGCGCGGCACGGCCCCCGGATGCCCGGCGACGACGACGCCGCGACGATCGTCAACGCCCTGCGCGAGGCGGGCGCCCCGGCCGAGGTCGTCGCGTCCCTCGCCGACGCGCTCGGGTCGACACGACCGTCCCTCGACGGGAACGCGCTGACCGGGCTGATCCGCAACGCCGCGCGGCGTCCCGCCCACCTCGACGGCGTGGTCACGACGTTCGCGATCCAGAACGATCTCGGCTGGAGCCCGGAGTCGCGGGCGGGGCTCGCCCGTGCTCTCGGCGCCCTGCTCGCCGACGGTGCGCCCGTCGTCGCGCAGGCCGGGGGGGACGGTGCCGGGGCCGGCGCCGGGACCACCCCTCCGCGCATGGGCGTGGCTCCCGACGGGCCGGGCGGTGGCGCCGGGACCGGGGCGCCGGGCGCCGGGACCGGGGCGCCGGGCGCCGGGACCGGGGCGCCGGCCGGCAGCGCGTCCGCAGCGGCGGGCATCGGCCCGATCGGGACGCCGGGCTCGCCGGCGCGCGCCGATCGGCGCGGCCCGGCCGCGGACGGCACCGATCGCCCGGGCGAGCCCGCTCCCGGTGACGACCGCGCACCGACCGGGGCGAACGGCGGACTCGGCGCGCTCGGCCCGCCCCCGAGCGGCGGCTCCTCCCCCGTGCCCGGGCGCGGCCCGGAGCAGCCCGCCGCGGCCGGCGACACCACGGGCCTGGCCGGGACGCCGCAGACCACCCCGCTCGGCAAGAGGATCGTCCGCGCGCTGGCCCGCGGTCCCCCGTTCCTCCTCGGGCTCTTCGTCACCGGCATCCTCACCGCCGGGCCCGTCACCGCGGTCCTCGGCGACACCGCGGGTGCCCCCGCGCCGACCCCGACCCCGGTCGTCCGCCAGGACGGGACCGTGGCCCTGTCGACGGCGCCGACCAGGACCCTGATCGCTCCGTTCGCGGAGGCGACCACCCCGCCGGTCACCACGAGCGGGCAGCGACCCGGCCACGTCGTGCTCTCGCGACGCGATCTCGACCGGCCCGGGCTCGACCGCCTCGCGCGGTCCTTGGGCCTGCGGGCCGAGGAGCTCGCCGCGGCCAACCCCGGCGTCGACCTCGAGCGGCTCCGGGCCGGTGACCGTGTCGTGCTCCCGGAGCACTGGGACGGTCTCTGGCGCGTCCAGCGCGGCGACAACCTGACCAGGATCGGCGAGCGCTTCGAGCGCACGTACGTCCAGATCGCGGCCACGGACCCCGCCCGGTTCCGGGGCGCGGACCTCGACCTCATCTACACCGGCGAGACCTTCCGGGTCGCGCCGCCGCCGTCCGCCCCCGCGCCCGGCCCGCAGGACGACCGGAACCCGAACGACCAGGGGCCGAACGACCAGGGGCCGAACGACCAGGGCACCGACCACGGCGGGACCCCCGGCCCCGTCCAGGACGGCTCCGGGGACCCGGACCCCGCGCCGGACGGCGACGGCACGTCCGTCTCCCCCGCCCCCGGCCTGTGGGGGTGGCCCGGCCTGACGCTGCCCGCTGCGGTGGCCGGCGCCCTCTACGGCGCCTACCTCGTGATCAGCCGGCTGATCAGTAGCGCGCCGAGCCGCCGACCGGCCGCCGAACGGGCGGTCGCCGCGGCTGTCTCCGCCCGCGACGACGCGGTGGCCGCCCATGCCGGGCGCGAGGCCCTCGTCCCCTGGCTGGTCGCCCACCTCGCCGACGCCGAGCCCACGTGGACCCCCCGCACGGTCACCGAGGAGATCGCCCGGGCCACCGGCCTGACCTCCGCGCGGGTCACCGAGCTGACCCGCGCGCCCGGCCCGCCGGCCGCGCCCGGCTTCCCGCTCGAGCCCGCCATCCGGTCCGACGACGGCCCCGCGGCCCTCGCCCGGGTCGCCCGGCACGTGGAGGGGCTCGCCGGCGACGTCGACCGTGCCGGGGAGCGGCTGGAGGACGCCGTCGCCGCCGGTCGCGACGGCGTCGACGACGCGACCCTGGCCCGGCTGCTCGGGATCCCCGCCGCGGACGTCGCCGCCGTCCATGCCGGCCGGGCGAGCACCCGGGAGCGTGAGAACGACGCGCTCGAGCGTCTGTTCCGGGCCTGGGCCACCGTGCCGGACGACGCCTTCGCGGCCGACGGTGTCGCCGCCGTCGAGGCCCGGCTGGACGAGGTCACCGCGCTGGAGGCGGCCGGCGCCCCGGCCGCGGAGACCGCGGCCGCGCGGGAGCGGGTCGTCGCGGCCGCCCGCGCGGCGCGGGACGCGTTCCACGGTCGGCCCGGCGGCTTCCAGAGCCGTCACGGCCAGGCCGAGGCGAACGACCCGCTCGGGGCGCGGCCCGGCACGCCGATGACGCGGGTCCAGCAGGAGCTCCTCGCCGAGGACCTCCGCACCCCGGCCCGGTTGCCGGTCGGCGCGCCGGCCGCCGCCCGGCGCCTGCTGCACCTGCTCGTCCGCGCCACCGGGGAGCTCCTCGACCCGGCCGGCGGCACGGCCGGCGCCGACGCGCTGACCCGGGCGGTGCCCGGCCTCGCGGTCCCGATCGGGGTCCGCTGGGCGACGCTGCCCTCGGCCTCCGGCGAGCGGTCCTGGCACCGCTGGGACGGGCCGGTGCTCGAGGTGCACGTCGGCCTCGGTCAGGGCGCCGGTGCCGCGGTGCACGAGGTCACCGAGGCGCTGCTGACCCGCGCCGGGTACCCGCACGCCGCGGCCCACCGCATCGCGACGTTCGCCGAGCGGGCGGTGCGCGACCAGGTCGTCGACGCCGAGGGGTGGCTCACGGGTCGGGCGCGCGAGGAGATCGCCGCACTCCGGGCCGCCGGGCAGCACGACCAGCTGCGCGCGATGGTCGTGCACCACGACCGGACGCTGCGGCCGGCGATCGCGGACCGCTCCTCCACCGGTCGCTGGCACGGCGTCGCCGAGGCGGACGCCTGGCGGGGGGTCGACACCGCCTACGCCGCGGCCGTGGTCACCGAGATCCGCCGCGTCGAGGGCCTGCAGCGCCGCACCGAGCTGCTACGCCGCTGGCTGCGCGACCTGCGCCGTCTCTCGCCGCTCGCCCGCCTGCTGCTGCAGCGCTCCGCGCGGGCAGCGGCCGAGGTCCCCGGTGTCGACCTGGTCCGGGCCCGCGACCGTCTGCGGACCGCCGAGGCCACCGGCGCCGCCGCGCGGCGCGAGTGGGACGAGCGGACGGCGTGGTTGCCGTGGCTGGCCGCCCGCATGGCCGGGGACGGCACGCCGCGGTCCGCGGCGATCGCCCGCGCGGCGGCCCTCCTCGCCGTCGACCCGATCGCGGCGGCGGCGCTCGCCCCCACCGGCGCCCGCCGGTCCCCGGCTTTCGTGTCGCCGGCCGCGCCCGCCGACCGGGCCGTCGCCACCGTCGCCCGGGAGATCGCCCGCGAGGTCGACCGGCGCCGCCAGGCCGTGGCCGACGCCGAGAACGCCGCCGCGCGGTGGACCGCCGAGCGGGCGCGTGCCCGCGAGGCCTTCTGGACCGAGATCGAGGACGCGGTCCGCACCGCGGCCCGGCGGGGCCTGCGCAACCGCCAGATCGCGCACTGGGCCGAGCCGTCGGTCCGGTCGCTCGTCGCCGAGGCGGCGGGCTGGGTCCCGGCCGACGCGGGTGCACGGAGCGCAGCGACCGAGCGGGTCGCCCGGATCCTCGACCGCCCCGAGTCCGGGCCGACCCACCGCCTGACCGTGGTCGACGCGCTGCTCGGGCTGCTGCGGGTGCACCGGGCGGGCCGCCTGCTGACGGGACGGAACCCGAGCGAGGTCGCCGGGACGTCGTTCGCGGCGGCGTTCGCCGCGGTCGACCCGACTCTCGGCCCCGCCGCGTTCACCGAGCGCCTCGTCGCCGCGGGCGTCGACCCCCGGGTGGCCGCGGCGATCGGCGAGAGGCGGCCGGCCTACGGTGCGACGTGGGACATGCACCTGCACCACGGCGACTACTCCGACCCGCGCTACACGAAACTCACCGACCTGCTGGGGTGGCTGCGCGACGCCGGGCACACCGGCCGCGTGGTGCTCTCGCCGATCCCGCAGCGCGGTCGCGGGCTCGCCACCGGGGGCGGCAGCTTCTACTACGCCAACTCCGGGGAGCTGCGCCAAGGCATCACGTTCGGCCACCCGATCCTGAGCATGCGTGGCAAGTTCCCGGACGTCCGGCTCTTCGACGCGATCCGCGCGCTGCCGCCGGACCTGCGCTGGCGTGCTCTGCCCGGCATCTCCGGCGCCCGCATCGACATCCCCGGCGCGCGGGGCTACCTGATGACGATGCTGACGCTCAACCCCGACCTGGCCTATGTGGTCGCCGAGACCACCCTGGCCAAAGAGGCGGTGACGCGGCTGCTGGGCCACCAGGCCGCGCACGTCCAGAACCCCCAGTACGTCCGGTACGTCCGGCGTCTGAACACCGCGTTGCGCTGGATCACCGACGCCCGTGCCGAGCACCGGATCGCGTCCGATGTCCTCACCCCCGGGCTCGCCGACCTCGTCGCCGGCACCATCGACGCCACCGAGTTCGTCGAGCGGCTCACCGCCGAGGCCGAAGCGATCCGGCAGGTCCTGGTCCGGTTGGGCGAGGCGGCGGCCGCCGACACGCTGCGCGGGCGCCGCGGCGACGGCACCCTCCTCGGCACCGCGGTGGTGCCGGCGCGCTACAGCCCGCACGTGCGCGAGCTGCTCGAGGCCTCCCGCCGCACCGGGCAGGTCGTCATCCTGCACAACGACGCCGGCGAGGCGATCGTCGACCGCGACGCGCGCTACGTCCTCGCCGGTCCCGACGAGCGTCACCTGCGCCCCCTCGTGGCGCTGCTGCGCGAGTACCCGGGGGCGCAGGTCTCGCTGTCCCACCTCGGGGTCGGCAAGTGGACCGAGCTGACCGTCGAGCACATCGCCGTCCTGCGCCAGGTGCTCGAGCAGGAGGTCGCCCGCCTCGGCAGCCGCCGCGAGGCCTACCCGCGACTGATGTTCGACATCTCCTGGAACGACCTCGCCCAGCACATCCAGAAGGACCCCGCGGTCCGCCGCGACGTCGTCGCGCTGTTCCGGGACTTCCCGCAGCACTTCACATTCGGCACCGACTCGGTGAAGTCCCCGACGCTGGACAACTACCTGCGCCACTACTACGACATGTTCCCGATCCTGCGCGACGTGGCCACCGACGCCTACGGCGAGCAGGTCGTCGCCCGCGTCCTGCACCGCAACGCCGAGGGCATGGTCGAACACGCCGCCCGCCGCGGCCGGCAGTGGGCGTTCGACGAGCTCACCGCCGGGAGCGGCTTCTACGCCCAGCTGCGCCGCTCGGGACGCCTGGGCGCCGCACGCCAGGCCGTCATCGAGAACTGGATCGCCCAGCAACGCGCCGCCGGCGCCACCGCCACCCCGGGCCGGCGCCCGCGGGGGCCGACCCCCGACTGGCGGCCCTCGGCACCCGACGCCACCGACGCACAGGTCCGCGCCGACCTCGACACCTACCTGGGCCGCCACGAGCAGATCACCAGCGCGATCGCGTGGCACAACAGCGTCGGGGAGGACGTGGTCCGCGGCCGCGACTCCTGGCGGCTGATCCGGAACAACCACGTGATCCACCGGACCGACCGCCAGCACGAGCACGCCGACGCCGCCGCCCGCCGGGTGGAGGAACGCCGCCTCGCCGCGCTCCCGGAGGGTCCGCAGACCACGCGGTGGTGGCAACGGCTGCCGGGGATCCGGCCCGCGCGCGGTCCGCCGTCCCCCGCGTCCCTGCGTGACGCGCAGGGTGACCCGTACACCCTCGACGCGCTGATCTCGGCGCGCGAGGCCCGGGAGATGTTCCAGGACGGACCGATCGCCGGTGCCGTCCCGGAGCAGCAGCGCGCGGCGCTGGAGCAGGTCCAGTCGGCGCAGCGCCGCATCCTGGCCTCCGAGGGGGACATCACGGCGACGCGCGACTGGCTCCGGAAGCGCGCCCGGTGGTTCGGTGTGGCGCTCGGTGCCGCCGTCGGCGGCGGGACGGGCGCGCTGACCTGGGCGCTCGTGGCGGGCCCGTGGTCGTCGGCCGACGGGCTGGTCGGGCTGGCCGTGGGGTCGGGCGGCGCGACCGTCGGGGCGATCCTCAGCGCGGCCGGGTTCGTCGTGCGCGGCCTGGTCCTGGGCCTCCGCAACGTGCGGGCCCAGCAGATCCGCGTGGTGCACGAGGCGCCGATCGAGCGCGGCCGGCTCTCCCGCGTCCTCGTCGAGCGGATCGCCTCGGAGCTGGTGCGCAACCTGCCGTCCGAGGTGGCGCACCACGACCCGGCGCAGCGTGCCCGCATCCTCGCCGAGCGCACGGCCCAGGTCCGTGCGATCACCGACGAGTTCCTGGTGACCGTCGACGCCCTGGTGCACACGCCACTCGCCCGGGAGGTCCGCGACGCGCGCGGCACCGTCGTCCGGGCGGCTGAGCGCGCCACCGATCGCGAGGCCCTCGCCGTCGCCGAGTACTCCACGTGGCACGACAAGGTGACCCGCGCGGCCGGCGCCACCGCCTCGTCGTCGGTCGGGCTGCGCCCGCACAGCGGCGTGGTCGGCAAGCTGATGCAGACCGGGATCGTCGCGACCTTCGCGGTCAACCTCACCTACCACGTGCTCGCCGCCGTGGACGCCGTCGCGCACCTCGGCGACACCGGCGTGCTCGCCGCACTGCTCGGTGTCGGGGTCAACGGTGTCTTCGCCGTCACCGACGCGATCCTGGGCTGGGCGTCCGTCCGGACCGCCGCAGCGGGCTACGCCGGCTGGGACGACTCCAACAACCCGCGCCTGCGCTACGGGCAGAACATGGCCAACGTCGCCCTGGCCGGGGGCGGTGCTCTGCTGACCGCCCAGTTCCTGGCCCAGGGCGACCTCGGTCAGGCCATGGCGGCATTCGGGTTCACCGCGGCCGCGACGCTCCTCGCCCGGCACGCGATCGCCATCGAGGGCCACCGGGGCCGCGCCGCCGCACCGCGCCGGGGCGTGACGGCCGCGCTGATCACCCAGCTCGGGCTCGTCGGCCTCGGCCTGGCGGCCCTGCCGTTCCCGCCGTTCGCGGCCCTCGGGGTCGGTGTCGCCGTCGTGGTCCCGACGACGTGGGCGCTGCGCCGTGTCTGGAAGCGCTTCGTCACCTGGCGCCAGGACCGCGGCGGCGGGCACGACGGGCCGCTGGCGCTGCCCGGCGACGACCCCTACCCGAGTGAGCTCGTCGGGCGGGCGCTGCTCGCGCTCCACGGGCGGACGGTGCCCGCGCGCCGTTGGCTGCTGCCGATCACGGCTCGCGGCCCGCCGGTCCGCGAGGTGCCGGCCGCCGCGCTGCGCGCCGCGCTGGCCCGTCTCGGCGGTCTCGACGAGGCCGGCGCCCAACGGATCGTCGACCGGACGCTGGCGTTCGCCGCGAACGGGGTCGTGTCCGTCGTCGACACGTTCGCCGACGCCCTCACCGCACGCCTCGGTGACGACGAGGTCGCCGCCTGGTGGCAGGACGTCCTGCGCCACGAACAGGACTTCCATGTCGCCCCACGGCGCCGGGCGGTCGACCACGCCGACGACACCGCCGCGCTGGTCGCGCGCTACGAGGCCGTCGTGGCGAACGCCCCGGTGGGCGGCGCCGAGGACCGGGCCCGGACGCCCCTGCGCGACGGGATCGCCACGGCGCTCGCCCGGGACACCGCAGTCTCCCCCGGGTCCGCGCCGCGTCGCCGGCCGGCGTCCCTGCTCACCCGGTGGGACGGCCGCGGCCTGCGGCACATCGAGCTGTTCCACGTCCGGCCCGCGGACGTGTGGCCGCACGTCCACGGGCCCGTCGTCGACGCGACCGCGTGGGCCGGCGAGCTCGCCCGCCCCGTGCCGATCCCGGGGGCGCCGGCGGTCCTGGTCGATCTGCTCGTCCGGGCGAGCGGGGAGCTGCTGGTCGGGCAGCTCGACGGCGTAGCGCTCGCGATGCTGCGGCGGCACCCCGGCGTGACGCCGCAGCGGGTGCCGCCGACCGTGGTCCACCGACTCGACGCCCCGGTCGTCGACCGGGAGACCGGGCTGGTCGTCGCCGACGCCGCGCACCGGTTCGACCGCGGGGTGCTGCACGTCTGGGCGAGCGACGCGGTCGGTGCGATGCACGAGCTCGTCGAGGCGGTCCTGGGCCCCTGGCTCGGCGTCGAGGGTCACCTCGCCCACGTGCTGGCCACGGTGCTCGAGGCGGCGGTGCCCGGGCAGCGGGCGACGGACACCGCCGTGCTGTCCGTGCGGGGGCACCGGGAGATCGCCGACGCCGTCGCCGTGGGCCGTGTCGACCTGCTGGTCGCCCTCGTCGACGACTATCCGGCCGCCCACGGGCGCCTCGTCGACCTGGTTCCCGTCGGCCCGTGGCGCGACGTCGTCCTCACCTACCTCCGCGAGCTGCGCGACGCGGCCCGGCAGGCCGCCCACGCCCACGAGACGTCCGACCGGCCGTCGATCCGGATGCAGATGGTGTCAGCGCCGATCGCGTGGGGTCCCGTCGTCCCCGTGGCCGCGGGCCTGGGCACGTGGTGGGCGACGGGCTCCTGGCCGTGGGGTGTGGCCGTCGGCGGCGCGATCCTGGTGCAGCGGGTGTGGACACACCTGCGCGGTGGCGACGACGGGCCCCTGGCGCTGCCGGGCCGGGGGCTCTACCCGGTGCGGGCGGTGGCGGCGGCGCTGCGGACGCTCCCCGGTGCGCGTGTCGCGCGCGGCGAGCTGGCCGCCGCTCTGGTCGCGGGCGGGATGCGCCCGTCGCGGGCCGCCGGGGTGGCGGCGCGCACGATCGCGTTCAGCGTCGACGGCCGGACCGTGGTGATCCGCGAGATCGCCGAGAGGGTCGGCGCCCGCTCCGGCGAGCCCGCGGTCGCCGACTGGTGGCGCGACGTCCTGGCCCACGAGGCGGGGTTCCACGGCTCCGGTCACCGGATCGGGCACGCGGCCGACAGCCGGCGACTGGCCGGGCGGTACCGGGCGCTGTTCGAGGACCGGACGAGCGGCCCCGCCCGCCTGTCGCGATGGCTGGCCGGGCTCGGGACGGCGGCCGTGCTGGTCCTCGGCTCGCCGACCGCCGGGGTCGCCGCCGTGCCGGTTCTCGACGGGCCGCCCGCCGCCCCCGTGACGACCTCGGACGTCGTGCCGGACGGGCTCGCCCTGCGCCCGGGCGACGAGCTCGGCGCGCTGGCGCGGGCCCTCGAGGTCCCGGTGACCGCGTTCGCCGCCGCCGACCCGGCGCGCTTCCCGACCGCGGGTGCCCTCGACCGCGTCCGGGCGGGTGAGCTCCTCACGCTGCCGGCCGGCTGGCGGGGCACCTGGCGGGTCCGTGACGGCGACACCCTCGGTGCGGTCGCCGCGCGCCTGCACACCACGCCGGACGCGATCGCCGCGCTGAACAGGGGTCGGTTCGGCGATCTCGACCTGATCCGCGTCGGCGAGGTCCTCCAGGTCGCACCGCGCGCCCCGCCGGCGACCCCCACCCCGGCGCCCACCACCCCGGCGCCCACCACCCCGGCGCCCACGCCCGCACCTGCCGCTCCCCCGGCGTCGCCCGTCGCCCCGCCGCCCGCGCCCGCGTCCCTGCTGGCGCCGCTCGGCGGGCTCGGGGTGGTCCTGGCGTTCCTCGTGGTGCGGGCGCTGGTACGTCTGGACTACGCGCGCAGCCGCGGCGCGACCGGCCGCGCCGCAGTGCTGACCGCCGGTGCCGTCGTGCTCGTGACCGCGGGCGAGCTCGCGCTGCGCGCGGTGCTGGGTCCCGGCGCGTCGGCGACGCTCGTCGGCGCGGTCCTGCTCGGCCTCCCACCGGCGTTCGCGTCGCTGGTCTGGGGCCGGATCGTCGCGGCCAAGCCCTGGCGCTTCCTCGGGTCGTGGATCACCGGCACCGCCGCCGTGGCGCTGTTCCGGTCGGTCAGCACGGTGACGACGTGGCCGCAGGCCGTCGAAGCGTTCGCCACCGGGCTGGCCGCGGTCGTCCTCGGCTCCGTGTCGTTCGAGTTCGTGCTGTCGTGGATCGCGCAACGCCGCAAGAACATGGTCACCGACTCGGCCACCGGCGAGGAGACCACGAAGGCCCCCTCCACGCTCACGGGGACGCGGGCACGCCCGTATCCCGGGGAGACCCCGGCGCGGCCGTGGTCGCGGGCGCGCGCGGACCTCGGTGGGCTGCCCCCGCCGCTGTTCGGCGCCGCGCCGGGGCTCCGCGGTCGGCTGGTGTGGGTCCACAAGATCGTCCGACGCCCCGGCTTCTACGGGATCACCGGCTGGCTCGGCGTGTTCACCCTGACCACGGCGCTGCCCGCCGTGGGCCCGCTCCCCCTGGTCGGGTACCTGCCCGGCGCCGTCGTGCCCGGCGCCGTGCTGCTGGCGATGCTCGCGCCCCGCCTGCACCGGATGACGGTGCGCCTCACCGCGGGCCCCGCGCTGCGTCGGGTCGCCCGCGAGGTGCGTCCCGGTGCCCGCGCCGCGCTCGCCGACCTCGCCACGGCCACCGGCCTGTCGCAGCGGCGGGTGCGTCAGGTGCTCCGACACGGCGGCGACGGACGATTCGTGCTCGAGAGCGCGACGGTGCGCCGTCTCCCGGACCCGGTGATCACCCTGGATCCGGCCCCGCATCACTGGTGGGAACGGCTGCAGGCCCTGCTGCCCACCGCACGCAACTGGCGACGCTGGTACGTGGCCACCTTCGGGCTCCTCGACCGCACGCGCGCGGAGCTCCGGAGCGATGTCCGTGTCACCGGCCGCCGCACCCTCCACCTCCGGGTGCTCGAGGCCGCCCTGCCCCGGCTCCGTCTCGACGCCTCCCGTCACCTGCCGGTCCTGCGCGCGGTCGACGACGCCCTCGGTGTCCGCGGCCCGGTGACGCTCGACGAACTCGCCGCGCGCACGGCGACGTCGCGGACGGAGCTCGTCGCGGCGCTGCGCTCGCGCTGGTCCGGGCTGGTCCTCGACGGCGAGCGGGTGCGCCGTCCCTCGGTGGCCGCGGACGGCGTGCTGCCTGCCCAGGTGCCGCCCGGCGCCGGTCCCGCGGTCCTGAGCCCGCGCGAGCGGGGTCGCCCGGTCCGCCATGGCCGTCGCGGGCGGTTCGCCGGGCAGGTCGACGCCCTGACCGCGCGGGTGCGGCGCGGCGAACCCGCCCGCGACGGGCTGCCCACCCGCGAGCGGCGGCTCCTGCTCGCCCAGCTCGGCGCGATCGCCGCCCTGCTGCGGGACGTCCCGCCCGACGAGGTGTGGACGACCCACCTCGAGGCCGTGGGCGTGCCACGGCGGCTGGTGCGCCCGCTCGTCGTGCGCGAGATCGCCTACGGCGAGCAGCCCCTCGACCCGCGCACCGGCCTGCCGATCACCGCGGCCGCCGCCCGCCGCGACGACCGTCTGGCCGTGACCGTCTCGCACGGCAACGTGACCGGGCTGGTCGCCGTGCTGACCCACGCGCTGCGCGCCGTACCCGAGGGCGCCGGGACCGCCGGCGCGGCGCCAGGGGCCCGCACCGAACCCGGGGGGTGGGCGGTGGAGTCGGCGCTCACCGGAGCGCTGGTCCCGCCCCGCGTCCACCAGGGGCTCGCGTACCTGGCCGAGCTCCACCCCGAGGCGCTGCTCGACGTCCTCGACCAGGTGCGCCGTCTGCGCCCCCGCCTACCCGCCCACGCCGACGCCCTGGAGGCGGCGGTCGTCGAGATCGCGGAACGGAAGGTCGCCGAGAGCACCCGCGTGCTCCCCCGGATCCGGCTCCCGGACACCGTGCCCGGCCGCAGGGAGCCCGCCGCCCGGGCCTACGCGTTCGGCGTCGACACCCGCCCGCCGGGTGGTCGCCGCCGCGAGGTCCGTGCGGTGCTGCAGCGGATCGGCCTGCGCGTCCACGGCGTCGTGCCGTTCATGCCCGTCGCGCGTCACGGGCAGATCAGCCCCACCCTCGTCGTCCGCGCCATCGACGTCCGCGGCCGCGAGCAGCTCCTCGCCGGGCGCCCCGACACCGAGGCGGCAGCGACCGTCCTCGACACCAAGGACGCCCGCTCGCTGGGATTCGGACCGACCGACCAGGTCGTCGACGCCGACGATCCCACGCTGTCCCGGCTCCTCCGCCCGCTCGTGCTGGTCGTCGTCGGGGCGACGCGGTCGATCGTGCTGCGGAAGGTCCTCGTGCAGGACGACCTCGGCCACACCCGCTGGGGCCGCGACCTGCTCAGCAGGTGGGCCGGTGCGGGGGAGGTCGTCGTCCGGGTCGCCGACGACCTGCGCGGCGGCCACCTCGCGGTCCGGCCCCGCACGCCTCACACGCCCGGCCGGCACGCGGTCTTCCAGCTCGCCGACGGCGCCGGCACCGCGCTCGACCCGGACGTCGGCGCCCGTCTCACGGCCGAGGTCCCCGACGGTCCCGGTCCCGTCCAGGTCTCGACGGTGATCAACACTCTCAGCTCCGAGACCACGCTGTCCGGCGAGACCGCCACCGCCCTCGGTCTCGACCCGGTCCTCGTGCACGACGGCGACCGCGGGATCCGGCGCGCCGCCGCGCCGGTCACCGCCCGGCTCGACGGCGTCGACCTCGACGTCGTCCTCCCCCGGGTGCGGGTGGAGTCGGGCCTGCCCTATGCCGCGGTGTTCGGACGGGACCTGATCGCGCAGGTCGAGGAGATCACGATCGCGCGCGGGCGGATCGGTGTCGTGTGGCCGCGGGCCCGACCGTCGGCGGACGGGGCGCTGGCGCGGCGGCTGGACCCGGCGCAGGAGCGGCTGCTCGCGGTGGCGCTGCCGTCGGCGGCGACCTCGTCCGGTCGCGTCGTGGAGATCGCGGCGTCCGACCTCCGGGCCAGGGGTGTCTGCGACGCGACGCTGCGCGCGGTGGCCGCCTACACCGTCGGCGACACCGTCTTCGTGATCGACGAGCAGCGGCGCCGCTTCGCCGACCTCGGTCTCGACGGGTGGTTCGAGGAGGTCCTCGACTACGAGGCGCGCTTCCGTGGCAGTGCGCGCACCGGTGGCGAGGCCGAGCGGGTCGCGGTCGCCCGCGAGCTCCTGGCCCGCTGGGAGGCGGCGGAGGCCGGCCTCGACGGGCCTCGGCCGGTGGGGGCACGGGCGCGCGGGCCTCCGCGGGCCCGTGGTTCCCGACCCTCGCCGATCGACCAGCCCGCGACCAGCTCGCGTCCACCGTCCAGGAGATGAACTGATCATGACCACCATCGTCCGCACCCCCGCCCAGCGTCGCGTGATGGTGCGCGCCGTCGGGCTCGCCGTCGCCGTCGTGACCGCGGCGGCGCTGCTGCTCGGCCTGCTCGGAGCCGCCCTCGGCGGCGTCACCACCGACACCGCTCCTGCGGCCGCACCCGCACCGGCCCTCGTCGCGCCCGCGGTACCCGGCCCGTCGCTGGCTCCGGCGCCACCGTCGGCCACCCACCACACCGTCGCCCCCGGCGACACCCTCGCCGAGCTCGCGCAGCAGTTCGGCGTGCCGGTCGAACTGCTCGCCGCCGACAACGACATCACCGACCCCCACGACCTCGACACCGGACGGACCCTGTCCATCGCCACCCCGCCCACCAACGTCGTCGTCATCGCCGACGGCGCCACCCTCAGCGGTTACGCCGCCCAGCACGCCACCACCGTCGCCGACCTGCTCGTCCTCAACCCCCAGATCACCGACCCCGACGGCATCACCGCCGGCGACGGCCTGCGCGTCAGCCGGGGCTGACCCCGCCCCGGCCGCCGCTCGGAGCCGAGCTCGACGACCACGGGCTGCTCGCCGGCCCCGACCACGACCCGACCCCGCACAGCAACGCGGCCCCGCCCCCGGCGAACCGGGGACGGGGCCGCGTGGGGTACCCGGCTCGCCTACGAGGCCGTGACGCTCGAGCGCGTCTCGTCGACGACGTCGGGCTGCTCGTCCTGGAGGTCGACCTTCGCGGTCTCCGGGGCGACGGCCAGGGCGATGACGGTGATGACGATCATCGCCGCCACGTACAGCGAGATCGCGAAGCCCGAGCCGAACGCATCGAGCAGGGCGACCGCGATGATCGGCGCGACGGCGCCGCCGAGGACACCGGCGATCTGGTAGCCGATGGAGGCGCCGCTGTAGCGCAGCTCGGTGGAGAAGAGCTCCGCGATGAAGGCCGCCTGCGGGCCGAACATCGCCGCGTGCGTGGCCAACGCGACGATCGTGGTCAGGATGATGATCACGGTCGAGCGCGTGTCGAGCAGCGGGAAGAACGCGAAGGCCCAGATCCCCGCCGCGACGGCGCCGGCCATGTAGACCGGGCGACGACCGTAGCGGTCGGAGAGCGCGCCGAAGAACGGAATGAGGAACAGCTGGCACGCCGACGCGATGAGCACCGCGTTGAGACCGAGGCTGCGCGGCAGGTCGAGCTCGGCGGTGATGTAGGTGAGGATGAACAGGACGAAGGTGTAGAAGGCGACGTCGGTGCCGATGCGGGCGCCCATGGCGACCAGCAGGCCGCGCGGGTGGCGCTTGAACACCTCGATGAGCGGCATCGACGACTTGCGCCCGCTGTCGGCGGCCTCGGCGAACACCGGGCTCTCCGAGACGGTCATGCGGATCCAGAGACCGACGAGGATCAGCGCGGCCGAGGCCCAGAACGCGGTCCGCCATCCCCAGGACAGGAACGCCTCCTCGGACAGCACCACGTTGAGCACGCCGAGGATCGCGGCGGCGAGCAGGTTGCCCACCGGAACACCGATCTGCGGCCAGCTGGCGTTGAGGCCGCGCTTGCGCTTGTCGCCGTGCTCGAGGGTCATGAGCACCGCGCCGGCCCACTCGCCGCCGAGCCCGAGACCCTGCAGGAAGCGCAGCGCCACCAGCAGGATCGGCGCCGCGGCCCCGATCGATTCGTAGGTCGGCAGACAGCCGATGAGGAACGTCGCCACGCCCATGAGCAGCAGCGTCACGACCAGGACGTTCTTGCGGCCCACCTTGTCGCCGTAGTGCCCGGCGACGAACCCGCCCAGCGGACGCGACACGAACCCCACCGCGTACGTGGCGAACGCCAGCAGCGTCCCGGTCAGCGGGTCGAAGCTGGGGAAGAACAGCACATTGAACACCAGCGCGGCGGCAGTGCCGTACAGGAAGAAGTCGTACCACTCGAGCGACGTGCCGACGACGCTGGCGACGATGACGCGCCCAGTGCCCCGGGGTTGTGCGCTGCGGCCGCCGTGACTGTCACCGGCGGCCGGCTGGACCTCGGTCATGAAGACCTCCTACGGATCGGCGCCCGGGTCGTCGGCGACGCGGACCGGTTCGGGTGATGTGGTTCACCGTAGGGATTGTTCAACAATCCCTCAAGGGGGCGTTCCTAGAACTTTCGCGCGGGCTCGGGCCGGAGACGGAGCCGCTGCCCTGGACGCAGCTGCGCGGCGACGTCGACGTCGCGGTCGCGCAGCACGGCGACCACCGGATAACCACCGGTCACGGGATGGTCGGCGAGGAAGACCAGGGGCTGCCCGGACGCCGGCACCTGGATCGCACCGCGCCCGACGCCCTCGCTCGGCAGCTCGGCGTCGAGGCGGGAAGGCGTCCGAGTCAGCACCGGACCGCGCAGGCGCATGCCCACGCGGTTGCTGTCCGGCGTGACCTCCCATGGGCGGCCGAACAACATCTGCAGCGCGTCGTCGCAGAACCAGTCCGCGCGCGGCCCGGGCACCGCGCGCACCGTCACCTCCCCGTTCTCCGGCGCCGACACGGGCACGCTGTCGGAGGCCGGCACGGAGCCCGCCACGTCCTCGCCGACGGGGAGGACGTCGCCGGGCCGCAGCGGGGGCGGGCCGAGGCCAGCCAGCAGGTCGGTCGAGCGGCTGCCGAGCACGGGCGGGGCGTCCACGCCCCCGCGCACCGCGACGTAGGACCGGAGGCCGCGGTCGGGAGCCCCGAGGCGCAGCTCGTCGCCGAGGGCGAGGACCGCGGGACGGGCCAGCCCGGCCGGGCGCAGCCTCCCGCTCGGACGCCGCACCAGCACCGGGCCGGTCGCGCCGGTCACGGCGACCACCAGACGCCCCCCGGCACGAAGCACCAGCCCGCCCGCCGTGACCTCCAGCCCCGCCGCACCCGGGGCGTTCCCGACGAGCCGGTTCGCGAGCACCAGCGCGCGCCGGTCGGCCGCGCCCGAGACCCCGACGCCGAGGTCGCTGCGGCCCGGCCGCCCCAGGTCCTGGACGGTCGCGAGCACGCCCGTCGCGACGACGGCGAGCCCCGTCATGCCGCGTGCTCCACGAACTGCACCCGGACGCCGGGCGTGAGCACTGCGGGCGGATCCCGGTCCGGGCACCACATCTCGTGGTCGGTGCGCCCGATGAGCTGCCAGCCGCCCGGCGAGGCCCGCGGGTAGATGCCGCTGAACTCCCCGGCGAGACCGACGGCGCCCGCCGGGACGCTCGTGCGCGGCACCCGAAGACGCGGGACGGTCAGGCGGCCGTCGGTGCCCGCGAGGTAGCCGAACCCCGGCGCGAAGCCGGCGAACGCCACCGTCCACACCTGGCCCGTGTGCGCGGCGACGACCTCCGCGGGCGTGAGCCCGGTGAGCGTCGCGACGGACGCGAGGTCAGCCCCGTCGTACACGACAGGGATGTCGACGACCGGGATGTCGACGACCGGGATGTCGACGACCGCGCCGCCCCCGTCGGCGGCGCCCGCCACCGGGGTCTCGACCCGGACCGCGCGGATCGTCGCCGCCAGCGCGGCGAGGTCGGTCCCCGGGGCGACGCGCACGAGGACCGAGCGCGCCGCCGGGACGAGGTCGACGAGGCCGGGCGGGGGCGCGGCCCGCAGCGCGGCGTGGAGGGCCAGGGCGCGAGCGACGTCGGCGACCTCCACGAGCAGGCCCGTGTCGCCGTGGGCGCGGACGCCGAGCACCGCGCCCGCAGGGAGCACCCCGGTCACGGAGACCACGATCCTCGGATCTTCCGACAATCCCTCTGCCGAGGAATCGGATCATGGGACGTTCCGCGTACGCTCGGCCCGTGACGCGCAGTGCTGCCTCCGCCTGGACGACCACCCTCGCCGAGCAGCGCGGGCGGCTCGAGGTCGGGTCGACGTCCGAGCGGGTGGCCGGGCTGCTGCGCACCCAGGTGCTCGACGGCACGCTGCGGCCCGGGGTCCAGCTGACCGAGGAGCAGCTCGTCGAGGCCCTCGGAGTCTCCCGCAACACCGTGCGCGAGGCCCTGCAGCGGCTCTCCGCGCAGCGCCTCGTCGAGCACCACCGCCACCGGGGCGTGTTCGTCCGGCGCCTCGACCTGAGCGACCTCGCCGACCTCTGCGGCCTGCGCCGCTCGCTCGAGTGCGGCGCCCTGCGCGAGGCGGCCGCCCGCGGCACGGTCGCCCCGGACGCCGCGTCGGCGGTCGTCGAGGCCGCCCGCGAGGGCGAGAGCGCCGCCGCGGCGGGCGACTGGGACGGCGCCGGCACGGCCAACGCCGCGGTGCACCTCGCGCTCGCCGCGGTCGCCGGCAACGCCCGCATCGACGAGGAGATGCGCGGGGTCGTCGCCGAGCTGCGGCTCGCGTTCGTCGTGCTCCCTGACGCGCGGGCGATGCACGAGCCCTACGTGGCCGAGAACGTCGCGCTCGCCACCCAGGTCGCCGAGGGCCGCCTGCTCGACGCCGCCACGTCGCTCGACGACTACCTGCGCCGCGCCGAGGCCCACCTGCTCGAGGCCTACGGCCAGACCCTCGAGGGCTGATCTCCCGGCGCACCCGGCGCCGATCTCCCCAAGCCCCGCACGACGGACGTGGTGTTCACCGAGCCGTCGCCCTCCTGACCCTGGACCCGACCGGTTCATGTCAACTATCGTCTGGGTTGTTCAACAATCCGTCAATAGAACCTTCAACGACACGAGGGTGTCCTGCATGCCACGCACCGACGTCATCTCCGGGCCTTCGACGTACCACTTGTGTGATGGCAGCGCGTATTGCTCTCATTCCGGACAGGTGATGTCGCGCTCAGTGGCGAGCGCCGGACGGACGACGACCTCATCGCTGGCCGCGATGGATCCGCAGGGGAGAACCGCCTGATGGCCGTGCAGTGCGCACTCGCCGGTTGCACCGAGGAGATCGACCAGCCGGAGAAGGGGCCGCGGCGCAAGTTCTGCTGCCCCGCTCACCGCACGGCGGCCAGGGCTGCGCGGTTGAGGTCGACGGCAGCGACACCTCCGGTGATCATGGCCGAGGAGGACGACGCCACCACGGCGCCCTCGCCGGCGGACGAGCGCGCCGCGGTCGTGGACGAGGAACCGGCGCCGACCGGCGCCACCGCCGAGACCGGCGACGCCGAGGAGGGCGGCGACGCCGACACGCTGCCGGAGACGGAGGTCGCGCAGCTCCCGGGCGTCACGCCGCCCGGCCCGACGATCAGGAGCGCGTCGCCCGACGACCGTCCGCCGCGCACCGCCGGCGCCGTCCCGCCGGCCCTCAAGCGCCAGCCGGTGCCGCTGCGCCGGGTGCGGCGCGAGCCGCGGCGCGCCCGTGCGGTCATCGCCGGCACGCTCGTCGTCGCCATGGCGTTCGGCGGCGGGGTGTCGCTGCTCGACCGGACCGAGGACCCGGCCTCGACCGTCGGTGCCCAGCGCCCGACCGGCCCTGCGGCGAACGGCCAGTGGCTGGCCGAGGCGAACGTGGCGCTGGCGTCGCTGTCGCACCAGCTCGACGTCGCCCGCGCGTCCGAGGCCCGCTGGGCCGCCGCACTGGACGGCCTGCGGCCCCCGACCGAGGTGCAGGCGCTCGTCAACCGGCGTCAGTGGCTCGAGCGGCAGATGCTCCTGCTGCAGTCGCAGATCGGCGCCTACAACAACCTCGACCAGGCGCGCGCCGCCCTCGTGCTCGCGCAGCGGAACCTCGACGGCCTCAACGCCGCGACGGCACAGCCGACGACGACGGTCGGCACCGGCGCGGCCGACCTCGTGGCGCAGCGCGACGCCGCCCAGCGCCAGGTCGAGCTCCTGCAGCTCCAGGTCCAGACGCTCGAGCAGGACGTCTCCCGGGTGACGGCGGCGCCGATGCCCGACACCACGGACATCACCGCTCCCCTGGCCCAGCAGGTCGACGACATCGTGGCCGACCCGGCGCGCCGGGGCGGCCCCCAGGGCAACAACCCTGCCGTCCTCGCGCAGAGCGACCCGGCGACGGTCTCCCGCGAGCCGTCGTCGGGCGACCGGCCCGTCGCGCTCCCCGATTCCGGCGAGCCGCCGCAGCCGCGCGGCGGGGGCTCCCTCGAGGCCCTGGGCAGCCCACTGCTCGGCGAGGGCGGAGGCCTCGACGACTTCCCCGAGCCGGTCACCCGGCCGGTCAGCGAGGCGCCGCGTGAGGTCACCCGCGCCGCGGGCGACACCGTCGGCGACGTCGGTGAGACGGCGGGCGGCGCCGTCGACGACCTCGGCGACACCGCCGGCGACACCGTCGACGGCCTGGGACGCACCGCAGGCGGCGCGGTCGGCGGCCTCGGGCGCACCGTGGGCGGCCCCGTCGGCGAGGTGGGCGAGACGGCGGGCGGCGCCGTCGACGACCTCGGCGACACCGCCGGCGACACCGTCGACGGCCTGGGACGCACCGCGGGCGGCGCGGTCGGCGGCCTCGGTCGCGCAGCCGGCGACACCCTCGGCGGCCTGCTCGACGGTCCCGCCGACCGCTCCGGCCGGGCGGTGCCCGACGCCGAGGGCACAGACGCCCCCGACGTCTCCACCCTGTACTCGCGTCCCTTCCGGACCGTCACCTCACCGCTCGGCGAGGACGGCCTGCTCGGTCGGGACAGCCCGCTCGGCGGGGGCGAGACCCCGACCGACACCGACACGGCGACCGACGCCGAGAGCAGGCCGCAGGACGACGGCGCCACGGACGCGACGAACCCCGCCGACTCGTCGAACGACGCCCCGGTGTCCTCGCTGCTCGCCCCGCCGGTCCCCGGCGCGAACGAGGAGGATGCCGACCCGTCCGGAGCGCCCGACGAGACGTCCACCGAGCCGGCCGGCGACGCGGAGCCGGCGAGTGACGCCCGCGTCGTCCCCGCTGCCCGCACCACCGACGGGTCCCCGGACGGCGGGCCCACCGAGGGCACCGACCTCCCGGACGGCCAGACCATCGCGCGAGAGACCCGCCAGCGCGCGACGGAGGAGGTCCGCCGGACCCTCGACGAGGCCACCGGCGGCGGGGACGGTGCTGAGCAGACCGGCGGAGACCTCGCCCGCCAGATCGGGGACCGTGTCCGCGAGCAGGTCCGCGAGCAGGTCCGCGAGCAGGTCCGCGATTCGGTCGAGCCAGCCACCGACGGCATCGCGAGCGAGGACGAGCCGAACGTCGCCGACGAGCCCAGCGGCCAGGACGGCGCCGAGCAGGAAGACACCGAGCAGGAAGACACCGAGCAGAGCACGTCGAGTTCGGAGGACGACGACAGCGGGGAACGCCGCTCCTGGGCCGTGTCGGAGTCGGAGAGCTCGTCGTCGAGCGACGACGACAGCAGCCACGACGACAGCAGCCACGACGACAGCAGCCACGACGACAGCAGCGACGACGACAGCAGCGATGACACCGAGTCGTCCGCGTCGAGCAGCGGCGACGACGGCGACTCCTCGTCCGACAGCGGCGACGACAGCGACTCCTCGTCCGACAGCGGCGACTCCTCGTCCGACAGCGGCGGCGACAGCGGCGGCGACAGCGGCGGCGACAGCGGCGGCGACAGCGGCGGCGACGACTGAGCCCGACCGACGCCGAGCCTCAACGATGCCCGGCCACGCCCCGGGGCTCGTAGCGCTCCTCGAGGCCGGCGATCTCGTCGTCGTCGAGGCGCAGGTCGAGTGCGGCGATCGCGTCGGCGAGGTGGTGCTCCTTCGTGGCTCCGATGATCGGCGCGTCGACGACGGGGTTCGCCAGCACCCACGCGAGCGCGACCTGGGCGCGCGAGACACCGCGCTTCTCGGCCACCTCGGCGACCTTCTCGACGATGTGTCGGTCGGTGTCGCGGTAGAGCTTCTTACCGACCTCGTCGGTCTCGAGGCGGTCGGTCGACTCGTCCCAGTCGCGGGTGAGGCGGCCTCGCGCGAGCGGGCTCCACGGGATCGACCCGACGCCCTCGTCGGCGCAGAGCGGGAGCATCTCCCGCTCCTCCTCGCGGTAGAGCAGGTTGTAGTGGTCCTGCATCGTGATGAAGCGGCTCCACCCGTTCACGTCCTGCAGGTGCAGCGCCTTGGAGAACTGCCACGCCCACATCGACGACGCCCCGATGTAGCGCGCCTTCCCCGCCTTGACCACGTCGTGGAGCGCCTCGAGCGTCTCCTCGATCGGCGTCTCGTAGTCCCAGCGGTGGATCTGGTACAGGTCCACGTAGTCCATGTTCAGACGGCGCAGCGAGGCGTCGATGCCGGTCATGATCGCCTTGCGCGAGAGACCCGCGCCGTTGGGACCCTGACGCATGCGATTGAAGATCTTCGTGGCGACGACGATCTCGTCCCGGTCGGCCATCTGGTTCAGCCAGCGCCCGGTGATCTCCTCGGACGTCCCGGCGGAGTAGACGTCCGCGGTGTCGAAGAAGTTGATCCCCGCATCCAGCGCCTGGCGGAAGAAGGGCTCGGCCTGGTCGGCGGGCAGCGCCCAGGGCCACCGGTCGTTCGCCTCGCCGTAGCTCATACAACCAAGACAGATCCGGGAGACGTCGAGACCCGTCATCCCGAGCTTCGTGTACTCCATGTCACCAGCGTGCCCCACCGACCGCTGGTCGACTCCCGTCCGCACCGGAAATCGGCTGGACATCAACCGCGCTTGCGTGGGTCCGGTGTTCTGCGCCGACGAGAAACTGCGCGCCCTGCCGCGTGCCGCGCAGCGGGTCCGCGCCGAGCTGGGTGCCTGACGACAGGTGGGCGGAAAGACGTGCCGGAGCACGTCCTTCCGCTCGCCTGCGCGCAGCGGACCTCACGCCGTGTGGTGCGACTCCTGGCGCGCGTGGACCGGCGTCGGGATGCCCACCGACCGCGCCTTGAGCTGCAACGCGAGGTAGAGCGAGTAGAAGCGCGACTGGTGCAGGTTGCCGCCGTGGAAGAACAGGTTGTCCTGCTGGGTCGGCTTCCACATGTTGCGCTGCTCGCCCTCCCAGGGACCGGGGTCCTTGGTGGTGTCCGACCCGAGGCCCCAGACCTTGCCGACCCTGTCGGCCATCTCCTGGCCGATGATGTCGGCGGCGCGCTGGTTCATCGACCCGTAGCCGGTGGCCAGCACGACCAGATCGGCCTCGAGGCGGGTGCCGTCGTCGAGCACGACCTCGTTCTCGGTCAGCTCGATGATCTGGCCCTTGGCGAGCTTGACCCGCCCGTCGGCGACGAGGTCGGCCGCGCCCACGTCGATGTAGTAGCCCGAGCCGCGGCGGAGGTACTTCATGAACAGCCCGGAGTCGTCGTCCCCGAAGTCGAGGTCGAAGCCCGCCTCGGTGAGCTTGCGGTAGAACTCCGCGTCGACCTCGCGGGCCTTGTCGTAGATCGGCTTCTGGAAGGTGTGCATGATCCGGTACGGCAGCGACGCGAAGATCATGTCCGCGGTGTAGGTGTCGACGCCCGCCGCGAGCGCACGTTCGGAGTAGAGGTCACCGAGTCCGTACTCCATGAGCGTGTCGGACTTGATGATGTGCGTGGAGCTGCGCTGCACCATCGTCACGTCCGCGCCGACCTCCCAGAGGGCCCCGCAGATGTCGAACGCCGAGTTGTTGGACCCGACGACGACGACCTTCTTGCCCTTGTAGGCGTCCGGGCCCGGGTGCTGGCTGGAGTGCTGCACCTCGCCCTGGAACCTCTCGCGACCCGGGATGTCGGGGATGTTCGGCTTACCCGAGACCCCGAGCGCGAACACCAGCTGCTGCGGGCGCAGCGTGACTTCCTCACCGGCCCGGTCGACGACGACCGACCACTCCCCGGCGGACTCGTCGAACGTCGCGCTCTTCGCGGTGGTGGAGCCCCAGTAGTTCAGCTCCATGACCCGCGTGTACATCTCGAGCCAGTCGCCGATCTTGTCCTTCGGCGCGAACACCGGCCAGTTGTCGGGGAACTTCAGGTAGGGCAGGTGGTCGTACCAGACCGGGTCGTGCAGGGCGAGGCTCTTGTAGCGCTTGCGCCAGGAGTCGCCGGGCCGCTCGTTGGACTCGACGATGATCGTCTCGACGCCCAGCTGGCGCAGCCGCGCGCCCAGCGCGATGCCACCCTGGCCGCCGCCGATGATCACGACCTCGGGCTGGCGGGTGTAGCCCAGCTCGGCGGCCTCGGCCTCACGCCGCTCGCGCCAGGTGACGCGGTCGGGGTTCGCACCGTGCTCGGTGCCGAACGGGCGACGCTCGCCGCGCGGTTCCTCGTGGCCCTTGAGCTCGTCGAGTGTGGTCAGCAGCGTCCAAGCCTTGCCCTCGGCGGTCAGCCGCAGGTGTCCGGTGCCCCGCCCGATCGCGGTCTCGAACGTCAGCCACGCCTCGGTGACGCCGGCCGGATCCCCTTCTTGGCCGGCCTCGGTCGGCGTCCCGTCGACCGAGAAGCTCACCGGCGACGCCTGCCGCGCCGCCTCCGAGCGCACCAGGTCCGCGGCTCCGGCGGGCCCCTCGACGGTGACCAGATTCCAGGTGAACGACACGAGGTCGCGCCAGTAGGACTCGTCCGCGAACAGCGCCGCGGTGCGGTCGCCGTCCCCGGCCGAGAGCGCGTCGGCGAACTCGGTGAGCCAGGTGCTCACCCGCCGATCGGTCTCGGTGCGCCCGCTCTCCGCCGTCTGCGTCACTGCTGCCTCCACTGCGGGCGACGTTCCGTGCCGACCGGGGCGGCCGCCCGCCTCTGCCCACGGTCTGCGTGTGGCGTGGAAGACAGTGAAGCCGATCACGCACATCGAGGGCAGAGGTTGCACGCAGGTTGCTTGGGTGCGCCGCGGGCACCTAGACGAGTAAGTCCGAACGGCGTGGTGGCCGGGAAGGAGGGCGGAGGGCGCCCAAGATCCGTTTGTGACGACAGACCTGGACACCCTCCTGACCGGACTCTACGTCTACATCGACGACCATCT
>NZ_JBXUHE010000055.1:0-32338 GCF_057180585.1 Actinomycetospora sp. 2LY8.5
GCGACATGCGCAACCGGGCGGTCATCGATGCGGACACGACGCACCAAAGTGGTGCGCCCGTGGAAGGTCAGGCGGGCGTTAGCGTGCACGGGAAGGCCCTTCGTGGCGTGGCGGCGGCGTCAGACACCTCCACCCCGCCCGAAGGGCCTTCCTTGTGCAATCAGCCACGCCGCACCGTCACCAACCTCCTGGCCGGGTACACCTAGCGCCGCACGGGCTTGTGGCCCGCCGTGCGGAGGGCGTCCGGGCTCAGCGTCTCGCCGCAGTCCTCGCACCGCGGGATCTCGTCCTCGCTCATCACCACGGCGCGGTGCCGGCACCCGCCACCCGTCTCGGCGGTCCAGGCCCTTGCGCGACCGCAGCCGCGCCAGGTCCGCCGGGTCGACCTCGTCCATGGCCTCCATCCTGCCCGCGGTCCATGGCGACGACGCCGGCCCGGCGCGCCCACCCGCGCGTCGTTGCACAGGTCCGATCAGGTCCGTGGCTCAGGGCGTCCAGGCCGGGTCGCGGCCCGCCACGGCGACGACGCGATCGAGCAGCGGCGCGTCGGCGGGGACGTCCACGGCCGGGCCGAACGCGCCCATCTGCCGGCCCAGCGGCGTGAGCTGGGAGAGCGCCTCGTGGACCTCCGCGAGCAGCGCGTCGTCCCAGCTCACCGGCTCGCCGAGCCCGCGACCGAGGTCCCAGGCGTGCAGCACCAGCTCGCACAGCGTCATCGTGCCGACGACCGCCGACGGGATCTCCGAGCTCGTCATCGTCGTGGTGCCCTGCCAGGCCTGCGGTTCGCCGAAGACCGCCACGAGGTCGTCGCGCTCGGCCCCGAGCACGGCCGGCCAGCCGTCCCCGAGGGCGCGGGGGGCGGGCTCCGGCGGCGCGCCGCGTCCCGCACCGGCGAGCACCGGCGTCCACGTCATCATGTGCTCGGCGAGGTCGCGAACGGTCCAGCCCGCGCAGGGCACGAGGGCGTCGAGCTGGTCGGCGGCCGCGTCGAGGAGCTTCTCGTGCGGGGCCGCGGCGGCGGCGACGAGGTGGGGCCGGGGCGTGAAGTCGGGGAACACGAGGCGGGACGCTAGCCAGCACCGACGGCCCGGGTCATGGAGGAACGCGACAGATGCGCGACCCACGGCGCGACCCACGGCGCGACCCACGGGAGCTCGGCGGGCACTGGCGCACCGCGCAGCGGATCGCCGGGCACGAGCCCGACGAGCGCCTCGCACCCTGGGTGTCGCGGCTCTGGACGGCGTCCTGGGAGTACGCGGAGCCCTACCGCCAGAAGATCGTGCCGCTGCCGCAGGTGCACGTCTCGGCCATCGGCGACGCGCCGCCGCACGTCGTCGGTCCCCGGAGCCGGCACATGGTCCGGACGCTGGAGGGGCGCAGCTCGGTGGTCGGGGCAGCCTTCCGGCCCGGGGTGTTCCGGGCGCTCGCCGCAGGGCCGGTCAGCGCGCTCGTCGACCGGGAGCTCGACGTCGCCGACGTGCCGGGACTCGCCGGCGGGCCGCTGTGGGACGGGGACATGGGCGGCTGGCTCCGCGCCCGCCTCCCGGACGGCGAGCCTCCCCGCGCCGCGCAGCAGGCAGGCGAGCTCGTCGCGCAGATCGCCGCCGACCCGACGATCGCGCGCGTCGACCGGCTCGCCGCCTCGGCCGGGCTCGGGATGCGCACCGTGCAGCGGCTGTTCGCCGAGCACGTCGGCCTCGGCCCGAAGTGGGTCATCCGGCGCTACCGGCTCGAGGAGGTCGTCGGGCGGCTCGAGGCAGGCGGCCGGGTCGACTGGGCGGACCTGGCCGCGACGCTCGGCTACGCCGACCAGGGACATCTCTCCCGCGACTTCGCGGATCTGTTCGGTGAACCGCCCACCTGGTACGCCCGGCGCTATCCGGCGGACTGACCACTCGCACGGCCCAACCGGTCGTCGCCCGCACGCCCACCCCGGTCGCGCGGAACCGAGGTGGCACGGCCGTTGTCGGGGGTCGCTCCTAGCATGGAGAGGACCGGGGGAAGAGACATCCGACCCAGATATCCACAGGGGCGTGTCGTCACCCCGGCACGTCTCGCCCCGAGCCTGGAGGCCCCGCACGTGGTCGATCGTCTCGTCGTCCAGGGCGCCCGTGAGCACAACCTCACGGGCGTCGACCTCGACCTGCCCCGGGACAGCCTGGTCGTCTTCACCGGCCTGTCGGGCTCCGGCAAGTCGAGCCTGGCGTTCGACACGATCTTCGCCGAGGGCCAGCGCCGGTACGTGGAGTCGCTGTCGGCCTACGCACGCCAGTTCCTCGGGCAGATGGACAAGCCCGACGTCGACTTCATCGAGGGCCTCTCGCCCGCGGTGTCGATCGACCAGAAGTCCACCAGCCGCAACCCCCGCTCCACGGTCGGCACCATCACCGAGGTCTACGACTACCTGCGGCTCCTCTACGCGCGGGCCGGCACGCCCCACTGCCCGACCTGTGGCGAGATCATCTCCAAGCAGACGCCGCAGCAGATCGTCGACCAGGTGCTCGAGATGGAGCCGGGCCGCCGGTTCCAGGTCCTCGCGCCGGTCATCCGCGGCCGCAAGGGCGAGTACGTCGACCTGTTCAGCCAGCTCCAGGGGCAGGGCTACTCCCGCGTGCTGGTCGACGGCACGGTCTATCCGCTCTCCGAGCCGCCGACGCTGAAGAAGCAGGAGAAGCACGACATCGCGGTGGTGGTCGACCGCCTGTCGGTGAAGTCGAGCGCCAAGCAGCGCCTCACCGACTCGGTCGAGACCGCGCTGCGCCTGGCCGAGGGCATCCTCGTGCTCGACTTCGTCGACCTCGCCGAGGACGACCCGGAGCGCGAGCGTCGTTTCTCCGAGCGGATGGCCTGCCCCAACGGCCACCAGCTCCAGGTGGACGACCTCGAGCCCCGCGCCTTCTCCTTCAACTCGCCCTACGGCGCCTGCCCGACGTGCACCGGCCTGGGCATCAAGAAGGAGGTCGACCCCGAGCTGCTGGTGCCCGACGACGAGCTCTCGCTCGCCGACGGCGCCATCGCGCCCTGGGCGATCGGCCAGTCCGCCGAGTACTTCACGCGGCTGCTCACGGCGCTGTCCGAGCAGGTCGGCTTCCGCATGGACGCCCCGTGGCGCAAACTGCCGGCGCGCGTGCAGAAGGCGGTGCTGCACGGCTCCGACGAGCAGGTGCACGTGCGCTACCGCAACCGCTACGGCCGCGAGCGCTCGTACTACGCCTCGTTCGAGGGTGTTGTGCCGTTCCTCGAGCGCCGGCTCGACCAGGCCGAGTCCGACAGCGCCCGCGAGCGCTACGAGGGCTACATGCGCGACGTCCCGTGCCCCGCCTGCGGCGGCACGCGGCTCAAGCCCGAGATCCTCGCGGTCACCCTGCGCCACCAGTCGTTGGGCGACCGCTCGATCGCCGAGGTCTGCGCGCTCTCGGTGGCCGACTGCGCCGAGTTCATGACGGGCCTGGTCCTCGGCCACCGCGAGCAGGTCATCGCCGGTGCGGTGCTCAAGGAGATCGACGCCCGCCTCGGTTTCCTGCTCGACGTCGGGCTCGACTACCTGTCGCTGGCCCGCGCCGCGGCGACGCTCTCGGGTGGCGAGGCCCAGCGCATCCGGCTGGCCACGCAGATCGGGTCGGGCCTGGTCGGCGTGCTCTACGTCCTCGACGAGCCCTCGATCGGGCTGCACCAGCGCGACAACCGCCGGCTGATCGACACGCTGTCGCGGCTGCGCGACCTGGGGAACACGCTCATCGTCGTCGAGCACGACGAGGACACCGTCCGCGCGTCCGACTGGGTGGTCGACATCGGCCCGGGCGCGGGCGAGCACGGCGGGCGCGTCGTCTACTCCGGGCCGGTCGCCGGTCTCGAGCAGAGCGAGGAGTCGCTCACCGGGGCCTACCTGGCCGGCCGTGAGGAGATCCCGGTCCCGCCGGTCCGTCGGCCCGTCGACAAGAAGCGCCAGGTCGGCGTCGTCGGCGCGCGCGAGCACAACCTGCACGACGTGGACGTCGACTTCCCCCTCGGCTGCCTGGTGTCGATCACCGGTGTGTCCGGGTCGGGCAAGTCGACGCTGGTGAACGACATCCTCGCGACGGTGCTGGCCAACAAGCTCAACAAGGCCCGCCAGGTCCCGGGGCGCCACACCCGGGTCACCGGCATCGAGCACCTCGACAAGCTCGTGCGCGTCGACCAGTCGCCGATCGGGCGCACGCCGCGGTCCAACCCGGCGACCTACACCGGCGTTTGGGACCACATGCGCAAGCTCTTCGCCGCCACCAACGAGGCGAAGGTGCGCGGCTACGGGCCCGGACGGTTCTCGTTCAACGTCAAGGGCGGGCGCTGCGAGGCGTGCGCGGGCGACGGCACGATCAAGATCGAGATGAACTTCCTGCCCGACGTCTACGTGCCCTGCGAGGTGTGCAAGGGCGCACGGTACAACCGCGAGACCCTCGAGGTGCACTACAAGGGCAAGAACGTGGCCGAGGTCCTCGACATGCCGATCGAGGAGGCCGCCGAGTTCTTCAAACCGATCGGCGCGATCCACCGCCACCTGCAGACGCTCACCGAGGTCGGTCTGGGCTACGTGCGCCTCGGCCAGCCCGCGCCGACCCTGTCCGGCGGCGAGGCCCAGCGCGTCAAGCTCGCCTCGGAGCTGCAGAAGCGCTCCGCGGGCCGGACGATCTACATCCTCGACGAGCCGACCACCGGCCTGCACTTCGAGGACATCCGCAAGCTGCTCGGGGTCATCAACGGGCTGGTCGACAAGGGCAACACGGTGCTCGTCATCGAGCACAACCTGGACATCATCAAGGTGTCCGACTGGGTCGTGGACATGGGTCCCGAGGGCGGCAACAACGGCGGCACCGTCGTCGCCCAGGGCACGCCGGAGCAGATCGCGGCGGTGCCCGAGAGCTACACCGGCCAGTTCCTCGCCAAGCTCGTCGAGCCCGACGCCGGGCCGGTCCGCAAGAGCCGGGCGAAGAAGGCCGGCTGACCCCGCGACCGGGGAACACCGCAGCGCAGTGGTACGTTGTGCGGTGAGCGACCAGCTCGGTGGGGGTTCCGCGTCCACCGAGCGGCAAGTGGAGCCCCGGGCTCCCACCCGTCCACCGCCACAGGTGAGCGGGTTCCGGTCCAGGAGCCGAGGCACGTGAGTGGCTCGGCGACGCCGTCTCCCGCGGGAGGCATGGATCGGTCGACCGTGGGCCCTGCCGCCACCTCGCGTGGCGCGGGGCCCGACGTTCATCGGGGCTGCTCACGCCGGGTCGCAGGGACAGTGCCACGGACCCGAGGAGAGCTCATCAGCACAGAGACCCGCATCAACGAGCGCATCCGCGTTCCCGAGGTGCGACTGGTCGGCCCCAACGGCGAGCAGGTCGGGATCGTCCGTATCGAGGACGCCCTCCGCCTGGCCCGCGAGGCCGACCTCGACCTGGTCGAGGTGGCCGCCCAGGCCCGCCCGCCGGTCTGCAAGCTCATGGACTACGGCAAGTTCAAGTACGAGAGCGCGCAGAAGGCCCGCGAGTCGCGGCGCAACCAGCAGCAGACGGTGATCAAGGAGCAGAAGCTCCGGCCGAAGATCGACCCTCACGACTACGAGACGAAGAAGGGTCACGTGACCCGCTTCCTCGGGCAGGGTCACAAGGTCAAGGTCACCATCATGTTCCGTGGCCGCGAGCAGTCGCGCCCGGAACTGGGCTTCCGCCTGCTGCAGCGCCTCGCGGAGGACGTCGGTGAGCTGGGCTACGTCGAGGCCACGCCGAAGCAGGACGGCCGCAACATGACGATGGTCCTCGCGCCGAACAAGAAGCCGCAGAAGGCGCCCCGCGCCGCGCAGGAGCAGGCCGAACCGGCCCCCGAGCCGGCGGGCTGACCTTCCCGCACGACCGGCCGCGCCCACCCCGGGGTGGGCACGGCCGGGTTCCCGGGCGCCCGTACCGTCACCGTGAGCGTCGGTACGGACGTCGACACCCCCCGGCGGAGAGACCCCGATCCGCTCGAGGAGCAAGGACAGGACATGCCGAAGAACAAGTCGCACAGCGGCACCAAGAAGCGCATCAAGGTGACCGGCAGCGGCAAGCTGCTGCGCGAGAAGGCCGGCAAGCGCCACCTGCTGGAGAAGAAGTCCAGCCACAAGACGCGCCAGCTCTCCGGCAACACCGAGGTCGCGCCCCAGGACACCGGCCGCGTCAAGCGCCTGCTCGGCGGGCTCTGAGCCCCACCCCGCACCCGCCGAACCCCCTCAGGCGGACCCACCCGCCCCTGATTCGATCGAAGGCAGGACCACGTGGCACGCGTGAAGCGCGCGGTCAACGCGCAGAAGAAGCGACGCACGACCCTGGAGATGGCCAGCGGCTACCGCGGCCAGCGCTCCCGGCTCTACCGCAAGGCCAAGGAGCAGACGCTCCACTCGCTGACGTACGCGTACCGCGACCGCAAGCAGCGCAAGGGCGACTTCCGTCAGCTGTGGATCACCCGCATCAACGCGGCGGCGCGCTCCAACGACATGACCTACAACCGGTTCATGCAGGGCCTCAAGCTCGCCGGCGTCGAGGTCGACCGCAAGAACCTCGCGGAGATCGCCGTGTCCGACCCGGCGGCGTTCACCGCGCTCGTCGAGGTCGCCCGCGCGGCGGTCCCCGCGGACAAGAACGCCGCTGACAAGAACACGAAGAACGAGGACGCCGCCTGAGCCCAGGACTCCTCACCGAGCGCACGCCGCGCGTCGCCGCAGCCCGCAAGCTGCTGCGGCGCGCGGCGCGTCTCGAGGCCGGGCGCTTCCTCGTCGAGGGCGTGCGTCCGGTGCACGAAGCGCTGACCTGGGCCGAGGAGGCCGGGGACGGGGACACGAACCGCAGGGTGCACGACCTCTTCCTCACCGACGCCGTCGCCGACCGGGACCCCGCGCTGGAGGACCGGGCGACCGCCGCCGGGATCCGCACCGCCCGCGTCACCGAGAAGGCCGCGGCCGGGCTCTCGGACACCGTGACCCCGCAGGGCGTCGCCGCCGTCTGCTCCACGGTCACCGTCGACCTCGACACGGCCCTCGGTGCCGCGCCGCGCCTGGTCGCCGTGCTCGTCGGCGTCGCCGACCCCGGCAACGCCGGCACGGTCATCCGCACGAGCGACGCCGCGGGCGCCGGCGCGGTGATCCTGGCGGGGGATGCCGTCGACCCGCACAACGGCAAGTGCGTGCGCTCGACCATGGGCAGCCTGTTCCATCTCCCGCTGGGGGTCTCCCGCGACGTCGACGCGGTGGTGGACGCGCTGCGCGGGCGGGGTCTGACCCTGCTGGCGGCCGCGGGCGGCGGCGAGACCGTGCTCGACGCCGGCGCCGACGCCCTGCTCGCGCGGCCCACCGCGTGGGTGTTCGGCAGCGAGGCCCACGGGCTCGACGACCGGACCGCCTCCCTCGCCGACCACCGGGTGCGCGTCCCGATCCACGGCCGGGCGGAGAGCCTGAACCTGGCGACGGCCGCGGCGGTGTGCCTCTACGCGTCGGCGCGCGCCCAGCGCGTCTGATCGGTCACCGCAACGGCCGGCACCGCACCCACAGGCCCGCTTCGTCCTCCCCGACGACCGCGTCGACGCCGAAGACCTCGGCGATGAGCTCGGGAGTGAGCACCTCGCGCGGGGGTCCGACGGCGCGTAGACGGCCCGCCACGAGGACGGCCAGGACGTCGCAGAACTGCGCGGCAAGATCAAGATCGTGCAGGGCGACGACGGCGGTCAGGGGCAGGCCGCGGACGAGATCGAGGATCTCCAGCTGGTGGTTGACATCGAGATGGTTCGTGGGTTCGTCGAGCAGCAGCTCGAGGGGTTGCTGGGCGAGCGCCCGGGCGAGCTGGGTGCGCTGGCGCTCGCCGCCCGAGAGCGAGTGCCAGGAGCGGCCGAGCAGACCGTCGACCCCGACGACCTCGGCGGCTTCCCGCACGGCGCGCTCGTCGGCCTCCCCGGGGCCCGCCCACGCGCCGCGGTGCGGGGTGCGGCCGAGACCGATCACGTCGGCGACGAGCAGGTCGAGCTCGGTGACCGCCTGCTGGTCCATGACCGCGATGCGGCGGGCGAGCTCGGAGCGCCGCCAGCCGGGCAGCTCGTGCCCGTCCAGCGTGACCACCCCCGAGGTCGTGGTGCGCAGCCCGGCGAGGAGGCGCAGCAGCGAGGACTTGCCGGAGCCGTTGGGTCCGAGCAGCCCGAGCGTCGCCCCGGGCTCGACGGTGAGGCTGACGCCGTCGACGACGAGGACCCCGCCCGCCGACCAGGACGCCTCCACGGAGCGCAGCGTCACGATCGCCGGCCCCGGCGGCCGAGGATGAGGGCGAAGACCGGCACTCCGAGCAGGGCGGTGACCACGCCGACCGGCATCTCCTGCGGTGCGATGATCACGCGGGCGACGGCGTCGACCCAGGTCAGGTAGATCGCGCCCAGCAACGCGGTGGTGGGCAGCAGCAGCCGGTGCGCCGGGCCGACGAGGGCGCGTGCCGCGTGGGGGAGGACCAGGCCGACGAAGCCGATCGCGCCCACGGCGCTGACGACGACGGCGGTGGTGGCAGCGGTGGTGACCAGCAGGACCGTCCGGGCGCGGGCGACCTGGATCCCGAGCGCGGCGGCCGCGTCCTCACCGAAGGCGAAGGCGTCGAGGGTCCGGGCCTGGCTCAGGCACACCGCGCCACCGAGCAGGACCACGACGAAGACGACGGCGCCGTCGGACCAGCGGGCCCCGGCGACCGAGCCGAGCAACCAGAAGAGCACGCCACGGGTCTGCTCGGGGTCCGCGGACGTGACGACCAGGAACGAGGTGAGCGCGGAGAGCAACTGGGTGACCGCGACGCCGGCCAGGACGAGGCGGTCCGGCCCGGCCCCGGCGACCCTGGTCAGCGCGAGGACGGCGGTGATCGCGACCAGGCAGCCGACGAACGCGCCACCCGAGAGTCCGAGCATGGCGCCGACGCCGAGCACGGAGACGATCACCGCGCCCGCGGACGCGCCGGAGGAGATCCCGAGGATGTAGGGGTCTCCGAGAGGGTTGCGCAGCAGCGACTGCAGCACGGTCCCGCAGATCCCCAGGCCGGCGCCGCAGCACAGGGCGAGGAAGCCCCGCGGCAGGCGGACGTCCCAGACGATGACCCCCCGCAGGACGTCGGCCGGCGCGAGGTCCCGGCCCAGCAGGCGGCTGACGGCGACGTCGACGACCTGGCCGACCGAGAGGTCGGCGGGCCCGATGGTCGCGGTGGCCGCCACCGAGAACAGCAGGAGGACGACCGCCGCAGGCCACAGGGCGGTGGGGACCCGGCGTCGAACGCGATCGCCGACCACCCGGGACACGTCAGGCGACTCCGTAGACGACGAAGTCGTCGAAGAGCTGCCAGACCGTGCCGACCTCGACGAAGCCCGCGTGGCCGAGGGCGGCGAGGCGGAAGTCCAGGGCGGTCGGCGGGTTGGGGTCCCGACCGGCGAAGCGACGGGTGCGCTCCTCGGCGAGCTCGGCCATGCCGGGAAGCCGGAGGGCCCGGTCCCACCAGGTGTCCCAGTCGTCGGCTCCGGCGGCCAGGGCGCCCCGGGTGTTCGCGGCCTCGTGCTCGCGCGCCCAGCGCGCCATGCGTGGAGTCCGTCCGTCGAAGCGCAGGTTGTCGCCGTCGAGGAAGACCCCACCGTCGGGCAGCAGGCCGTGGATCGACGCGAACGTCGGGACGAGCTTCTCGGCCGGGAGCCAGTGCAGAGCCGTCGTCGAGACCACCGCGGACGGCGGCTGCGCGGCGGCGTCCCGGACGTGCTGCACCCACTCGGTGCCCAGCAGGTCGGCATCGACCAGGGCCGCGCGGGCCCCGAATGTCTCGACGCCACGGCGGGCCAGGGTGAGCAGCGCCGGGTCGTGGTCCACACCGACGACCGTCGCTTCGGGAAACCGCCGCAGGAGGCGGAGGGTGAGCGACCCCGGTCCGCACCCGAGGTCCACCACCGTGAAGGGCGTCGGCAACTGCAGGGCGAGCACGTCGAGGATCGCCTCGAAGCGCGCTTCGCGCGCCGCCACGTAGGCGGATTGTTGGTCCTCCCACCCGGCGAGGACCTCGCCATCCGTGCTCACGGGCGCAGCCCCAGCGTCCGCAGGCCCGCGGCGACCTGTTCGATGGCCGCCACGTTCCGGATCGAGGGGTCCATGCTCGTGCCGTCGATGACGATGTACCGCCGTTCACGCACCGCGGTGAGGTTGCGTGCGACCGGGTCGGACTCGAGGAAGCGCCTCTTGGCCTCGGCGCTGTCCCCGTCCTCCCCCCGGGCGAGGTCGGCGAGGACGAGCACGTCGGGGTCCCTGTCCACGATCGCCTCCCAGCCGGTCTCGGGCCAGAGCTGACGTGAGTCCTCGAAGGCGTTGGTGGCACCCACCGCGCGCGTGATCATTCCGGGGGCCCCGCAGCAGCCGGCGATGTACGGGGTCGTGGTGGAGGAGTACCACCAGGCCATCCGCACCGGAGGCGCGCCCGGTCCGGCGGTCGCGGACGCCTCCCGCGATCGCAGGTCGGCCACCAGCCGATCTCCGCGGTCGGCCGCCCCGAACAGTGCCGCGACTTCGCCGATCTCACGGTAGAGGTCGTCGGTGGTCAGCGGTCGCGGTTGAACGGCGTCCTGGCCACCGCACTCGGTGGGCGACTGGTAGGTGGCGATACCGGCGTCGGTGAACCGTCGGCGGTCGGCGACGCCTTCGTCGGTCAGCGTGTAGTCGAAGGTCGTGTAGATGAGGTCGGGCGCGCGCTCGAGGACGGACTCGAGCGACGGGTACGGCGCGTCGAACGGTCGGACGCGCGCCGCCTCCGGCTCGAGCTCGGGCAGGAGCCGACTGTCGCTCGTGGCGTAGCCGACCATCCGGTCGCCGAGACCGAGGGCGAGCAGTAGCTCGACCGCCGGTTGGTCGATCGCGACGGCCCTCGTCGCGGGCCCGTGCTGCGCGACCGGCACACCGCAGTTGGTGAGCGTGACCGCAGCGGGCGCTGCGCTCTCCCGCCCGGACGACGAGCACGCCGTGAGACCTACCACGGCGGTGGCGATGCTCGCGAGGACCACCAGCCGGGTCGAGCGCATGCGACTCCTCTCGTCCTCACCCCTGACGGAGCCGCGCCCGTCACGCGGTCTGCGCAAAGTAGATCACCATCTCGAGCCATCAGATCATCTGTGTAGGTAGTCACATGATGAAGTGACGGATCGGTCGAGGCAGGTGTCGCCGTGGAGCCGGTTCGACCTGCTCCGATACGATCGGACGTCCCGTACGGCATCCCGTGAGAAGCTGCAGGAGCGAGACGACCTCGATGTCCGGCACCAACGACCTCTACGACCCCAAGCAGGTCGCGGCGCTCGACCCCGAGACGCTCGACGCCGCCCGCGCGGGCGCCTCGTCGGCGTTCGCGAACGCCGACACGCTCGAGGCGCTCACCGCGCTCAAGCCCGCCCACCTCGGCGACCGCTCGCCGGTGCTCACCGCACGCCGCGAGATCGGGGCGCTGCCGCCGCAGGCGCGCTCGGAGTCGGGCAAGCGGGTCAACGAGGTCCGCGTGGCCATCCAGGCCGCGTACGACGAGCGCCACGAGGTGCTCTCCGCCGAGCGCGACGAGCGGATGCTGGCCGAGGAGGCCGTCGACGTCACGCTGCCCGGCGACCGGCACCCGCGCGGCAGCCGCCACCCACTCACGCAGCTCTCGGAGCGGATCGCCGACATCTTCGTCGCGATGGGCTACGAGGTCGCCGAGGGTCCCGAGGTCGAGTCGGAGTGGTTCAACTTCGACGCGCTGAACTTCCTGCCCGACCACCCGGCGCGCACGATGCAGGACACCTTCCACGTGGAGCCCGCCGCGGCCCGCCAGGTGCTGCGCACCCACACGTCGCCGGTGCAGATCCGCGCCCTGCTCGAGCGTGACCTGCCCGTCTACGTCGTGTGCCCGGGACGGACGTTCCGCACCGACGAGCTGGACGCCACCCACACCCCGGTGTTCCACCAGATCGAGGGCCTGGCCATCGACAAGGGCCTGACCATGGCCCACCTCAAGGGCACGCTCGACGCGTTCGCCCGCGCGATGTTCGGCGAGGAGTCGACGATCCGCCTGCGGCCGTCGTACTTCCCGTTCACCGAGCCGTCGGCCGAGCCCGACGTCTGGTTCCCGCAGAAGAAGGGCGGCGCCGGCTGGGTCGAGTGGGGCGGCTGCGGCATGGTCGACCCCAACGTCCTGCGCGCCTGCGGCGTCGATCCGGACGTCTACTCCGGCTTCGCCTTCGGGATGGGCCTCGAGCGCACGCTGATGTTCCGCAACGGGCTGCCCGACATGCGCGACATGGTCGAGGGCGACGTGCGGTTCACCTCGGCGTTCGCCGTCGAACCTTGATCTCGACTCAGCCCTGAGCCCCGGCCCTCGACTCCTTCCCCAGAGCTCCAGAAAGGCCCCGCCGTGCGCGTCCCCGTCTCGTGGCTCCTCGAGCACGTCGACCTGTCCTCGCAGGACGACGCTCCCGCGCCGACGGCCGACGCCGTCGCCGAGGCGCTGATCCGGGTCGGGCTCGAGGTCGAGGACGTCCTCCCCGTCCCGACGACGACCGGCCCGCTCGTGGTCGGCCGCGTCGCGTCGGTCGAGGAGCTCACCGAGTTCAAGAAGCCGATCCGGTACTGCCGGGTCGACGTGGGAGAGGAAGCGCAGCGGAGCTCGACCCGGGCCGTGGGGCCGGAGCACGACGAGGAGGACACCGGCACGCGCGGGATCGTCTGCGGCGCGACCAACTTCGCCGAGGGCGACCTCGTCGTGGTCGCCCTGCCCGGCGCGGTGCTGCCCGGCGACTTCGCGATCGCGGCGCGCACGACCTACGGCCGCGTCTCCGACGGCATGATCTGCGCGCTCGACGAGCTGGGCCTCGGTGACGACCACAGCGGCATCCTCGTGCTGCCGCCCGGCACCGCCGACCCCGGCGACGACGGGGCGGCGCTGCTCGGGCTGGACGACGCCGTGCTCGACATCGCCGTGACGCCCGACCGCGGCTACTGCCTCTCGGTGCGCGGCCTGGCCCGCGAGCTCGCGTGCGCGCTGGACGCGCCCTACGGCGATCCGGCGCTGCTCGGCCACGACCTGCCCGCCCAGGACGGCAGCGACGACACAGCCTGGCCCGTGCGGCTCGACCCGTCCTCGCAGTGCCGGCGCTTCGTCGCCCGCCGGGTCACCGAGCTCGACCCCACCGCCCCGTCGCCGTGGTGGCTGCGCCGGCGCCTGCTGCTCTGCGGGGTCCGTCCGATCTCGCTGGCCGTCGACGTCACCAACTACGTGATGCTGGAGCTGGGCCAGCCGATGCACGCCTACGACGCGGCCACCGTCACCGGTGAGGTCGTCGTCCGGCGCGCCACGGCCGACGAGAAGATCACCACGCTGGACGACGCCCAGCGGGCCCTCGACGTCGACGACGTGGTCGTCACCGACGACTCCGGGCCGATCGGCCTCGCGGGCGTCATGGGCGGGGCGAGCACCGAGGTCGGCACCGGGACCTCGGACGTCCTGCTCGAGGCCGCCACCTGGGACGCGCCGTCGGTCGCCCGCGCGGCCCGCCGCCATCGGCTGCCCAGCGAGGCCGCGCGCCGCTTCGAGCGCGAGGTCGACCCGGGCGTGGCGCGCGCCGCCACCGACCGCGCCGCCTGGCTGCTCGCCAACTACGGCGGCGCGACCGTCGCCCCGGGCGTCACCGACGAGGGCGGCGTGACCGCCCCGGAGCCCGTCGTCATGGCCCTCGACCTGCCCGACCGCGTCGCCGGCACCCGCTACGAGCGCGGGGCCGTGGTCCGGCGGCTCTCCCAGATCGGCTGCGCCGTCGAGGTCGCCGGCGCCGACCCCGGGGACAGCGGCGGTGCCGGCCTGCGGGCCGTGCCGCCGACGTGGCGCCCCGACCTCACGCGCCCGGCCGACCTCGTCGAGGAGGTCCTGCGGCTCGAGGGCTACGAAGGCATCCCGTCGGAGCTGCCCGCCGCGCGGCCGGGCACCGGCCTCACGCTCGCCCAGCGCCGCCGGCGCCAGGTGTCGCGGGCGCTGGCCGACGCCGGGTACGACGAGGTGCTGCCCTCGCCGTTCGTGGCCCCCGCGGTGTTCGACGCGTTCGGCCTCGACGCCGACGACGACCGCCGCAACGCGCTGCGCCTGGCGAATCCGCTCGACGCCGACCGTTCGCTGATGGCGACGACGCTGCTGCCCGGCCTGCTCGACGCCGTGGTCCGCAACGTCTCCCGCGGCCTGCGCGATCTCGCGCTCTACCAGATCGGCCAGGTGGTGCGGCCGGGTCCGGGCGACCAGCCCACGGCCCCGGTGCTGCCCGTCGACACCCGCCCGGACGACGCGGCGATCGCCTCGGTGCTCGAGGGCCTGCCCTCCCAGCCGCTGCGGGTCGGCGCGGTGCTCACCGGCGCGTGGGAGCGCGCCGGCTGGTGGGGCCCGGGCCGTCCCGCCGACTGGGCCGACGCCGTCGAGGCCGCCCGCCTCGTGGGCCGCGTGTACGGCGCGGAGCTGACCGTGACCGCCGACGTCCACGCGCCCTGGCACCCCGGACGCTGCGCGGCGCTGCACCTCGGCGACACGCTCGTCGGGCACGCCGGCGAGCTGCACCCGAAGGTCCTCGAGGCGCTCGGCCTGCCCGCCCGGACCTGCGCGATGGAGCTCGAGCTCGACCGGCTCCCGCTCGCCGAGGACCGCCCGGTGCCCGCCGTGTCCTCGTTCCCGCCGGTGCTGCTCGACGTGGCGCTGGTCCTCGACCAGGCCGTGCCCGCCGCCGCGGTGGTCTCGGCGCTGCGCGACGGCGGCGGCGACCTCGTCGAGGACGTGCGCCTGTTCGACGTCTACACGGGCCCGCAGG
Organism: Actinomycetospora sp. 2LY8.5; assembly: GCF_057180585.1. Taxonomy (NCBI): domain Bacteria; kingdom Bacillati; phylum Actinomycetota; class Actinomycetes; order Pseudonocardiales; family Pseudonocardiaceae; genus Actinomycetospora; species Actinomycetospora sp. 2LY8.5. Next base: position 14,851 of record NZ_JBXUHE010000055.1, read on the forward strand.
TCGGGGAGGGTAAGCGTTCGCTCGCCTTCGCGCTGCGCCTGCGCGCCCCCGACCGGACGCTGACCCTCGAGGAGGCGTCCGCCCGGCGCGACGCGGCCGTCGAGACCGCGTCCGAGCGGGTCGGGGCGCGGCTGCGCTAGGTCGCGGCACCCCGGACGATCCAGTCCAGCGTGACCTCGAGGTCGGCGCGCAGCTCGGCGTTCCCCAGCGGCGCGTCGGCGGCGGCGAGCGCGGCGAAGCCCAGCGTGCTGACGATGAGCGCGCGCACGACCCGGCCCGACGCCGCCTCGTCGACCCCGAGGCGCGCGAGCAGCACCACCATCGCCTCGCCCAGCGCGCGGGCGTGCGGCCCGCGGGCGCCCTGGCGTGCGAGGTAGAGCGGCACCAGGTCCGCGTGCCGCCCGAGCAGGTCGAACGTCGCGAGCATGATCCCGCGGAGCCCGGCGGCGGGGTCGGCGTCCGCCGGCGGGGGGGTCAGGGATCCGAGCAGGTCGTCGAGGAGCGCGTCGACCAGCGCGTCCTTGTCGGCGACGTGGCTGTAGAGCGCGTTGGGTGCGACGCCCAGCTCGCCCGCCACCGAGCGCATCGAGAGCCCGGGCACCCCGCGGGCGGCGACCACCGTGCGCGCGGCGTCCAGCACGGCCTCGTGGGTGAGTCCGGCACGCTGACCGGGGGTCCTGGGCATGGACGAACTGTACACCGTCCAGTAGGCTGGACGCCGTACAGTTCGAGAGTGAGGAGCTCCCCATGGCCGAGACCGGAACCGCGGCAGGCGTCCCCTTCCTCGCGGTGCCGCCCGAGAGCGGTGCCCGCGCCGACGCGCCGGTCGTCGTCGGCTGGCACCTCATGGACGCGCCGCGCAGCGAGGCGGCCTTCGCGGCGGCGCTGCCGCTCGCGGGCCTCGACGCGTGGCGGATCTATCTCGGCCTGCCGACGATGGGCGCGCGGCTGCCCGCGGGCGGCATGGACGAGCTGATGGGCCTCGGGTACGAGGACGCGGTCATGCTCATGCACGGGCCGGTCAACGCCGAGGCCGCCGACGAGTTCGACGCGGCGCTGGGCGCGCTGCGCGAGCGCTTCGGGATCGGTGGCCCGCTGGGTCTGTTCGGCGGGTCGGCGGGGGCCGGGATCGCGCTGGAGGTCACCACGCGGCGCGCCGACGTCACCGCGCTCGTCGGCGTCAGCCCGATGCTGCAGCTGCGGCCGGTCGTGGCGACGCTCGGGAAGCTCTTCGGGGTCGACTACCAGTGGACGCCGGAGTCCGAGGCCGTCGCCGACCGCATGGACTACGTGACCCGGGTCGGCGAGCTCGGCACCACACCGACCCTGCTCGTCGTCGGGGCCGAGGACGAGCCCACCGCGTTCCTCGAGCCGGCGCAGGAGCTCGTGGCCGGAGCGAGCGGGCCCGCGGACCTCGTCGTGATCGACGGCATGGGCCACGCGCTGGCCGAGGAGCCGGGTCTGGAGCCCGCGCCGCAGACGCCGCACGCCGCGGAGGTCGACGCCCACGCCGTCGCGTGGTTCCGGCAGCATCTGGGCGCATGAGCTCGCGGCGCGTCTCCGAGGTCGGCCTGCTGCGGCTCGTCTCCCTCGGGCTGGCGGGCGCGCGAAGCGACGACGTCGCCGGGGTCGTCCGCCACCTCGGCGCCGTCCAGGCGCAGGACCTCCCGGGCGCGCTGACGTCGCTGGCGCTGCGGACGGCCGCCCGCTCGCGCGAGGCCGCGGTGGCCGCGTGCGACGCCGGCGAGATCGTCCGCAGCTGGCCGATGCGCGGGACCCTGCACCTCGTGCCCGCCGAGGACCTCGGCTGGATGCTCCCGCTCGGCACGCGCCGCCCCCGCGTGCAGGCGGCGCGTCGGCGAGCCGAGCTCGGAGTGACCGACGCGGACGTCGAGCGCGCCCGCGAGCTGGCCCTCGGGGCGGTGCCCGCCACGCGCGGCGAGCTGTTCGCGGTCTGGCAGCAGGCGGGCCTCGCGCCGGCGAAGGGCCGTGGCTACCACCTGCTCGGTGAGCTCTCGTCCACGGGCGTGCTGTGCTTCGGGCCGCTGCGCGACGGCGAGCCCGTGATCGTCGACGTCGCCCGGTGGATCCCCGCGCCGCGACGGCTGGAGCGCGACGAGGCGCTGGGGGAGTGGGCGCGGCGCTACTTCCGCTCGCACGGGCCCGCCACCCGCCACGACTTCCTCCGGTGGACGGCCATGCCGGCCGCCGACGTCGACGCCGGGCTGGTGGTCGCGCGCCCGGAGCTCGCGAGCCTCGAGGTCGAGGGGACCGAGTACCTCATGGACCCCGCGGTGCCCGACGTCCTCGCGGCACACCGTCGCCAGGCTTTGGGCGTCCACCTGCTCCCGGGCTTCGACGAGTTCGTGCTCGGCTACGGCCGGCGCGACGACGTCCTCGAGCCCGAGCACGTCGACCGGATCGTCCCCGGCGGCAACGGGGTGTTCCGCGCGACCGTCGTCCACCGCGGCCGGATCGTGGGGACGTGGGCGGCACCCCGCCGTCGCCTGGAGGTCTCCCCGTTCGGCACCCTCGACGACCGGACCGGAGCCGCGGTGGCCCGGGCGCACGCCCGGCTTCCCTGAGGACCGCTCGTCGCCGTTCCTGAGAGCCCAGCGGTCCGTTTCTCCTCCGTTCGGGCGATCACCCGACCGGTGACCGCGCCGCGCGGCGTGATGACCGGATCACGGCCCGTCGCGTTCTCAGGTCCGGGCGTGACCATGATCCGCCCCCCTAGCGTGACCTGGCCGTGACCCGGGGGCTCCCCCTTCGCCCGGGCCGGCTGCCTCGACCCCGATCAGCCTTCGACCCCGATCAGCCCTCGACCCCGATCAGCGAGGAGTACGTGCATGTCCAGCGCGCCCGACGATCCGCCCCTCCCCGAGGCTCCGGACAGCTCCGGCGGTGCCTGGGCGACCGCGGACTTCGTGGTCGGCCGCGGCGTGCTGCTCGTCATCGGCCCGATCATCGTGGCGCTGTTCTGGGTGTTCGGCGCGCTGCCCCACTGGGGCGCCGCGGCGCTCGGCGGTTTCCTGTGCGTCGTCGCGGTGGTGTTCCTGGCCCGGCTGCGGTCCCGGGAGACGGGTGGGGGTGGCGAGGGTGCCCGCGTGCTCGTCGTCGGCGGCGGCTACGCCGGCCTCGTCGCGGCGCGGGCGCTGCAGGCGCGGCTCCCCGGCGGGACCCGGGGCGGGCGCCACCTCGGCCCCGGCGCCGCCACCACCGGCATCGCCGGTATCACGGTGGTGGACCCGCAGGCGCACATGACCTACCAGCCGTTCCTCCCCGAGGCCTCGGCCGGCGCCATCGAGCCGCGCCACCTCACCGTCCCGCTGCGGCGTGCGCTGCGCCGGTGCGACGTGATCACCGGCTCGGTCGCCGCCGTCGACGACGCCTCGCGCCGCGCCGTCGTCAGCCTCCCCGACGGCGGCACCCGCGAGATCACCTACGACGTCCTCGTGGTCGCACCCGGCACCGCGCCCCGGCGCCTGCCGATCCCCGGGCTGGAGGAGCGCGCCCTGCCGTTCCGCTCGGTGACCGACGCGCTCGCCCTGCGCGAGCACGTCCTGTCCCGGCTGGACGCGGCCGCGTCGACGACCGACCCGAGCGAGCGCCGCCGCCTGCTGACCTTCACCGTGATCGGCGGCGGGTTCGCGGGCCTCGAGGTGCTCGGCGAGCTCGAGGACATGACGCGCCGCGCCGCGAAGCACCAGCCCGGCTACGTCGCCGAGGAGATCCAGTGGGTGCTCCTCGAGGCCGCCGGGCGGATCATGCCCGAGGTCAGCCCGGCGCTCGCGGCCCGCGTGCACGCCCAGTTGCTGCGCCGGGGCATCGAGGTCCGGGTCGGCGCCAAGATCACCTCGGCGCACGGCGGCACGGTCGTGCTGGCCGGCGGGCCGACCTTCACCACCGACACGATCGTCGTCGCGGCCGGCTCCGTCCCGAACCCGCTGCTCGAGCGCACCGACCTGCCCCTCGACTCGCGGGGCCGCGTGCGGTGTGCGACGACCCTGCAGGTCCGCGACCGCGCCCACGTCTTCACCGCCGGCGACTGCGCCGCCGTCCCCGACGTCACCGTGCCCGTCCCGCGCGACGGCGAGCCGATGACCACGGCACCGACGGCCCAGCACGCGGTGCGACAGGCGCGCCTGCTCGCCCGCAACGTCGAGGCCTTCCTCGCCGGGCGACTGCTGCGCGGGTACCGCCACAAGAACTCGGGGGCCGTGGCCGGTCTGGGCCGCCGGCGCGGTGCGGCCCAGATCGGCCCGCTGCGCGTGACGGGCTGGCCGGCCTTCCTGCTGCACCGCACCTACCACCTGTGGGCGATGCCGACCGCGGACCGCACCGTGCGCATCGCCCTCGACTGGCTGGTGTCCGGGCTGCTGGGCCGTGACCTCGTCGCCGTCGGGCGTCGGGACGCCGCCCCGCTGCCCGACACCGACGCTCCGCCGACGGTCGTGCCCCCGGCCGAGGCCGAGGAGCCGGTGGCCGGCCCGCAGACGCCGGCCGAGCACTCCGAGCCCACCACGGGAGCGATCCCGACGACCGGAGGAACCCCGACCTGGGGCGCCGGTCCGACCGCGACGGGCTCGCAGCGCGCCGCCACCCCGACCCCGGACGTCACCCCGGCCCGTGCCAGCGCGACCGACTCGCAGGGCATCCCGGCCATGCAGATCGCGATGACCCAGTCCGGCGGGTTCGAGACGATCCGGGAGCCGCATCCCTCCCTCCCGCCGTTCGCGGAGCCGTTCCCCGCCGGATCGTTCTCGTCGGGCGTCTCACCGGGCGTCTCACGGGGCGTCTCGCCGGACGTTTCGTCGGACTTCTCGTCGTTCGGCTCGGCGACCGACACGAGCTCGTTCCGCGAGCCGCACCCGTCGTTCCCGTCGACCCCGCGCAACCAGGACGACGGCCCGCGGGCGCCGTACCCGTCGACGTCCCGCCCGCGCCACTCCCTCGGCGACCCCACCTGAGTCGGTTACTGGCTGGTATCGCTCGCCAGGAGAGCGATACCAGCCAGTAATCGCTGGACCGAGGTGGTGGCATGGCGGCGTGCACGTCGAGTTCTCGCGACGCCCCGACGGCGGGTCGCTGGCGCTGATCGACCGCGACGACGGCGTGCAGCTGCGCCTGCGCTCCTACGAGCGCACCGGTGACGTCCCGCACGACGCCGTGCACCTCGTCGGCGAGCGCGCGCTGGGGATCACCGGTGGCCTCTGGGGCTCGATCGCGGCGGGCGCGCTGTTCGAGAGCCTCGAGCTCGTCGCCGGGAGGATGCGCCACGACCGCCGGCAGCGCTCCGACGCCGTGCGGAAGGCCAACGCCGCGGCGCTGATGCTCGCCGAGACCATGGTCGGGGTCCTGCAGCAGAGCGTCGACCGCAGCGGACCCGCGACCAGCGCCGCCCTCGCCGAGGCCTGGGGGATCACCGAGACCGGACCGAGCCCGTTCACCGTCCAGCAGGCGGAGGTGGCGGTCGGAGAGCTGCGGGAGCTGCGCGCACGGTGGCGCGCCCTCGGCCCGGACGAGACGATCCCGTTCACGTGGCCCCGCCCCCGGAAGCGGCGCTGATCACGTAGGTTGCATGGATTTCCGATCGAACGCATAATCATACGTATGCGCGTCGCGGTCGCCGGAGCCAGCGGGTACGTCGGGGGTGAGGTCCTCCGCCTCGCCCTGGGCCACCCCGAGGTCGAGATCGGGGCGGTGACGGCGGGCGAGTCCGCGGGGACCGCTCTCGGAGCCCACCAGCCCCACCTGCCCACCCTCGCCGATCGCACCGTCGCCGAGACGACGCCCGAGCAGCTCGCCGAGCACGACGTCGTGTTCCTCGCGCTGCCGCACGGGCGCTCGGCGGAGCTGGCGGCTCAGTTGGACCAGGACACCCTCGTCGTCGACTGCGGCGCCGACCACCGGCTCACCGACGCGAACGCCTGGGCTCGCTGGTACGGCGGCGAGCACGCCGGGTCGTGGCCGTACGGGCTGCCCGAGCTGCCCGGTGCCCGCGAGCGGCTGAAGAGTACGAAGCGCATCGCCGTCCCGGGCTGCTACCCGACGGCGAGCACCCTGGCGTCGTTCCCCGCCGTCGCCGCGGGCCTCGTGCAGCCCGAGGTCAGCGTCGTCGCGTTCTCCGGCACGTCCGGGGCGGGCAAGGCCGCCAAGGCGCACCTGCTCGGCTCCGAGGTCATGGGCTCGGCGACCGCGTACGGCGTCGGCGGCGGGCACCGGCACACCCCGGAGATCGTCCAGAACCTGGCGGCGGTCAGCCCCGAGCCGGTCCGGGTCTCGTTCACCCCGGTCCTGGCCCCGATGCCGCGCGGCATCCTCGCCGTCGCGAGCGCCCCGCTCACCGACGCCGGGGTCACCGAGGACCAGGTCCGCGAGGTCTACGCCAAGGCCTTCGACGCCGAGCCGTTCGTGCACCTGCTGCCCTCCGGCGTCCAGCCCGCGACCAAGTCGGTGGTCGGGTCGAACACCGCGCAGATCCAGGTCGCGGTCGACCCCGACGCCGGGCGCCTCGTCGTCACCACCGCCATCGACAACCTCACCAAGGGCACGGCCGGAGGCGCGTTCCAGTCGGTCAACCTGGCCCTCGGCCTCGACGAGACCCTCGGTCTCCCGACCACCGGAGTCAGCCCGTGAGCGTCACCGCCCCCCAGGGCTTCCGGGCCGCCGGCGTCCGCGCCGGCATCCGAAATCAATCTTCGGGCGCAACGGCGAGCCGACCCGACGTCGCCCTCGTCGTCAACGACGGCCCGCAGCAGGTCGCGGCCGGCGTGTTCACGCGCAACCAGGTCAAGGCCGCGCCGGTGCTCTGGTCGCAGCAGGTGCTGAAGGAGCAGAACCTGCGCGCGGTCGTCCTCAACGCGGGCGGCGCCAACGCCTGCACCGGGCCCGACGGCTTCGGCGACACCCACCGCACCGCCGAGAAGGTCGCCGAGGTCCTGGGCTGTGGCGCGATCGAGGTCGGCGTCTGCTCCACCGGGCTCATCGGCGAGCGGCTGCCGATCGCGAAGCTCCTGGCCGGGGTCGACGACGCCGCAGGGAAGCTCGCCGACGGCGAGGATGCGGGCACCCGCGCCGCCACCGCCGTGCTGACCACCGACACCGTCGACAAGCAGTCCGCGATCAGCCGCCACGGATGGACGGTCGGCGGCTTCGCCAAAGGCGCCGGGATGATGGCGCCGAGCCTCGCGACGATGCTGGTCGTGGTCACGACGGACGCGGTGGTCGACGCTGCGACCGCCGACACGGCGCTCCGGGCGGCCACCGCGCAGACGTTCGACCGCCTCGACATCGACGGCTCCACGAGCACCAACGACACGGTGCTGCTGCTCGCCTCGGGGGCCTCCGGGATCGAGGCGGACCCGGAGGCGTTCACCGAGGTCGTCACCGAGGTGTGCGGCGAGCTCGCGCGGGGTCTGCAGGCGGACGCCGAGGGCGTCACCAAGCGGATCGCGGTCACCGTCACCGGCGCCCGCGACGACCGCGACGCGCTGGTCGCCGCCCGCGCGGTCGCCCGCGACAGCCTGGTCAAGACCGCGCTGTTCGGCTCCGACCCGAACTGGGGCCGGATCGCCGCCGCGGTCGGGGCGAGCGACGCGACGGTCGAGCCGGAGACGCTGTCGGTCACCGTCAACGGGATCCTGCTCTGCGAGGCCGCCGCCGCCACCGGCGACCGCACCAAGGCCGACCTGTCGGGCCCCGAGATCACCGTCGAGGTCGACCTCGGCCTCGGCGACGGGCAGGCGACGGTCCTGACGACGGACCTCTCGCACGCCTACGTCGAGGAGAACAGCGCGTACTCATCATGAATCCGGTGTCGTCATGACCGCCGAAACGAGCATCCCCGTCCCGGCCGACGTGCCCGACCGCTACCACGAGGCCGCGGCCAAGGCCGGCGTCCTCGCCGAGGCCCTGCCGTGGCTGCAGCGCTTCCAGGGCGCGGTCGTGGTGGTCAAGTACGGCGGCAACGCGATGACCGACGACGCGCTGCGCCGGGCGTTCGCCGAGGACATGGTGTTCCTGCGCCTCGCCGGCATCCGGCCCGTCGTCGTCCACGGCGGCGGCCCGCAGATCACGAGCATGCTCGGCCGGCTCGGCATGGAGGGCGAGTTCCGCGGGGGCCTGCGGGTCACCACGCCCGAGACCATGGACATCGTCCGGATGGTGCTGGTCGGCCAGGTCGGGCGCGAGCTCGTCGGGCTGATCAACGCCCACGGCCCGTACGCGGTCGGGCTCTCCGGCGAGGACGCGCGCCTGTTCACCGCTGCGCGGCGCACCGCGACCGTCGAGGGCGAGCAGGTCGACGTCGGGCTGGTCGGCGACGTCGTCGAGGTCAACCCGGCCGCGGTGCTCGACCTCGTCGCCGGCGGGCGCATCCCCGTCGTCTCGACGGTCGCGCCGGACGCCGACGGCGTCGTGCACAACGTCAACGCCGACACGGCGGCCGCCGCGCTCGCGAAGGCGCTGGGCGCGCGCAAGCTCGTCGTCCTCACCGACGTCGAGGGGCTCTACACCGACTGGCCCGACCGCTCGAGCCTGCGCTCGCAGATCGACGACGACGAGCTCGAGGTGCTGATGCCGTCGTTGGCCAGCGGCATGATCCCGAAGATGGAGGCCTGCCTGAGGGCCGTGCGCGGGGGCGTGCCCCGCGCCCACGTCATCGACGGGCGGGTGGCGCACTCGGTGCTGCTCGAGGTGTTCACCAGCGCAGGGGTCGGGACGATGGTCGTCCCGGCCGACGGGAAGGAGGCCTAGACATGACCGTCACCAGTGAGGACCTCCGCACCCGATGGGTCGGGTCCTTCATGGACAACTACGGCACCCCGCCGATCAGCCTCGTGCGCGGCGAGGGCGCGCGGGTGTGGGACGCCGACGGCCGCGAGTACCTCGACCTGCTCGGCGGCATCGCCGTGAACTTCCTCGGCCACGCCCACCCGGCGATCGTCGACGCCGTCTCCCGGCAGGTCGCGACGCTCGGGCACACGTCGAACCTCGTCATCAACCCCGTCGCCGTCGAGCTCGCCGAGCGCCTGCTCGGGCTGCTGGGGCACGAGGGCCGCGTGCTGCTCTGCAACTCGGGTGCCGAGGCCAACGAGGCCGCGTTCAAGATCGCCCGCCGGACCGGGCGCACCAGGATCGTGGCGGCCGAGGGCGGCTTCCACGGCCGCACCATGGGTGCCCTGGCCCTGACCGGGCAGCCGGCCAAGCGCGAGCCGTTCGAGCCGATGCCGCCCGGGGTCGAGTTCGTGCCCTACGGCGACGTCGAGGCCCTGCGCGCCGCCGTCGACGACGAGACCGCCGCCGTGTTCCTGGAGCCGATCCAGGGCGAGGCCGGCGTGATCGTCCCGCCCGAGGGCTACCTGCAGGCCGCGCGGGAGATCACGCTGCAGCACGGCGCCCTGCTGGTTCTCGACGAGGTGCAGACCGGCACCGGGCGCACCGGCGTCTGGTTCGCCCACCAGCGCACCGGGATCACCCCGGACGTCGTCACCCTGGCCAAGGGGCTCGGCGGCGGGCTGCCGATCGGTGCCTGCATCGGGCTCGGGCCGGCCGGCGACCTGCTCGGCCCCGGCCAGCACGGCACGACGTTCGGCGGCAACCCGATCGCCTGCGCCGCCGCGCTCGCCGTCCTCGACACGATCACCGCCGACGGGCTGCTCGACCGCGCCGAGGAGATCGGCAAGGACCTCGGCCGGCGTCTCGGCGAGCTCGATCACCCGCTCGTCGCGGGCGTCGACGCCGCCGGGCTGCTCGTCGGCGTCGCCCTGTGCGAGCCCGTGTCCGCGCAGGTCACCGCGGCCGCGCGCGACGCCGGCTACCTGATCAACAACGCGGTGCCGGGCCGGCTGCGGCTCGCCCCGCCCGCCGTCGTCACCGACGCGCAGCTCGACGGCTTCGTCGCCGCGCTGCCCGAGGTGCTCGACCAGGGCGCCGCCGCGGCCGAAGCGGCGGGGTCGTGACCACGACGATGGGCACCCCCAACCCCTCCGGCGAAGCAGCCTCGGAGCGACGGAGGAGCGCCGAGGGTGCTCTCGCCGTGGAGGGATCCTCAGTCAGGCACCTCCTGCGCGACGACGACCTCGCCCCGGCCGAGCAGGCCGAGGTGCTGGAGCTCGCCGCGACGATGAAGGTCGACCCTTTCGGGCAGCGCCCGCTGGCCGGGCCGCGCGCCGTCGCGGTGGTCTTCGACAAGGCCTCCACCCGCACGCGCGTGTCGTTCGAGGTCGGCATCGCCGCCCTCGGCGGCACCCCGGTCATGATCGACGGGCGGGCGGCCCAGCTCGGGCGCGGCGAGACCATCGGCGACACCGCGCGCGTGCTCTCGCGCTACGTCGACGCGATCGTCTGGCGCACGAGCAGCGAGGAGCGCATCGAGGAGATGGCCGCGCACGCGACCGTCCCGGTGATCAACGCGCTGACCGACGGCTTCCACCCCTGCCAGGTCCTCGCCGACCTGCAGACGATCGCCGAGCGCCACGGCCGCACCGCCGGGCTGACCCTCACCTACCTCGGCGACGGGGCCAACAACATGGCCCATTCGCTGCTGCTGGGCGGGGCCACGGCCGGCATGCACGTGCGCGTGGCCGCGCCGGCGGGGTTCACCCCGGACGCCGCGGTCGTCGACGCCGCCCGCGCGCGGGCCGCCAGGACGGGCGGTTCGGTCGCGGTCACCGACGACCCAGCGGCGTCCGAGGACGCCGACGTGCTCGTCACCGACACCTGGACCTCGATGGGCCAGGAGTCCGACGGCCGCGACCGCGCGGTGCTCGCCCCGTTCCGGCTGGACGCGACCGCGGTCGGCCGCGCGCGACCGGACGTCACGGTCCTGCACTGCCTGCCCGCGCACCGCGGCGACGAGATCACCGCCGAGGTCATCGACGGGCCCGCGTCGGCGGTGTGGGACGAGGCCGAGAACCGCCTGCACGCCCAGAAGGCCGTGCTGACGTGGCTGCTGGAGCGGTCGCGATGACCGAGACGGCCAAGGGCGTGACGAGCCGGGCGGCGCGCCAGGCGCGCATCGTCGCCCTGCTCACCGACCGCGAGGTGCACAGCCAGGCCGAGCTGGCGACACTCCTCGCGTCCGAGGGGGTCGAGGTCACCCAGGCCACGCTCTCGCGGGACCTCGACGAGCTGGGCGCGGTCAAGCTGCGCGGCGTCGACGGCGGCGTGGGGCGCTACGTCGTGCCGGACGACGGGAGCCCCGTGCGCGGGGTCGTCGGCGGCACCGACAGACTGACCAGGCTGCTCGGCGAGCTGCTGGTCTCCACCGACCACTCCGGCAACCTCGCGGTGCTGCGCACCCCGCCCGGAGCCGCGCACTACCTGGCCAGCGCGCTGGACCGTGCGGCGCTGGCCGAGGTGGTCGGTTGCATCGCCGGCGACGACACCGTGTTCGTCGTCGCCCGTGAGCCCCTCGAGGGGGCCGACCTCGCAGCTCGCCTGCGGACCCTGAGCACCCGGACGACGGCGCGGTCGTCCACACGGGACGAGAACGATCACGAGCACGAGCAGGAAGAGGGACAGCAGTGAGCGAGCGGATCGTGCTGGCGTACTCCGGGGGTCTCGACACCTCGGTCGCCATCGGGTGGATCGCCGAGGAGACCGGGCGCGAGGTCGTCGCGGTCGCCGTCGACGTGGGGCAGGGCGGAGAGGACCTGGAGGTCATCCGCAAGCGGGCCCTGGACTGCGGCGCGGTCGAGGCCGCGGTCGCCGACGCCCGCGACGAGTTCGCCGAGGGCTTCTGCCTGCCGGCGCTGCGGGCGAACGCGCTCTACATGGACCGCTACCCGCTGGTCTCGGCCCTGTCGCGCCCGCTGATCGTCAAGCACCTCGCGGAGGCGGCCCGCGCCCACGGCGCCTCGACCGTCGCCCACGGCTGCACCGGCAAGGGCAACGACCAGGTCCGCTTCGAGGTCGGCGTCGGCGCGCTGGCCCCGGACCTCGACGTCCTCGCGCCCGTCCGCGACTTCGCGTGGACCCGCGAGAAGGCGATCGCCTGGGCCGAGGAGCGCTCGCTGCCCATCGACGTCAACAAGCGCTCGCCGTACTCGATCGACCAGAACGTGTGGGGCCGCGCCGTCGAGACCGGCTTCCTCGAGGACATCTGGAACGGGCCCGTCGAGGACGTCTACTCCTACACCGCGAACCCCGCCGAGCCCCGCGACGCCGATGAGGTCGTCGTCGGCTTCGAGGCCGGCGTCCCGGTGACCATCGACGGCCAGAAGGTCACCGTGCTCCAGGCCATCGAGCAGCTCAACCAGCGCGCGGGCGCCCAGGGCATCGGGAGGCTCGACATGGTCGAGGATCGCCTCGTCGGCATCAAGAGCCGCGAGGTCTACGAGGCTCCGGGCGCGATCGCGCTGATCACCGCGCACCAGGAGCTGGAGAACGTCACCCTCGAGCGCGAGCAGTCGCGGTTCAAGCGCCAGGTCGAGCAGCGCTGGGGCGAGCTGGTCTACGACGGCCTGTGGTTCTCGCCGCTGCGCAGCAGCCTCGACGCCTTCGTCGACTCGACCCAGGAGCACGTCACCGGCGAGGTCCGCATGACCCTGCACGGCGGCCGCGCGGTCCCGACGGGCCGGCGCAGCGCGCAGTCGCTCTACGACTTCAACCTCGCCACCTACGACGAGGGCGACCTGTTCGACCAGTCGCTGGCCAAGGGCTTCGTCCAGCTCTGGGGTCTGCCGTCCAAGATCGCGGCCAAGAGAGACCAGAGCTGATGCCGGAAGGGTCTGCCCTCTGGGGCGGGCGGTTCGCGTCGGGCCCGGACGCGGTGATGGCGGCGCTGTCGCGCTCGACACAGTTCGACTGGGTGCTCGCGCCGTACGACATCGCCGGGTCCCGGGCCCACGCGCGCGTGCTCCACGGCGCCGGGCTGCTCACCGACTCCCAGCTCGAGGCCATGCTCGACGGGCTGCGCCGTCTCGCCGAGGACGTCGAGTCCGGGGCGTTCCAGGCCGCCGAGGACGACGAGGACGTGCACACGGCCCTCGAGCGCGGGCTGATCGAGCGGGCGGGGGAGGACGTCGGCGGCCGCCTGCGTGCCGGGCGCTCCCGCAACGACCAGATCGCCACGCAGCTGCGGATGTGGTTGCGCGACGAGCTGCGCGAGGTGGTGCGGGGCGTGGCGGGGGTGGTCGACGCGCTGCTCATCCAGGCCCGCGCGTACCCGGACGCCGCCATGCCGGGGCGCACGCACCTGCAGCACGCCCAGCCGGTGCTGCTGGCCCACCACCTCGGGGCGCACGCCCAGGCGCTGCTGCGCGACGTCGGCCGGTGCCGCGACCTCGACCGCCGGCTGGCGTACTCGCCCTACGGGTCGGGCGCGCTGGCCGGGACGTCGCTGGGCCTCGACCCGGCGGCCGTGGCGCGCGACCTCGGGTTCGTCGACGCCGTCGACAACTCCATCGACGGCACGGCATCGCGCGACCTCGCCGCCGAGGGCGCGTACGTGCTGGCCCAGATCGCGGTGGACCTCTCGCGGATCGCCGAGGAGGTCATCCTCTGGGCGACCGCGGAGTTCGGGTACGTGACGCTCGCGGACGCCTGGTCGACCGGGTCGTCGATCATGCCGCAGAAGAAGAACCCGGACGTGGCGGAGCTGGCGCGCGGGAAGGCCGGGCGGCTCGTCGGCAACCTGTCCGGGCTCATGACCACGCTCAAGGCCCTCCCGCTCGCCTACAACCGCGACCTGCAGGAGGACAAGGAGCCGCTGTTCGACTCGGCGGCCCAGCTCGCGACGGTGCTCCCGGCGATGGCCGGCATGATCAAGACGCTGACCTTCCACACCGACCGCCTCGCCGAGCTCGCCCCGGCCGGCTTCACCCTGGCCACTGACCTCGCCGAGTGGCTGGTGCGCCAGGGTGTGCCGTTCCGGCGGGCCCACGCGGCGGCGGGCGCCTGCGTCCGCGCGGCCGAGGCCCGGGGTGTCGGTCTGGACGAGCTGACCGACGCCGAGCTCGCGGACTGCGACCCGGCGCTGACCCCGGACGTGCGCGCGGTGCTCACGGTCGCGGGCTCGATCGCCTCGCGCGACGCCCACGGCGGCACGGCCCCGAAACGCGTGTCCGAGCAGCTCGATCGCATCTTCGCCGCCGCGATCGAGGCGCACGCCTGGGCCGGCCGCCCCATCGACCGCCGCTGACTCTCCGTAGTGTCAGCGACGTGGCGTCGCAGACACTGAACGTCCGTATCGCCACGCGCTCGATCGGGGCGTGGCGGCGGTGTGGCGGCCCGCGCACCGAGCGTTACGGTGGAATCTCGTGGGCATGGTGCGGAGTATCGGGGTCGCCCTGGTGCTGCTGGCTGTGCTGGCCGGGTGCGCCGACGCCCCCGCCCCGATCCCCGCGCCCGCCGTCCCGACGCCCGCGGCGCCGGCACGGTTCCCGGACGCCATCGGTCCCCACGGGCCCTCCGTACCCGAGGACCCGGTCGCGCTGGCCCGCGTGATCGAAACCGCGCAGCGGACCGTCTCCGACCCGACCCGCTCGCCCGAGGACGTCGCGGCCGCGGCCCGGACCGCGCAGGTGGGCTACGAGGAGCTGGCCTTCCGCCCCGAGCGGCTGGCCCCGGTCCTCGCCGCGATAGCCCCGGACCAGGGCGTCGTCACCGACCGCGTCGTCACCGCGGGACGCGACCTGCTGTCCATGGCGAAGCGCGGCCCGGGCGAGATGCTCCCGGCCTGGCGGATCGCCGCGCCGCTCCCGCCCGCGCAGCTCCGCGCGGTGTACGCCGAGGCCGAGGAGCGGTTCGGAGTGCCGTGGACGGTGCTCGCCGCGGTCAACCTCGTCGAGAGCCGCATGGGCCGCATCGCCTCGCACTCGGAGGCCGGGGCCCGGGGACCGATGCAGTTCATGCCGAGCACGTGGGCGACCTACGGGCTCGGCGGCGACATCGCCGACCCGCACGACGCCGTCCTCGGCGCGGCCAACTACCTGCGCGCCAACGGCGGAGCCGCCGACGCCGGCCTCGACCGCGCGCTGAAGCGCTACAACAACGACGACCGCTACGTCCGCGCCGTCCGCGCGTACGCCGCGGTGATCGCGGCCGACGAGCGCGCCTACCTCGGCTTCCACGCGTGGGAGGTCTACTTCCGGACGACCTCGGGCCGCGTCCACCTGCCCGTCGGGTACGACCAGGTCGCTCCCGTCCGCGCTGTCGACTACCTGACGGGGGCTCCGCGCTGAGCCGTCCGGCCGGCGAGGCAGGATCATCGGCGATGCTGCTCGACCACTCGGCGCTGGCCGACGACGTGCTCCCCGCCGCCCGGCGCCTGCTGGGGTGTGAGCTCGCCGCCGACACCCCCCAGGGCGTGGTGCGTGTCCGTCTCGTGGAGGTCGAGGCCTACCGGGGTGCCGACGACCCCGGCTCGCACTGCTACCGCGGTAAGACCGCGCGCAACGAGGTCATGTGGGGTTCCGCGGGCCACCTGTACGTCTACTTCGTCTACGGCATGCACTTCTGCGCGAACATCGTGTGCCTGCAGGACGGCGTCGCCGGGGCGGTCCTCGTGCGTGCCGGGGAGGTGCTCTCCGACCTCGGCGCCGCCCACGCCCGCCGGCCGACGGCGCGGGGACGTGACGCCGAGCTCGCCAAGGGACCGGCGCGGCTGTGCGCCCTTCTCGGGCTCGACCGCGAGCACAACGGCGTCGACCTCCTCACGCCGTCGTCGCCCGTTCGCCTGTACGCCGGGGACCCGGTGCCCGACGCCGACATCCGGACCGGTCCCCGCGTCGGTGTGGCCGCCGGCCAGGAGCGGCCGTGGCGCTTCTGGGTCGCCGGATCCACCGCGGTGACGCCGTACAAGGCGGGTCGGGCCCGGGCCGACGGTCCCGACTGGTGAGCGGGTTCGGCAGACTGGACCCGTGACCGCACCGCACATCCTCGACGACCTCGCCTGGCGGGGTCTCATCGCGCAGAACACCGACCTCGACGCGCTGCGCCGGGATCTCGACGCGGGGATGGTCACCCTCTACTCCGGTATCGACCCGACCGCGCCCAGCGCGCACATCGGGCACCTGCTCCAGTGGCTCACGCTCGCCCGCTTCCAGCAGGCGGGCCACCGCCCGATCGCCCTGGTCGGGGGCGCCACCGGCCTCATCGGCGACCCCAAGCCGACCTCGGAACGCACGCTCAACGACCGAGACGTGGTCGCGGGGTGGGTCGACAAGCTCGGTGCTCAGCTGCGGCCGTTCCTCGACTTCTCCGACGACAAGCCGAACTCCGCGCTGCTCGTCAACAACCTCGACTGGACCGAGGGCCTCTCGACGCTGGACTTCCTCCGCGACGTCGGCAAGCACTTCCGGGTCGGCCGGATGCTGGCGAAGGAGGCCGTGAGCCGGCGCATGGAGTCCGACGAGGGCATCAGCTATGCCGAGTTCTCCTACCAGCTGCTGCAGTCCTACGACTTCCTCGAGCTCTACCGCCGTTACGGCTGCACGCTGCAGACCGGCGGCAGCGACCAGTGGGGCAACCTCACCGCAGGCACCGACCTCGTGCACCGCGTCGAGGGGCGGTCGCTGCACGCGCTCGGCACCCCGTTGATCACGAAGGCCGACGGCACCAAGTTCGGCAAGACCGAGTCGGGCACGGTGTGGCTCGACCGCGAGCTGACGAGCCCGTACGCCTTCTACCAGTTCTGGATCCAGGCCGAGGACGCAATGGTGGGCTCCTACCTGCGCGCCTTCACCTGGCTCTCGCACGAGGAGATCGCCGAGCTCGAGCGGCTCACCGAGGACAAGCCGCAGGCGCGGGAAGCCCAGCGGGCCCTGGCGCGGGCCGTGACGGGGCTGGTGCACGGCGAGGAGGAGGTCGAACGGGCGGAGGCGGCGAGTCGCGCGCTGTTCGGGCGTGGGGAACTCGGCGAGCTCGACGCCGCCACCCTCGCCGCCGCGATCGCCGAGATCCCGTCGTACACCGCGAAGCGCTCCGAACGCCCGACGATCGTCGACCTGCTCGTGGGCAGCGGCCTGTCCACGGGCCGTGGTGCCGCCCGCCGGACCATCGCCGAAGGTGGCGCCTACGTGAACAACGCGAAGGTGGAGTCGGAGGAGTGGGAGCCGGCGGACGCCGACCTCCTGCACGGGCGCTGGCTCGTCCTGCGCCGGGGCAAGCGCAACGCCGCCGGTGTGGAGGTCGCGAGCACGTGACCGGGGCTGGAGGGTTTCCGGTCCTGTGCGGGCCGGGAACTCCGCGTGACCAGCGCTGATGCACTGATCGACCCCCCTGTGCAGGGCGGGTTTCCGGCGTGTGTAGAGTTCACGTCGTCGCAAGGCAAGGGGTTGCCCCGGGCCCTGCGGACAACTAAGTTAGGAGCTTCGCCCTCCGGAAGGTCCGCTCGGTGAGTGGGTTGGTCTGGTGGTGTGGTTGTCCTTTGAGAACTCAACAGTGTGCTGAATGTTTGGTGTGTTTGTCCTCGTCGGCATTGTGCTCTTTGTGGGTGTGGTGTCGGTGGGTTTTTTTGAGGTTGTTTTTGCTGGGTTTGTTT
>NZ_JBXUHE010000056.1:0-31683 GCF_057180585.1 Actinomycetospora sp. 2LY8.5
GCGAACCCGAGAGTCACGTGGTGGCCGTCGGAGCGGACCGCCTCGATCCGGCCCCAGCTCGCCGCTCGTGAGTCCTCGACCGCCGTGCCGTCGAGCGTGTGGCGTCCGTCGGCGATGACCCGCTCCTGGCGGTAGAACCGCATCACCCGCTCACGACCCTCGAAGGGCTCATAGCCCGGCCGCTCGTAGACGATCCCGGGGTGGAAAAAGGTGGCGAGCCGGTCCCACTCACCGGCATCGATGACAGCGAACATGTCTCGGAGCCATCGGCCCGTCACCGGCGAGGGTTCGGTGGTCGGGTGGGGTGTCATGGCGCGGACCTCCCGTGCCGGGTGCTGGGTCTCGTCCACGCTAAGAACGTGCCCGCTCACCGGTAAGCGACGGACGTCGTAGCTTCCGTGGGCGCAAGGTCGTAGTGGAACTTGCGGCGCGGATCCAGTGGGGCCTCAATGCGGGTCAGAGTGCCTCGTTCGACCCGGTGGCCACGGGGTCGCGCCAGATGTCCATCGGCACGGCCCGCGCCCCGTGACCGGCCTCGTCGAGCACGCGGCCCATGAGCTTGAGGTGGCGCAGGGTCAGCAGCCGCTCGGCCACCTGCAGGCCCGGGACCCGCTGGGCAATCTCCAGCTCGAGGTTCTGCAGCTCGTCGGCGGAGGAGAGCCAGACAGCGAGGACGAGGTTGCCCGGCCCGGTGACCGCAGCGCACATCCGGGTCTGCGGGAGCCCGCCGAGCATCCGGGCGGTCTCGATGAGCTCGGTCGGCGGGACCTCGATCCAGAGCGTGGCCTCGACGGGAGCCCCGGCGGTGTGATGGGACAGCTCGCAGCGCAGGGCGAACGTTCCCGCCTCGAGATGACGCCGCAGACGGCGGCGGACGGTGCTCAGGCTGGTGGCGGTCCGCATCGTGAGCTGCTCGATGGAGGCCCGGCCGTTCTCGCTGAGGGCCAGCACCAGCGACCGGTCCGCAGTCGAGAGCGGGACCGGCGAGGTCCGCCGGACCGCCGGCACCGCCAAGGCCTGCTGCTGGGCGGGGTCGAGCGACCGAAGCCGCCAGCGGCTGCCCTCGGCGTACATGGCCGAGACCACCGAGACTCGGCTGGTCAGCACACCGGGCAGCAGGTTGAGCCGGCCGACGAGGTAGCGGGAGAGCATGCCGAGATCGGCCACCCACAGGCCGACCAGAAGGTCGGAAGTTCCCACTGTGTGCGAGACCGTCACCGCGTGCGGGTCGTCGACAAGGGCCTCGGCGACCTCGATGACCTGGTGGGCCGTACAGCGCACTGTGACCAGTGCGTAGGGCAGGGTCTGCATCAGCGGTGGCGCACAGTAGGCGGTCACCCACGCGTCCCCGTGGGCAGTCAGCCGCTCCCAGCGCCGAGACGCGGTGACCGGGTTCACCCCCAGGACCTCGCCCACACGGGTCCAGGACGCCCGGGGCGCGATCTGCAGTGCGTGCACGAGTGCGAGGTCCGTCTCGTCGAGGTGACGCATTTCCTGCACGGACGCCCTCCGATGTGGCGATAAAGCGCGAGATCGACCCGCGGGAACGAACACCAGGCAGCATCGGCGGCGAACCGAGCATGGGCCGAGGGCGCATCGCTGCGTGTCGAGACGGAGATGAATTTACCGAACGCACGTCTCGTGAACGGCCCGTAAATCGAGTGATCACTCGAGGGAGATGGTCGCCTGTGCCCCGTCCACATTCCCTTCCGGTCGAGATGGCCGACCCGTCGATTGCCGCCCGTCTCGATCGCATGCCGCTGACGCGACTGCACGTCGTCGCCGTGGTATCGGTCGGTCTCGGGCTGTTCTTCGACACCTACGAGGTCTTCCTGTCCGGCACCTTGTCTGCGGTGCTCCGGGAGGAGTACGCCCTCAGCGGGAACCCGCTGGCACTGGTCCTGGCGAGC
The DNA here is from genome assembly GCF_057180585.1 of Actinomycetospora sp. 2LY8.5. Classification (NCBI taxonomy): domain Bacteria; kingdom Bacillati; phylum Actinomycetota; class Actinomycetes; order Pseudonocardiales; family Pseudonocardiaceae; genus Actinomycetospora; species Actinomycetospora sp. 2LY8.5. Next base: position 1,911 of record NZ_JBXUHE010000056.1, read on the forward strand.
GCTTTCATCGGACAGTTCTTCGGTGCACTTCTGCTCGGCCGCCTGGCCGACCGGATCGGTCGTCGCCGGGCTTTCATGCTGAATCTGGCGATCTACTCCCTGTTCTCGTTCCTGGGCGGGCTGTCGCCCTCGGTCGAGTTCCTGATCGCCACCCGATTCCTCGCCGGTCTCGGACTCGGCGCCGAACTCGCCCTGGCCGACACCTATCTCTCCGATCTCCTGCCGGCCCGGCTGCGCGGCAAGTGGGTGGCGGGCGCCTACACCCTCGGGTTCATGGGAGTGCCCGCGGCGGGCTTCCTCGCGCTGGGACTCGTACCGACCACCCCCTTCGGCGTCGACGGATGGCGATGGATGTTCTTCCTCGGCGGCCTCGGTGCGCTCCTCGTCTGGGCGCTGCGCCGCACTCTGCCCGAGTCGCCGCGCTGGCTGGAGTCGGTCGGGCGTGAGGCGCAGGCCGAGGCAGTGATGGACCGCTGGGAGGAGGACGCCCGTCGCGCCGGGCACACACTGCCCCCGCCAGAGCCCACGGCGCCGCGACCCATGGTGGTCGCGCGTCCGAACGGGGCCCGCATGCTGTTCTCCGCGCGCTTCCGCCGCCGCACCGTGATGGCCTGGATCCTCAACGTCGGATCCGCCTTCGGCTACTACGGGTTCGGCACGATCGCCCCGCTGGTCCTCGTGGCGAACGGGTTCCCGATCGTGAGCTCCCTGCTCTACCTGGCGCTGACCTACATCGGCTATCCCGTGGGATCGGCGCTCTCGCTCCCGATCATGGAGCGGGTCGAGCGGAAGGTCCTCATCGCCGCGACAGCAGCGGGGATGGGCGTCACCGGGCTGATGTTCGGATTCGCGACATCACCGGTCGCCGCCGTGGCCTGGGGCTTCGCCTTCACAGTGATCAGCAACGTGTTCTCCAACGCGTACCACGTCTACCAGGGCGAGCTGTATCCGACGCCGATGCGCGCCACCGGGTCCGGCGCGGCCTACTCGGTGAGCCGCCTGACCACGGCCGTCCTCCCGTTCGTGCTCCTGCCGGCGCTGGCAGTGGGATCGGGCTTCGTGTTCGGCATCGTGGCGGTCGCGCTGGCTGTTCTCATCGCTAACGTCCTCCTGCTCGGTCCACGGACTACCGGTGTCGAGCTCGAGCGAGCGACCCAGGAGTCGGACGCACATGTGCGTGAGCCCGCGGGCGATGCGGGCGGCGCTCAGTCCGTTCACCCTGCCCCTGGAGGGTCGCCGTGACTGACACGACAGAGCGGGGTGCGGCCACGGGTCCTCGGCCGTCAGGCGGGACCGTTCTCACCGGTCCGGCAGCCGCCGACGAGGCGGTCCGGATCTGCAGCGAGCTGATGAGGATCGACACGTCCAACTTCGGCGATGACAGGGGGCCCGGCGAGCGCCGGGCGGCCGAGTACGTGGCCGGCCTCTTGAGCGAGGTCGGCCTCGCGGTGGAGATGATCGAGCCGAAGCCCGGCCGCACCACGGTCGTGGTCCGCTGGGCGGGAGTTCGCCCCGAGCGACCGGGACTGCTGGTCCACGCCCACACCGATGTGGTCCCCGCCGAGCGGTCGGCATGGACCCGTCATCCCTTCGGCGGGGAGATCGCCGACGGGTGCCTGTGGGGTCGGGGCGCGGTGGACATGAAGTACTTCGTCGCGCAAGTCCTTGCTGTGGTTCGGGATCGAGTTCGTACGAACCGGCCTCCTGCCCGTGACACGGTGCTCGCCTTTGTCGCCGACGAGGAGAACGGCGGGCGGTTCGGGGCGCGCTGGCTCGTCGAGCACCGGCCCGAACTGTTCGCCGGGTGTTCCGAGGCCATCGGAGAGGTCGGCGGATACTCCTCCACGCTGCCCGACGGCGAACGCCTCTACCTGGTCGAAAGCGCCCAGAAGGGGGTCATCTGGTTTCGGGTCACGGCGCTGGGAGTCGCCGGTCACGCCTCGATGCTCTCGCCGCGGAACAGCATCGTCGAACTGGCCGAACTGGTGTCCCGCATCGGGCGTCACGACTTCGGTGTCCAGCTCGTCCCGACAACCCGAGTTCTGCTGGAGACGCTCGCCCGACGTCTCGGCCGGCCGGTGGACCCGGACGATCCGGAGCCCTTGCTCGCCGAGCTCGGACCGCTCGAGCGTCTGCTCGGCGCGTCCCTGCGCAACGTCGCCTCGCCGACCCTCATCGAAGGCGGCAACAAGACGAACGTCATCCCGGGACAGGCGTCGGTCCAGGTCGACTGCCGGTTCCTTCCGGGGCACGAGGACGAGTTCATCGAGAGATTCCGCGCTGTGGTGGGCCCGGACGCCACCTGCGAGACGATCCACCACGACATCTCCGTGGAGTCGCGGTTCGCGGGACCGGCGGTGGACGCGATCTCCGCCAGCCTGCGCTCTCGCGACCCGCACGCCGAGGTCGTGCCCTACCTGCTGCCGGCCGGTACGGACGCGAAGCACTTCTCCCGCCTGGGCATCGAGTGCTTCGGGTTCGCGCCACTTCGCCTCCCGCCCGGCTTCGACTTCGCGGCGGCCTTCCACGCCGTGGACGAACGCGTGCCCGTCGACGCCGTGCGGTTCGGTACCGACGTGCTGGACACCTTCTTTGACCTGTGCTGATCCCCGCCGTCGCCGACCGTCCCGACCACGAGGTGTTTCATGCTGCGAACATCGATCCTGCCCCTCGAGGACACACGAGCCGGGGCGGCCTCGGAATCCCCCGATGCCGCCGGCCCGAGGTCGTCCTGGAAAGCCCGGCTCGAAGACAGTTCGGTGCGGCTGGTGCTCGCCGACCACAACATCCTGCTCCGCGAGGGCATCGCCGAGATGTGCCGGCAGGAGCCCGATCTGCGGGTGGTCGGTCAGGTCGAACACGCCGACCAGATCGTCGCGACAGTCCGCCGCGAGCGTCCCCACGTCGTGCTGCTGTCGGCCGAGTTGCCGGGGCCGGGACTGGAGCGCGTCCTCGATCTGCTTGCTGAGCTGGGCCCCGCGGCCCCGCGGGTGGCCGCGGTCGGCGTTCGCGACGACGCACGCCTGCTCAGCAGGCTCGTGACTACCGGCATCCACGCCTACCTGCCGCCGTCCTCGACAAGGGCCGAGCTGATCGCGGTGATCCGCGCGGTCCGCGACCGCGACGAACACGTCGTGCTCGCCGGGTCGCGCGCCTCGATGATCCGGCTGGCCGCTCCACCACCCGGACCGTTGTCGCGGCGCGAGCTCGAGGTGCTCGACCTCGTCGCCCAGGGTCTCGGCAACGCCCAGATCGCCGGCCGCCTCCACATCAGCGAGGCCACCGTGAAGCGGCACCTGACGAACGTCTACGTGAAGCTGGACGTGCGCTCGCGCACGACCGCGATCAACAAGGCGCGTGCGCTGTGTCTACTGTGAATCCCGCGTTCAAAGCGCGGGCCCTCTACGAAGCGCGCCGCACGCGCACCCCGATCGCGCCGTTCACCGACGCCGAACCCTGGCTCGGCATGATCGACGGCTACGCCGTGCAGCAGGAGCTGGTGTCGCTGCTGCTGGCCGACGGTGACCGCGTCGTGGGTCACAAGGTCGGCGCGACCTCGGCGGCGATGCAGCGTCTGATCGGTATCGACACCCTTGACTACGGCCCCGTCCTTGCCTCGACCGTGTATCCCGACGGGGCGACGGTGCCGCTCGCGGACTTCATCGCGCCCAAAGTCGAGGCAGAGATCGTGGTCGTGCTGGGGAGGGCACTGCGAGGCCCCGGTCTCCACCCGTCCGATGTCGCCCCGGCGGTGTCCGGGGTGGCCGCGTCGATGGAGATCGTCGACTCGCGTATCGCCGATTGGCGGATCCGACTGGCCGACACCGTCGCCGACCTGGCTTCCAACGGCGCGGTGGCGCTGTCCCCGCAGGTGGTGCCCCTGGACGGCCTCGACCCGCGCCTCGTGGGGATGGCGCTCTGGCGCGGCGACGAGCTGATGGACACCGGGGCGGGCGCGGCGGCACTCGGGGACCCGCTGGCCGTGGTGGCGTGGCTCGCCAACACCCTGGGCGAGTTCGGGGTCGGGCTCGAGCCAGACCATCTGATCATGACTGGCGCTCTACATGCGGCCGTGCCGATGCTCGCGGGCGACGAGTTCCGCGCCGAGTTCGACCGGCTGGGGTCGGTCACGATCCGGGTCGGCTGACCGATGCGGCCGTCCGACCGTCCGAACAGGACCCGTTACCGCCGGGACCCGCATACCACCGGGCTCAGCGTGATGAGTGCCGACCTGCGCACCCACCGTTACACCCCCCATCGCCACGACGGTTTCGTCGTCGCCGTTACCGAGCGCGGCGGCTCGGTCGTCCGCGGCGGCGGCACGGAGGGGGAGACCCATAGGGGCGTGCTCGCGGTGTTCAACCCCTTCGAAAGCCACTACGGGAAGATGGGCACGAGCCCGCGGTGGCTGCACCGCTCGGTCTATCTCGAGGGCGAGGCCTGCGGCGAGGTGGCAATGGCACTCGGAATCGAGGAGCTGCCCCACGTACGTGACACGTTCCTGAGCGACGGTGTGCTGATCGCGGGCTTCCTGGATCTGCACCGCGCTCTCGACGCCCGGCGCGATCTGCTGCACGCGCGGGAGCTGCTCGTCCGGAGCTTTGGGATGTTGTTCGCCCGGTACGCCGACGGCGGTCGGCGCCCATTGCCCGGCCGCCGCGACCGTCGGCGGTTGGCGGCGGCCGTCGACATGCTCCGCGCCGACCTCGTCGCGCCCCCCTCGCTCGGGGTCATGGCGGCTGCGCTCGACCTGAGCGAGTTCCAGCTGGCTGGGGTGTTCAAGCGGACGACCGGGCTCACCCCGCATCGGTACCTCACTCAGCTGCGCCTCGATGCCGCTCGTCGGGCGCTCGGCCGCGGCGAGTCGATCGCCGAGGTCGCCACCGGCGTCGGCTTCTACGACCAGAGTGCCCTGACGAATCACTTCAGACGCTGCTACGCGCTCACTCCGCAGCAGTTCGCGGCGGCCGCCCGGGCATGATCTCCGGGCAACACCGGTCAGCGACGCGAGGCGGCCGCGACACGCTCGTCGGCGATGGTGCGCGCCGCCGCGCTGGTGGGTCTCCCGTCCGCAGCCGACCTCCTGAAGATCTCGGCGAGGGTTTCGCCGATGGCGTCCACGCGCCGGTGGACGTCTTCCCACTCCAGGGTCCCGGAGCGCTCCATCGCGAGCTGGATCATCCCGCCGGCGTTGGCGACGAAGTCCGGAGCGTAGAGCACTCCGCGTGCGTGCAGGGCCGCACCGTGCCGGACCTCGTCGCCGAGCTGGTTGTTCGCGGCGCCTGCCACCACCGGGGCAGCGAGGCGGTCGAGGCCCACGTCGTCGATCACCGCGCCGAGGGCGCACGGAGCGAAGACGTCGACCTTCTCCTCCAGCACGGCGTCCACCGCGCAGGGCGCGGCGCCGAACGCGTCGGTCGCGGCCATCACGAGGTCGTCGCGGATATCGGCGACGACGAGTTCCGCCCCCTCCTCGGAGAGAAGGGAGCAGAGGTTCCACCCGACATTGCCCAGTCCCTGGACCGCGACCTTCACCCCGGCGAGGTCGGGGGCGCCTAACCGGTGCCGGACCGCCGCGGCGACGGCGGCCCGGCAGCCTCTTGCGGTGCTCGGCGAGGGATCGCCGCTCCCGCCCATCGCGGGAGGCATGCCCATGACATGCGGCGTGACGCGACGGATGGCAGCCATGTCCTCGACGGTCGTGCCGACGTCCTCGCCAGTGACGTACCGCCCACCGAGCGCGTCGACCGCCCGGCCAATGCCCTCCAACAGTGCCGCGCTCTTGTCGCGGTCCGGGTCGGCGAGGACGACCATCTTGCCGCCGCCGTAGGGCAGGCCGGCGACGGCTGCCTTCGCCGTCATGCCCCGGCTCAGGCGAAGCACGTCGTGCAGTGCCGCGGACTCGTCGGCGTAGGGCCGGATGCGGCAGCCGCCGAGCGCCGGACCCAGGGCGGTGCTGTGGACGGCGATGATGGCGCGCAGCCCGGGCGTCGGCGCGAAGACAACCAGCTCGTGGTGGTCGAGGTCGGGTGATGTGAAGAGCCCGGGCGCGGGAGGCGAGAGCGTCGTCATGCCCACAGCGTGGGCCGCGCCGGAGGTAGGTGTCTTGGTCGAAACCGAAGCCTTCGAGGTCCGTTCCGAGGCGTCCCTCCCTCGGCCCGATGCCCGCCGACCCGGTCACCGAGCCGACCTGGACTGGTGACCTCGGACGACCTGCCGAATTCCGAGAAAGTCTAGCTCGACCCGGGTCTCGGTGACGGTCGGAACTGGCCCCCGGATGGGGTGGTGGAGGTCGTGCGGAGATCACTTAGACCAGCGTCGCCCGTGCGATGTCGTTGAGTTCGCGGCCGGCGCGGGTGACAGCGAGACCGTTAGGAGCCCAGATGGCGGACGCGCCACAGGTGTTGGGGTAGTTCTCGCCGACAGCCCCGGCGGCGCTGGCGATGACAGTGTAGGCCCGGCAGGTCCGCGCGATCACCGTTGCGCGAGCCTCCTGCTCGGCGAGCTCGTCAGGTCGGTGGACGACGCCGGCGACGTAGGCGTCGATGCCCAGCGCTGCGGTGCCCGCGGTGTGTTGGGCTGACCCGGTGTCCTTGCAGACGCCCAGCCCGATCCGCCACCCGTCGACGGTGAGCACCGTGGGGCCGTCGCCCTTGGCGAAGTGCTGGGCTTCGTCGTCTCCCAGCCACGTCTTGCGGTAGGCAGCGGTGATCTTGTCGGGTCCGACGGCGAGCGTGGCGATGTAGCGTCGGTCCGCGTGCCCGGTCACGGCACCCACCAGCGCGAGGGCGCCGGTCTCGGCGCAAGCTTCCTGGAGCGGTGCGAGCACCTGATCGTCGGGACTGACGACCTGCGCAGCGAGGTCGTAGCCGGTCAGCGAGAGCTCCGGGAACACGACCACGCGTGAGTTGGCCTGACGCACCAAGGCCGCGTGAGCTCGGGCGTTCTCGGCGATCGCGCCGGGTCGACACCACGGTTGGGCTGCGGCGACTATCAACGTGTTCCGCATGCCTCCGATCGTGCCGCAGGTCTGTGGGCTCTCTGGTGCGGCGCAAGGACCTGTCGACCGGCCCTGCAGCGACGAACTCGGCCATATGGAGCTCGGACCGACCCGCCGCGGCGTCGCCCTGCACTTGCACGTGCTGACCGAGCGCGAGCAGACCAACTCCATCGCCATCGCCATCGCCTCGAAGCAGCCGGTCTCCGGCTGGACGCGCACCTTCCCTGATCCGCGGCTCTGCGGCGATCATCGACCGGCTCATCTTCGCCGGGAGCATCCTCGAGACGGCACCACCTCCTACCGTCTCGCGCACGCGAAAGCTCAGTGCGCCAGCCGGGGCGACAGTCATACGGGCTGAGCTGGTCCCTTCCGGAGGGCGGTTGTTAACCGTTGGTGTCACCGTGCGGGTCGAGGGGACCACGGCAGGTGACCACGGCAGGGACCACGGCCATCGAGGTCCTCACTGGGAGAAGGCCAACCAACTGACACGAAGTAGTACGCATCGGCTGTTCCCTGGCGCCGCCCGACTACCCTGGATTGACGAGGTGAACTTCGTTCAAGAAGCCCCCGTCTGAGCGTGCCGGCGCTGCCGGCCGAAGTACCCGAGACCGCACGGCGCGACGGCCAAGGGTCGAGGGCGCGCGCCGACGGCGCGCAGCCACCGCTCGAGCGGGGCGCGGCGACCGCCGGCGACGACGACCAGGTCCGCCGCCATCGCGCCGTGGTCGGTGACGACCCCGCGCACGCGGGGCGGGTCGCCGCCATCCGCCCACAGGCCGGTCACCGCGACGCCGTGGCGCAGCTCGACGCGGGGCTCGGCGGCGGCCACGCGGGCGAGCACCCAGTCCAGCGTCGAGCGGCGGGTCATCAGCGGGCGCAAACGGTCGTCCCCGCGACGCGGCGACCGGTCCACCAGCGTCGCGGCGACCGGTCCACCAGCGTCGCGGGCATCTGGCTCTCCAGCGACGCGTCCTGCGCGCCGGCGCGGCGCAGGGCGGCGGCCACGTCAGGCAGCCGTTCGCGCAGCACCTCGCGGAACGTCGTGAGCAGGACGTGCGGCTGCACGATCTGCGGCGCGCTCGTCCGGTGCGCCCCGAGGGCCGCGGTCTCGACGTCGACAGCGGGCTCCAGGTGATCGCGCTCCACGACGGTCACATCGTGCCCGTCCCGGGCGAGCACCACCGCCGCGCACAGCCCGGCCGTGCTGCCACCGACCACGAGGAGCCGCTTGGGTTGCTCCTATGTCAAGCCGCCGCGGGCTGCGGGGCAGCCGCGGAGGCGGTCGGGGGTTGGAGGAGGGTGAACACGACGCGCGCGAGACGTCGCTTCAGGGCCCGCAGGGCCTCCATGGTGGTGTCGCCTCCGGCGCGTCGTCGCTGGTAGTAGGCCTGTCCAAGGCTTCCGGGCAGCCGTGTCTGGGTGAGCGCGATGCGGTGCAGGGCAGCGTTGAGCTGCCGGTTACCGCCGCGGGCGAGTCGATGCCGGTCGTTGCGCCCGGACGAGGCGGGGATCGGGGCGGCGCCGGCGTGCATGGCGAAGCAGGCCTCGGAGCGGAACCGGCCCGGCCGGGCGGTCTCCCCGACGATCTTCGCGGCGGTCAGCGCGCCGCAGCCGGGCAGCTCGAGCAGCTGCGGGGCGACCCGACGGGTCAGGGTGGCGATCTCGCGTTCCAGCGCGCGGATCCGCGCGGTCCGCTCGCGCATGTCGGCGACGAGCTCTGCGGCCAGCCGGGCCACCGTCCCGGTGTGCCGCTCGGCCAGCTGCGCGGCGAGCGCCTCGAGCCGGCGGGGCTGGTCCAGGCTGCGGGCCGGCGGGTCGAGCTCGGGGTCGAGCTCGGGGTCGAGCTCGTGGTCGAGCTCGTGGAGGTGCCAGCGCAACCGGTTGGTCATGCGGGTGCGCTCGGCCACCAGGTCCTCACGGTGATCGACCAGCAGCTTGAGCTCCCGCGATGTCTGGTCGTGCTCAGCCACCGGCAGGTCGGGCTCGCGCAGCGCGGCCCGGGCGATGGCCAGCGCGTCGATCGGGTCGGACTTGCCCCGAGTGCGCGCCGAGGACCGGGCGCCGGCCATCAGCTTCGGTGGCACCCGCACGACCTGTTGGCCCGCAGCGAGCAGGGCACGTTCCAAGCGGGTCGACACGTGCCGGCAGTCCTCCACTGCCCACCGCAGATCACCGCCCTGAGTACGCGCCCAGCCCACCAACGTGCGGTGACCGGCGTCGGTGGCGCGCACCGTGCGCTGGGCCTGCTCGCGTCCGAGCTCGTCGACCAGGACCGCGGTGTGGGTGTCCTTGTGGACATCGACCCCGACCATGAGCACCATCGAGAGGTCTCCTCTCTTCAGCCGTGAGGGACACAGCTGGGCCGGCCGGCGGACACACCTCAGTGGGGGCGCAGCCACGCTCCTATCAAGTCACGCCGGCCGGTCCCAGCCGCTGATGATCGGCACAACCCATGGTCGCCAGCCCGAAGGCGGCACCGACGCTACGAGCCAGATCATCAGCAGCCAGGCTCCCAACCACCGCAACAGCGGCGAGCTGACCCTGACACTGACTGCGACGCTAGGAAGCGCGGCCCGCGGTCGTCTTGGACGGACTTCACCGCGGGGTCAGGCCAGGCCGGACTGGTAGCCGAACACGACGAGCTGGGTGCGGTCGCGGGCACCGAGCTTGATCATGAAGCGGCTGAAGTGGATGCGGGACGTCGCCGGGCTGACGACGAGTTCCTCGGCGATCTCGTGGTTTGTAAGGCCTTGCGCGACGAGGGAGACGATCTCGCGCTCACGGGCTGTGAGGGCGGCGAGACGGCCGTGGCGTGGCCTCGCCCGTCCGAGCTTGACATCTGCTCGTTGAGCGCACCACTTCGAGCACGCCGGGCATGGTCGACCTCAGCCCCAAAGGGGGCCCGACCTCACCGCTCGCGACTCTGAATCCTCAGTGCTCAGCGGAGGTCCTCGGTGGTACAGCGCTCACGGCCGTCGGCGGTCACCTGTCAGGCTCAGCGCGTTGCTGTCGCCGCCGTCTGGCTGGGTCCTTTATCCACCCCGGTCGGCCCCTGAAAGCCTCCCAGCGTCGCCCTGAGCGGCTTCTCAGCGGAACCAAGATCACAGGTGATCGTTCTGGGAGCACATAACTGTGGGTGCTACGCTCGCGGGCGACCTGCGAAGACCCTGGATAGCACAGCGCAGAGGCGATCCGTGCTTACAAGCCGTCGGTCGCAGGTTCGATCCCTGCCGCGCCCACCCTGCAGTCCCTGAGCTGCGACGATACGGCTTTCGGGCTGGTTCGTCCAGCCTCGCTCGGCCGGGCTCGAGGTCGCACAGCGCTCGTGGAGCAGATAAACTGTGCTTGATCATCGGTAAGCAGATAACCTTGGATTTCGATCTTGGATCGGGATCGGCGGTGAAGACCGCCTGCCGGGCTGCACCGCGAGCGGCCCCCGGGCAGCGGTGGCGAGAAGCGCTGCTGGACGAGAGTTGGCGTCGCGGCGCAGCCGACATGGGGGAGGCCGGGATGGGATGGTTCGGACGCCGGAGCGTCGATCGCCCCGAGGACACCGGCAAGTACTGGAACGATCCCCGCTATGTCGACATGGGTGAGGCCGAGCGAGCCTGGAACGCGCAGCGCGACGGATGGCGCCTGTCTTGCCTGGACGCTCGGTCGCCGCGATGATCTCCAGCAGCAGCGTCAGTAAACGCAACGTGCCGCTGCGAGCACAGCACCTCGGGGTGGGCGAGCAGGGTGTTCTGGAGACTCCGCCGGGCTGGACCGAGCGGGCCGCGATCGTCCACCGCAAACGCGGTGACCACGAGCCCGAGATCGCGATCATCGACCGCTGGGAAGCTCATGCCGGGCCACCGGCTCGGTGGGTCGGTGCCACCCAGCCGAAGCTGCTCGAGCGCCGCGAGAAGGCCCGCGCACTACTCGCCGGCAAGACGGTGCTACTCGAAGGTGACAACCTTGCGGATCGAGATCTGGGGTCAGCGAGTGGATGTAGCGGCTGGGCTCGGCGGCCGCGGCCGGTCATGTCGCGCCATCGCGATGCCACCACCTCGATCAGACCCCGGTTGTCGAGGTTTTCCTCGGAGGTGATGGCGAACATGCGGGCCTTCGAAGCTGCCACGGCATCGACCTCCCACGTCCTGGTCTGAATGTGCTTGTCGCGAGTGATGATGGCCCACCCGAGCCGCGTGACCTGGGGGTTCCAGACGTCGTCGACGCTGTGCAGCAGGCCCGGGCGCGGCGGGAGTCGCCACTTCCCATGACGCCGTTCGCCGGTATCTCCGAGATAAGCCACATCGTCGCGCAGCTCGGCGAGCGCGTGAGCCAGGCCCAGCGTGTCGTGGTCGAGGAACCACTGGCGGGGCTCGCTACGCGCGACCTGGGGCGCGATCCGACGAGGCAGCTCATCCAGCCTCTCGGCCCATGCCGCCTCCTCGGTCACATCGACATCGTGGTCCACCCGCCAGAACCAAGCCCCCGCCGGGGCTCGCTCGCTACGACGTGGCGTACGTGTGGAAGCCACGCCCGGTCTTGCGACCGAGTTGGCCCGCGTCGACCATCCGCGCGAGTAGCGGAGGTGGTGCGTAGAGCTGTTCTTTGAACTCCTCGTAGAGCGACTCGGCGACGGCCTTTGTGGTGTCCAGGCCGATGAGGTCGGCCAGCGCGAGTGGTCCCTGCGGGTGAGCACATCCACGGACCAAGGCTTCGTCAATGTCTTCTGCGGTCGCGTACCCGGACTCCAGCATCCGGATGGCGGAGAGGATGAACGGGACTAGCAGCGCGTTGACCACGAAGCCTGCGCGGTCACGACACTCGATCGCCTTCTTGCCCAGATCCGCCTCGACGAACGTGCGGGCTGCGCTCAGCGTGTCGTCCGCCGTCAGAAGGCTGGGCACGAGTTCGACGAGGGAGAGCGCCGGCACGGGGTTGAAGAAATGGATGCCGAGGACGCGCTCCGGCCGCCTTGTCGCCACGGCGAGCTTCATGATGGGGATGGACGAGGTATTGGAGGCGAGGACGGCCTCCTCGCTCTCCAGGATCGCGTCGATCGAACGGAACGCCGAAGTCTTGGCGGGTTCGTCCTCAACGATCGCCTCGATCACGAGGTCCCGGTCGGCGAAGGCGGCTAGGTCGGTGACCACCGCGACGCGACCGAGCACCTCGTCCGCGTCGTCGAGGCGACCTCGGCGCTGCGCCTGCCGCAGGGAGATCTCGATCCGGCGCCTCCCGCCGTCGGCTTGCGCTGCGTCGGACTCGACGACCACGACGTCGCGGCCAGCTCGTGCCGACACTTCGGCAATCCCCGCGCCCATCAGCCCGCATCCCAGCACCCCAATGCGTTTCACCGCATCGTCCCCTTCTCCGCGTTCGCCCTGCTGCCTGCGTCCCACCGCTTCCTTTCCGGCCGCCCGAGCACTCACGTTAGCGACCTCGGGAGGAACGGGGCGTCAGTGCACCGTGGCACTTAGTAGGACGTCCTACAATCTTGGCTACCGTGGCCTCGGTCACAAACCGGCCGACTTGGGGCAAGGCCTGCGCCCGAGCGTGGACGCGTCACCCCTGCACGCGCCGAAGAGATGTCGCACGCGGCGGGGAGATGACCGGGACGGCGAGGTTGCCGTGATGCTCGACCAGCAGCTCTCCGTCCGGCTCGCCGAAGACGGATCGCGTGGCCACCACCCGAGCGCGCGATCTCCATTGGGGTCAGCGCCACGAGGCTGGCCGCAGCCCACGCCGCGTACGGCCGGCGCGGCGCTGGTCGAACTGCGCCGTAGCGCCGTAGTCGGGTCGCGGCGATCACCGGCGTCCGCAGACGCTTGACAGTGGTCGAGACCACTCCTAGTGTTCGGCACATCGGCGATTGTATCCAGAACTCGCCCAACGACGGTAGGGTCCGTGACCGGCATCCAGGCAGTTGACTCACCAACGCTCGTCCACACGATCGCTAACGCGATCCGTACAGAGATCGTGTCGGGCGCACTCGCACCGGGCGAGCGGATCCGACAGGAGACGATCTCGGCTCAACTCGGGGTCAGTCGTACGCCGCTGCGCGAGGCCTTTCGGTTGTTGGTGGCAGAGGGCTGGCTGGAGATGAAGCCGCGCGTCGGTGTCCGTGTGAGTCAACTGTCTGTCGAGGAAGTGCAGGAGCTGGCAGTCATGCGCCTGCTCCTGGAACCGTTTGCTGCGCGCGTCGCAGCGACGGAACACGGCCCCGCTGATGCTGAACGCGCCGAGCGATGCCTTGAGGTCGGACCCTCATCGATGGACTACATGAGTGAGTACGACCGCTGGCAGGGCGTCGAGAGCGCGAACGAGGCGTTCCACTTCGCCATCTACGGCTTCACGGGCGGATTGGTAGCGGGCTCCGTGCATCTCATGGCCGAGCAGACTTGGCGACGCTTCATGAGGTATCGGCGCTTCTACATGCCACGGGGTTCGAACTGGGAGCGATCACGTGAGGCGCACGACAAGATCTTCCAGGTCTGGCGTGACCGGGACGGTGAGGCCGCCGAGCGCGAGGTCGCTGGTCACATCCTCGTTGCCGTCCAGACGATGATCCGAACCCTGGATTCGGAAGCAAGGCCGAATGCCGAGCTCTCCAGTATAGCCGCGAAGTATGACCTGACGTTCGAATGAGCCGATCCTGGCCCGACCTGGCGGGCATGCCTGCCTGATCACGGCGTTGACCAAACGAATTCCTCACTGTTCCCATGTCGCTCGATCCGTATCTCGGGTCTCGAGGCGTCCGCATGTCCTTTCGATGAGATGAAGGGTGGTCGATTCAGCCGTGTTTCGTGCCGATTTGGCGGACCGGGTCGTGGCAGCCCCTCGGAAGTATCAGATGCTGATCGGTGAGCAATGGTCGGACTCCGAGGATGGTCAGGTCTTCGAATCGACAAATCCGTATACCGAGGAGGTCTGGGCGACGGCCCCCCGAGGCTCCGAGGCGGACGTCGATGCCGCCGTCCGCGCGGCATCAGCGGCCATCGACGGGCCGTGGGGTCGGTTGACAGCGACCGAGCGTGGACGGCTCATGCGCCGGTTGGGTTCTCTGATTGCCGAACGCGCCGAGGACCTGGCGATCGTCGAAACGACCGACAACGGCAAGCTCCTGCGCGAGATGCGTGGCCAGATCGGCAGCCTGCCGGACTGGTACGACTACTTCGCCGGGTGGGCGGACAAGATCGAAGGAACCACGCCGCCCTCGCCGAAACCAGGCTACTTCATCTACACGCGGCCCGAGCCGATCGGTGTCGTCGCGGCGATCCTGCCCTGGAACAGCCCCCTCCTGCTGTTGACCTTCAAGCTGGCGCCGGCGCTAGCCGCGGGGTGCACGATCATCGCGAAACCCGCGGAGCAGACGCCAGCCTCAACGCTCGAGTTCGCCAGACTCTTCGAGAAGGCTGGGTTTCCTCCCGGCGTGTTCAACGTCGTGACCGGCGATGGACGCACCGGCGCGGCGCTGGCGAGTCATCCCGGGGTGGCCGCGGTCGCATTCACCGGCTCCACGGAGAGCGGCAAGAAGGTCATGCGGTCGGCAGCCGACCATCTCGCGAAGGTCACTCTGGAGCTCGGCGGCAAGTCACCGAACATCGTCTTCGAGGACGCGGACCTCGACGCCGCGGCGAACGGCGTGATCGCGGGGATCTTCGCGGCCACCGGCCAGACGTGTGTTGCGGGCAGCAGGCTGGTCGTCGCCGAGAGCGTGCACGACGAGCTCGTCGAGCGCGTGGCCCAACGCGCGCGATCGATCAAGCTCGGCGACCCGCTCGACGCCGCGACGGAGATGGGTCCGGTGGCTTTCCGTGAGCAGCTCGACAAGATCGTGGAGCTCGTCACCTCCGCCGTGGACGAGGGCGCGATGGTGCGGGCGGGCGGGTCGGTGCCCGAGGCGACGACGGGCACGAAAGGGCTCTTCTACCCGCCGACGATCCTGACCGAGGTCGACAATCACATGCAGATCGCCCGGCAAGAAGTCTTCGGTCCGGTGCTGTCGGTGATCCGCTTCCGCGATGAGGAAGAAGCGCTCTCGATCGCGAACGACACGTCCTACGGGCTGGGTGCGGGGGTGTGGACGAATGACATCCGCCGGGCCCACCGCGCGGCGTCCGCAGTTCGGTCCGGCAACGTCTGGGTCAACTGCTATCGCCTCCTCACCTTCAACGTGCCCTTCGGCGGCCGCAAGGCTAGCGGGATCGGACACGAAAATGGGAGTTCGGCCGTCCACGAATACCTGGAGACCAAGTCCGTGTGGATCGACCTTACGGGGAACACGAGGGACCCCTTCGTCCTGGGTTAACCAGCCGGGGGCACGGAACACTCGACCAGCATTATTCGACCGACTCAAGGAGGAGAAGCGTGCCGAAATATCATCTGGCAGTCGACGTCGGCGGGACGTTCACCGATGCCGTGCTGGTGAATCTCGACGACATGACGATCCGCCGTGGCAAGATCCGAACGACACCTGAGGATCAGTCGATAGGCGTGGTCGACGCAATTCAGCAGCTCGGTATCGGCATGGACGAGATCGCGACCTTCAGTCACGGGAACACCGTCGCGATCAACGCGTTGCTCGAACGGTCCGGCCCCCGGACCGCACTGATCTGCACCGAGGGCACACGAGACATGCTGGACATGGGCGGGCTTGTCCGCCCGTCCGGTGGTGACCTTTACGACGCGAGCTGGATCCGGCCGCACCAGCTCAACCCGCTCGTACACCGGCGGTTCATCCGTGACATCCCGGGGCGCCTCCGCTACGACGGCTCAGTTCACGTCCCGCTCGATGAGGAGGCTGTACGCAGGGAGATCCAGTTCCTCAAGGACGAGGGTGTCGAGGCGATCGCGGTCTGCCTCTTGCACGCGTACCTCAACCCGGTCCATGAGGAGAAGGTCCGGGAGATCATTGCGGAGATCCACCCGACCGCATACGTCCAGTCGTCCTCGGTCCGACCCGTCGTCGGCGAGTTCGACCGCACCTTCGCAGTGGTGCTCAACGCCTACTGCGGTCCGCTCATCGCGAACTACCTCAAGCGGCTGCGCAAGCGGCTCGACGAGCACGGCTACGCCGGCGAGGTGTTGATCACCCAGATGAACGGCGGAGTCCGGACCCTGGACCGCACGGTCGAGGAACTGCCGGGCTACACCATCCAGTCCGGACCGACGGCGGGTCTGCTCGGCGCCGAGGCGTACGCCCGGGACGTGCTGGACGAGCAGAGCTACGTCTGCGTCGACATCGGCGGGACCAGCACCGACATCGGGATGGTGGGGGAAGGCACGGCGCGCCGTACCGACGATTGGGAGCTCGAGTTCGGCATCCGGCTCGGCTTCCCCGCGCTGGACGTGCGCAGCATCGGCGCGGGTGGCGGCAGCATCATCCACGTCGACGACCTCGGGACGCTGCAGATCGGTCCGGAGAGCGCGGGGTCCGAGCCGGGCCCGGCGTGCTACGACCGGGGCGGGACCCGTCCCACGATGACCGACGCCCTTGTCGCGATGGGAATCATCCAGCCGAAGCTGTTCCTCAACGGCCGGATGGCGCTGTCTCGTCAGGCCTCGATTGACGCGCTCGCGACCGTCGCCGAGCCGCTCGGGATGACGCCGACGGAGCTGGCGGCGGGTGCGTACAACCTCATGAACTCCCACATCGAAGCGGAGGCGAGCAAGCTGGTCTTCGAGGCGGCGGTGGACCTCAGCACGTTCGTGCTGCTGGCCTACGGCGGCGCCGGGCCGATCCACGGCGCCGGCGTTGCGCGGGCGCTGGGCATCAAGCGGGTCGCCATCCCCTTTTTCCCGGGTGGCTTCAGCGCGCTGGGCATGGTCGCCGCTCCGGTGCGGGTGGAGAAGGCCGTGTCCATCGTCGACGAGATCGACCGGATGGGCGTGGACCGCCTCCGGGAGATATTCGACGAGCTGGACCGCAAGGCGGTCGAGGACCTCACCCTGCAGGGCGTCGACCCCTCGGCGATCACCTTGGAGCGGTCGCTGCACGGGCACTACGTCGGGCAGGGCTTCGCCAACCGCGTCGTGCTCCGTCCGGGTGACATCGACGAGACTGCCCTCAAGGCGTGGAAAGAGTCTTTCCACGAGTTCTACGAACGTTCCTACGGCTACTCCGCGCCGGAAACGCCCATCGAGGTCACGACCATGACCGTGACGGCGGCCAGCGGGGCTGGGAGCCTCCCGCTCACGAAGATCGAGACCGGTGGCGCCACTCCCCCCGACAATGCCCTGGAGTTCACCTCCGAGGTGCTCCTCGACGGTGTCACCCCCCGTCACATCCCCTTCTACCGCAGGCAGTCACTACTCGCCGGTAACGAAGTGGCCGGACCGGCGGTGATCGACGACGGGCTGTCAACCATCCTCGTCGAGCAGGACACGACGGCGACGATCGACTCGTTCGGCAACGTGCTGATCGACGCTAACCAGGAGGACCTCGGATGAGCGCGCTCAGCAATCCCCTCATGACCGCCCAGTCGGTCAGGAGCGAGTACGACCTCGACCTGGTCACCGCGGAGACCATTCGCGCAGGCCTGATCGAAGTGACCCGGCACATGCGCAACAACCTGGTCCGGAGCGCCTTCTCCAACGTCGTCCGCGACATCCTGGACTTCGCCGTCGCGATCCACGACGTCACGCCCGACGGCAGCAGCGAGATGACCGCCATCACCGAGGGCTGCTGTCACTTCGCCTTCACCCATCAGCACATGGCCAACATGGTCATGGACGAGTGGCGATACGAGAACATCGGGCCGGGCGACACCCTTTTCTGCAACGATCCCTGGCGCGGGTCCATCCACTTCCCGGACGTCAACCTGTTCCGTCCTGTGTTCTGGAAGGACGAGCCGGTCTTCCTGCTCACCGACGCCACCCACATCACCGACATCGGTGGCCCGGTCGCGGGGGGCTTCAACAGCGCGGCCACCACGCACTTCGAGGAGGGTCTGCGCGTCCCACCGACGCTGATCACCTCCGGTGGCAAGCCCGTGCGGTCCACGATCAACCTTCTGCTGGAGAACACCCGCACGCCGTTCGAGAACCTCGGTGACCTCCGTGCCCTATTCGGCACCTTGAAGGTCGGCGAGGCTCGACTGCAGAACCTGTTGCAACGTTACGGGATCGACGATGTCAAGGCGGGCGTGCGATACACCCTCGACCTGGCTGAGCGGCGGATGCGCCGCGCGATCGAAGCCATCCCGGACGGAGTCTGGGAGGGCGAGGAGTCCATCGACGACGACGGCGTGGTCGATGAGCCGCTCCGGCTCGCCGCGACGGTACGCAAGGTGGGCGACTCAGTTGAGATTGACTACTCCGGCTCGGACCGACAGCCGCTCGGTGCGCTGATGACGTGCTGGGAGGAGACCAACCGCTGCCTCGTCGGACCCAAGATGATGTTGGACCCGCGGCATCCGATGAACGCCGGCGCCATGCGCCCCTTCCACGTCCTCGCACCCGCCGGTTCCGTCGTGATGGGCCTGCCACCCGCGAGCCAGAGCATCCACACCGAGGTGGCGGCGAAGGCCGCCAACCTGATGCTGGGCATCTTCGGTCGGATGGGCTCGTCCCGGGAGATCGCGACGGAGAGCGCGAACACCCACCTCCACATCTTCGGCGGCGTGGACACCAGGCCTGGTCACGAAGGCAAGCCCTGGGGCCAGATCCTGTCCGTCGGCGGCTCGTGGGGTGGCACCAACAACAACGACGGCATCAGCTTCAACACCACCGCCATCTTCAACGTCGCTGACAACACGATCGAGCTCCTCGAGCGGGACAACCCCATCATGGTCCGGGGCCGCAACCTGCTGATCGACGCGGCTGCGGCCGGAAAGTACCGATCCGGCTTCTCGAACGGGCTGATCGTGGAGGTCATCAGCGACTGGGCGTCCTCGTCCTACCTGCTGGACTCCGGCCGTTTCGCGCGTCCGGGTCTGCACGGTGGTGGGGCCGGCATGACCTCGTACCTCTACAAGGTCAAGCGCCAGGCCGACGGCAGTATCCGCCAGCGGAACGGGATCATCCCACTCAGCGACCTCGAGTTGCTCGCCGGCAAGACCGACGAGGACGGCGCTCCGGACTCCCAAGACGGTGTCTGGGGGCGCAATGCTCCGCACAAGACGCTCAAGCTCAGCGGCTTCCTCATGGAGAAGGGTGAGGTCATCTACGTCATCTGCGCGACCGGCGGCGCGTTCGGCGACCCACTCGAGCGAGACGAGGAGTCAGTCCACAACGACGTCTGGAATGGACAGATCACGGTGGAGTTCGCCGCCCAGTCCTACGGGGTGGTGGTCGACCCCATCACCCACGACGTCGACTCGGGCGCCACGAAGGCGCTGCGCGACGAACTCCGCGAGAAGGCTCGGCGCGGAGAGTGGAGCCCGCCGGTCGCCGGGCTGCGGCCGTGGCCGCGCACCTGGGAGGAGCTGGAGACGCTGACTCTCCACTGAATCGCTTGGACCCGCCCACATCATCCGACGTCGAGGAGACGACGAGCATGTCCTGGGAACATCGTTACACCTACGCACGGCCCACCGAGCAGCAACTGTTCGTCAGCCGCGAGCCCGTCGATGCCACCTGCCCCAAGTGCGGCGGTACCGACCTGGCCCGGTACCCGATCGCGAACCACCTCGGCCCTCGCATCGCCACGAAGTGCCAGACCTGCTTGACCAGTCTCGCGATCGACCGCCCAGCCGCGGCCGACAACTGGCCGCCCTTCCGGTCGGTGACCTACGACTGGGACGCCTCTCTCGGTGAGCGGGCGTCCCGCGAACTGCTGCTTCGTGAGGGGTGGTCCTCCACATGACCGTCGGCGATGCCCCTCGCACCTCGAGAGCCGCTGTACTGACGAAGTTCGGCGAGGCGCTGGAGATGCGTGAGCTGCCCGTGCCGAGCGTCCTCGAGCGCCGCGCGATCCTCGTCCGGATCGAGATGGCGTCGGTTTGCGGCACTGACGTACACCTCTGGGACGGCTCTATGGCGGAGACCTTGCCGATCGCGCTGCCGGTCGTGCCCGGCCACGAGATGGTCGGGCGGGTCGTCGCACTCGGCGACGACGCCGAACGGGACTCGGTGGGCCAGGCGCTCGAGATCGGCGATCGCATCGTGTTCACCCACGCCTCGTGCGGGAGGTGCCACTACTGCGTCGTCTCGCGGCAGCCGAGCCTGTGCAAGGAACGGCAGTACTACATGTTCAGCAACTGCGAGCAGCCCCCGTACCTGGTTGGCGGGTTCTCGGAGTACTGCTACGTCTTCCCGAACTCCGGCCGCGTCCGCGTCCCGGACGACGTCGAGACGGAGTGGGCATCCGCAGCCAGCTGCGCCCTGCGCTCGGTGATCCAATCGTTCGAGCGACTCGGTGCGATCGAGCCGTGGGAGACGGTCGTCGTCCAGGGCGCCGGACCGCTCGGGCTGTTCGCCACGGCGGTGGCACGTGAGGCTGGGGCGGGGCAGATCATCACGATCGGAGCACCCGACCACCGGCTCGCGATCGCCAAGCAATGGGGCGCCACCGAAGTGGTGTCCATCTCGGAGGTCCCCGACGCGGCGGATCGCGCTAAGCGGGTGCGCGAGCTGTCCGGCGGCGCAGGTGCCGAGATCGTCATGGAGTTCTCAGGCGCACCGACGGCGTTCCCCGAGGGCCTGGACCTGATCCGGGACGGAGGGCGGTATGTGGTGACCGGCCAGGTAGGCAAGCACCGCACCGACATCTCGCCGACCGCCATCACCCGTCGTCAGCTCACGATCCTCGGGTCATGGTCCGGGGAGGTCACCCAGTACTGGAAGGCTCTGCAGTTTCTGAGCCGGACGCGGACGCGTATCGACTTCTCCCAGCTGCTGACCAATCGGTACCCGCTCGAGCATGCCTACGAGGCGCTGCTGCGCATGCAAGCGGGCGAGGAGATCAAGCCCCTCATCGTCCCCTCCGATGTGGCGGCGAGCTGAAAGTGCGCGCCGCGCGGGCGAGCCGCCCTACGGCTTTCGACAGCGGAGTACACCGGCCGGAATGAGAGGTGTAGAGATGGCATCCGGACCGACCGCGTCACAGTTAAGCGACGTCGCTCAATCCCTCGGGGTGTCGGACATCGTCGGTGACGGCGAGGTGAACTCACCCGAGGACGTCCTGCGGCTCGCATCCGCCGTGATCGGAGCGGCGGAAGGCGTGGCCATGGCCCAGGCCTCGTTGATCGCGCACGAGGGAGAGCAGCGGCAGTCCGTCGCCATGGAACTTCTCGAGGGGACCGCCTTCCGGGCCTCGCGTATGGACGGGCCGAGTCCGCAGATCAGCCGGGCGTTCCGGTCGCTCTGGGAGGTGCGGCGGCTCCGGACGCAGATCACGTCACTGTCCGGCGACTGCGTGAGTGCGGACCTCGACGTCCTCGGGACCGCGCTGGAGGCGATCCATGCGTTGCTCTCCGGGTTCGTGTACGAAGCGAATGGCAATGATGATTTGCGTGATTCGTGTCGCGATGTCGCCTCTGGTCACCTCGTGCGTGCGGCATCGTGCCTTCGTCGAGTGAACGGCGATGTTCCTGGTTGATCGTCGTCCGTCGCCACGGTCACCGACCCGATTCCGTGCTCCGCCGGGGGCGGTCGACCGGTCGTCGGTGGCGTTTCCCCGGCTCGTCTCCCGAGCGACCCCCAGGACGACGGCTCACGTGTCCGACCCGACAACCCGCCGGGAGCGGCCGAACGACGACTCACCCAGCTGCTGGACCGCAGTGCACGAGATGACCGTGGTGCCCTCGGCCGGCCCGAGCTGCCTGCCGTATGGCCGTCGATCCCTCGCGGCGAGGCGAGACGTCGACGGCCCGGATTCCGGCCGGCCGAACCCGATGAAGGAGCAGTGCATGACCGATGGGCCGCTGGCAGGCGTACGGGTGATCGACGCCGCCACTCTGGCCGCAGGCCCCCTGGTGGCGACGTGGCTGGGGGAGCACGGCGCCGAGGTGATCAAGATCGAGCAGCCAGATGGGGGTGATCCGCTGCGGCAATGGGGAGCCCGGAAGGACGGCGTCGGACTCATGTGGAAGAGCCTGGGGCGCAACAAGAAGTGCGTGACGCTCAACCTCCGCGAGGAGGCCGGGCGCGACCTGCTGCGCGATCTTTCCCGCACCGCGGACGTCGTGATCCTCAACCTGCGGCCGTCCACGCTGCAAAAGTGGGGGCTGGACTACGCCGGGTTCGCCGCCGTGAACCCGAAGCTGGTCATGGTGCACGTGACGGGGTTCGGCGAGGGCGGGCCGAAATCCGACCGCCCGGGTTTCGGCACCCTCGGCGAAGCGATGAGCGGGTTCGCCCACATCACGGGTGAGCGGGACGGGCCACCCACGCTGCCGTCGTTCATGCTGGCCGACGGCGTCGCGGCGCTCAACGCGACATATGCGGTGGTGATGGCGCTGTACCACCGCGATGTGCACGGCGCGAACGGCCAGCTGATCGACATCAACTTGATCGAGCCGCTCGCCCGTCTGATCGAGCAGCCGGTCCTGACCTACGACCAGCTCGGCGTGCTCCCGGGCCGCACCGGCAACAAGTGGGACATCTCGGCGCCGCGCAACACCTATATGACCAAGGATGGGCACTATCTCGCGATGTCCGGCAGCGCCCCGACGATCGCCATGCGCGCACTGAAGGCCGTCGGTCGTGAGGACCTCGCGACCGACCCCCGGTTCGCCGAGGCTCAGGAGCGGCTCAAGAACGCCGACCTCGTGGACTCGGTCATGGCGGAGTGGATCGGGCAACAGACACTCGACGACGCCATGGCCGTGTTCGAGGAAGCTCAGGTGGCGGCTGCGCCGATCTACAACGCCGAGCAGCTGTTGGCCGACCCCCAGCTGCGGGCCCGCGGAACCTACCCCACGGTGCCGGACCCCGACCTGGGCGAGATGCGGGTGCAGGCCCCGGTGCCGCGCTTCTCCGCCACGCCAGGCGGGATCGACCACCTAGGCGCTGGGATCGGGGCCCACAACGAGGAGATCTACGGAGGGCTCCTCGGATTGTCGGAGGACCGTCGCGGTGAGCTCCACGAGCAAGGAGTGATCTGACATGCCGCGACCGGTGCGTCCACGCCGTAGCGAGCTGGCCACACCGGCCAGCAATCACCATATGTTCGCCAAGTCCGCCGCGTCGGCGGCCGACCTCGTGTTCCTCGACCTGGAGGACGCGTGCGCACCCAGTGAGCGGGAGTCGTCGCGCGGCAAGGCCGCGAAGGCGCTGCGGGAGCTCAACTGGGGCACCACCACCCGTGCGATCCGCATGAACGGCATCAACACCCGCTGGGCCCACAGCGACGTGATCGAGGTGGTCACCGACGCGCGCGAGGCGCTCCAGGTGATCATCGTCCCGAAGGTCCGCCGCGCGCGCGAAGTGTGGTGGGTCGACACGCTGCTCACGCAACTCGAGGAGACCCTGGGCCTGCCCTCGAAGGGCATCGGTCTGGAGGTGCTGATCGAGGAGACCGAGGGGCTGGAGAACGTCGGGGAGATCGCGCGGGCGTCGGACCGGCTCGAGGCCATCATCTTCGGAGCGGGTGACTTCTCGGCCTCCCAGGGCGCGCGGGTGAACACGAACTTCGACCCGTTCGTCGACTACCCCGGCGACATCTGGCACTACGCCCGCGCCAGAGTAGTCGTGGCCGCCCGCTCGGCGGGGATCGACGCGATCGATGCGCCATTCCCGAACTACCGAGACCCCGACGCTTATCGGGTCGCATGCGACCGCGCCGCGGCGATGGGCTACGTGGGCAAGTGGGCCATCCACCCCTCACAGATCGATCTCGCCAATTCCGCATTTGCGCCGACCGAGGACGAGATCACCCACGCCCGCCGGGTGGTCGCCGCCTATCGCGAGGCCGAAGCGGGAGGCAAGGGGGCCACCGGCCTCGACGGCATGCTCGTCGACGCGGCTCACCTGCGCCACGCCGCGACCGTCGCCCGCACCGCCGAATTGCTCGGACTCTGAGCGACCACCTACACAGGGAGACACCAATGCCCCGACAGATGACTCTCGTCGGCTTCATGCAAGCCGGGAATGTGACCGTCTACTCCGGGTCGTGGCGGTACCCGTCCGCGGATCTGGGGTTCCTGACCACGGACTACTACAACCACATCGCACGCACACTCGAGGCCGGCAAGTTCGACTGCGTGTTCTTCGACGACCGCCTGGCCATGCCCGGCGTCTACGGCAACTCGACGGACGACGCCGTGCGCTACGGTGCACGGCCGATGAAGCTAGACCTCACTGCGGTGCTGGGCAGCATCATCGGCGCGACCGAGCGCATCGGCGTTGGAGCCACTTACTCCACCACGTACTACGCCCCCTTCCACGTGGCCCGGACATTCGCCACGCTCGATCACCTCTCTGGGGGACGGGCGGCGTGGAACGTGGTCACGTCGGTGAACGACTCCGAGGCGCAGAACTTCGGGCTGGAGACCCACCTCGACCACGACCAGCGCTACGACCGGGCCGAGGAGTTCCTCGAGGTCGTCACCGCGCTCTGGGACTCGTGGGAGGACGACGCACTGATCATGGACAGGGGATCCGGCGAGTTCGCTGACCCGGCCAAAGTCCACGAGGTCAACCACAAGGGCGACTACTTCTCGGTGCGCGGCCCGTTGACCGTGCCGCGAAGCCCGCAGGGTCGCCCTGTCATCCTGCAGGCGGGCTCGTCGGGGCGGGGCCGGCAGTTCGCGGGCCGGTGGGCAGACATGATCTTCACCGCCGCGCCCGGGCTCCCCGTGTCCCAGAAACAGTACCGCGAGCAGAAGGAGCAGATCGCGGCGTCGGGTCGTGACCCCGAGGGCGTAAAGCTGCTGCCGATGGCCTACGCCGTCGTCGGCGAGACCGAAGCGATCGCGCAGGAAAAGGAGCGACTGTTCCTCGACGCCTACGTGCACCCGATCGCGTCCCTGGCCCTGCTCTCCGAGGTCCTGAACTACGACTTCTCGAAGCACGACCTCGACGACGTGGTGTCCGACGAGATGATGGAGGCTAGCGGCGGTATCCGCGGACTGGCCCAGGGCGTGCGGAACCATCTTAACCGCGAGGTCACCGTGCGGGACCTGGCCGAACACCGGGCCACTCTGCTGCAGGGACCGCGCTTCGTCGGGACTGCCGAGCAGGTGGCCGACCAGATGCAGGAGTGGTTCGAGATGGCCGGCTGCGACGGCTTCGTCCTGGCGGCGACACACCTGCCTGGCGCCTTCGAGGAGTTCGTTCGGATGGTCGTGCCCATCCTGCAGGAGCGAGGTCTGTTCCGGGCCGAGTACGAGGGCCGGACGCTGCGCGAGCACCTCGGCGTCAAACGTCCCGTCCGCTGACCCGACCCGACGAGTGATGCGCGGAGGCACGTCGTGCAGCCGCTTGCCGGCTGTCTCGAGAGCAGGCGTGATGGTCGGACTCGCCGACATCCAGCCCGCAGAACACCGCTAACGGAGACTTCGGCGACCCATCACCGGACAGGCTCGAGCAGCTCTATCTCGCTCAGGCCGCCCAGTACTCAGGCGCCTCGGCGCCCTTCAGTCAGTTGATCGTCTTAGACCTCAGCGATCACTCCGGGGGAGTGCCGCCACTCGAGGACATGGTTTGGGTCGCCTCTTATTGCGCCACCACATCAGCGTCGCCCCAGCACGTGGTCTGCGGCATGGTCGCCGGGAATCGCCTACCGCCCAGCGCCGTCAAGATGGATCGACCAGACTGACCTGCTCGATCAGCTGAAAGGGGGCCCACCGGAAGTCCACCGACGGGACCGCCCCCGCCAACACCCGTCAACGACGAGAACATCGTGGTGATTGGCGACCTCGAAGAGACGCTCGAGACTCGGCGGTACTCATCATCTAGTGGACTGGAGTACTTAATGCCTGTTCAGCAAACCGCTGACGTCTCCGCCTGGCGTTTCGCCGGCGGCCACTCCGATTTCCAGGTAAAGCACTGCCCTGCCTGGCCCCGCGCCGTGTAGTCCCTCCACAGATTCCGTCCCGGCGATCGCGATGGCGACGACAGGGGTCGCGATGCCGTCGTTGAGTCCGCTCTCCACGGTGAGCAGCCGCCGGGACTTTTCCCGGCTCACCGCTTCACTGGCCCTGGTTGTCAGCGGATTACGGGGCGAGGCCCGCCGGCGGGCACACGATAGGTGACGGTCAATTGAACGTTGGACAGGATCGATCCGCACGCGGTTCGGTCTTCACCAGTGAGGTTGCTGAAGGAGGTGAATCCGCTGCGCATGAGGCCGTAGGGCGGTGGTGGTGCGCCGCCAAGGGGAGCGGTGCGCTGGTACTGCCAGAAGTAGAGTTCGCTGATGTCCCATTCGCGCGCGGAGAGTCGTCGCGTCTGGTTGTAGGTGACGTGGGGGAGGAGTCCCCTGGGATCAGTGTGGGTCCAGTCTCCGGTAGGGAAGCCGATGGCTGCGACACAGCCGTAAGGTTTGGGTTCGGGGTTGCCCCGCCCGCTGACCCAGCACCCGGAGCCACCGGCTGGTCCGTTGGCCATCGCGAGCCTGTAGCCCTGGAAGCCGTTGAAGATGACAAAGCACCCGCCGGTCGGCGCCTCGTCGTAGGTCAGGATCGCGCGGTCGATGACCTTGGCAGGGACCCGGCTCAGGGGGCCCTCCTCGAATCGGATCGCGATCTCCTTGATCTGCGCTCCGCATGGAGCGCCCCCGTCGAGCTCGTACTGAGCGAACCCGAAGATGAGGCCACCCGGGGTGAAATCGCCGCTGCGATAGCAGTCGTACATCCGGTTGGTCTCCTGCGCGCGCGATTGCGCAACCCCCAGAATCATCATGTAGACGCCCTGCGTGGTGATGTTGTTGTCGGGGATCCGTCGTTGCGCGGCCAGTGCGTTGTCCGCGCGGGCTTGATCCCGGCGGTCGGTGGCGACGCAGACGATGTCGCCGTCGAAGGCCTCACGCCATACCAGGCCGGGCTTGCACGTGTTGCCTTGTCCTAATGCGCGGTTGGAGTCGGCTTGATCGTTCTCGATCCGGGTCAGCTGCCGCGTGGCCGGTGTGACGCACACGAGGTCGGAGGGCCGCGCTGCTCGCCAGACGAAGCCGGGCTGACAGGGATCTTGGGCGGCCACGCGGCCACCGGATTCGGGCCTTGAGGCTCCGGGGCTCTCGTGTCGTGCGCGGCGGCGGTCTCGGCGGTCGACGCGAGCAGACCAGTCAGCAGGACAGCCAGCGCGACCAGACACGTGACCCGGCGGAGCCGCGCGCGACAGGAAGGTCGACTCTCGAGCAGCGACGTGGCTGCGTATCGTGACATCCCCACACTCCCCGGCTGGCGCCGGTCCAACCGAGCCAGATGCTTGGAGGAATTTGAGCACTATACGTGATTCGATAGGCGTGTTCGCCTGGATGTGAAATCGAATGCAGCAAGGGTTCAGCTCGAATGGAGTAGCGACATAGCTCGGCCGCGGCAGTCGTCGCGTCGACCCTGCGACGACGTGGGCTGACGGGATGGATGCGTAGGCGCGCCGGTGATGGCGGCGGACACCCCGTGGACGGCGAAATGCCCCTTTGCGCGGTCATCGGTGAGCAGATGACTGTGTATCTCGATCTTGTGGCGTTGTGTCGGAGGTGGCGACGACTCGCTCGGCCGCAGCGGCTCTCGGGCCGGGCCTGCACCGTCGGTTGGAATGGGCCTCTCGATCTCGCAGCGAGGGTCCACCGCTGAAGCCCCGGCGTTCGAGCAGGGGCGGACGTCCTCGACGCTCGTGTCGGGACCCGTGGCTACGTGTCTCCGTCCTCGTGCGTGTCGCTGCTGACGACGGCTGAATCCTGACCCCCTAGCGTCGGGTGAACTTGGACCCCCTCGCCGTTAGGGAGGGGTGCTGAAGGTGGAGGACTGGGCGGAGATCCGGCGCCTGCATCGGGCGGAGGGGATGCCGATCAAGGCGATCGCCCGGCGGCTCGGGGTGGGGCGGAACACGGTGCGGCGGGCGTTGGCCGCGGACGCGCCACCGAAGTATCAGAGGCCGGCGAAGGGCTCGATCGTCGATGAGGTCGAGCCGCAGATCCGGGAGCTGCTGGCGTCGTGGCCGACGATGCCGGCGACGGTGATCGCTGAGCGGATCGGCTGGACGCGGTCGTTGACGGTGCTCAAGGGCCGGGTCCGGGAGCTGCGGCCGTTGTTCACCCCGCCGGACCCGGCGTCGCGCACCGAATACCGGCCCGGCGAGCTCGCCCAGTGCGACCTGTGGTTTCCGCCGGTCGAGGTGCCGTTGGGCGCCGGCCACGCGGGGTCGCCGCCGGTGCTGGTGATGGTGTCGGGCTACTCGCGGATCATGACCGCGCGGATGCTGCCCTCGCGGCAGGGCCCGGATCTGCTGGCCGGGCACTGGGCCCTGCTGGGCGGATGGGGCGCGGTGCCGCGGGCGCTGGTGTGGGACAACGAGTCCGCCGTCGGCTCCTGGCGGGGTGGTCGTCCGCAGCTGACCGAGGCGATGAGCGGGTTCCGCGGCGCGCTGGGCATCAAGGTGATCCAGTGTCGCCCGGGCGACCCCGAGGCCAAGGGCCTGGTCGAGCGGGCCAACAAGTACTTGGAGACGTCGTTCCTGCCCGGGCGCGCGTTCGCTTCGCCGGGCGACTTCAACGGTCAGCTAGGGACCTGGCTGGCGCGGACCAACCAGCGCCACCACCGCCGCCTGGGTTGTCGCCCGGTCGAGCGCTGGCGCGCTGATCGGGCTGCGATGCTCACGCTGCCGCCGCTCGCCCCGGCCGCCGCGACCTCGGGGTGGACCACGAGCCTGCGCCTGCCCCGGGATCACTACGTCCGTCTCGACGGCAACGACTACTCGGTGCACCCCGCCGCGGTCGGGCGCGGGGTCGTGATCAGCGCCGACCTCGAGCACGTGACCGTCAGGCTCGCTGACGGTCACGCCGGCGCCCATGTCGCCTGCCACCGGCGGTGCTGGGCGCGGCACCAGACGATCACCGACCCGGACCACGCCGACGCGGCCGCCGTGCTGCGCGCGGCGCACCGCGATCGGCTGGCCCCGCCAACCCACGACGAGGTCGCCTACCGCGACCTGGCCGACTACGACCGCCTCTTCGGCCTGGCCAGCGACAGCGACATGAGCGACAGCGACAGGACCGACAGCGATGTGGTCGGGGAGGCGGTCTGATGCCGACGAAGAACACCACCACCGGCCAGCACAGCCGCAACATCAACGCGGAGCTGGCGTTCCTGACCCGGGCGCTCAAGGCTCCGTCGCTGGCCGCGGCGGTCGAGCGCCTCGCCGAACGCGCCCGGGCCGAGTCCTGGACCCACGAGGAGTTCCTGGCCGCCTGCCTGCAGCGTGAGGTCGCCGCCCGCGACGCCCACGGCGGTGAGGGCCGTATCCGCGCCGCCCGCTTCCCGGCCCGCAAGAGCCTCGAGGACTTCGACGTCGAGCACCAGCGCTCCCTCAAGCGCGAGGTCCTGGCCCACCTCGGGACCCTGGACTTCATCGCGAACAAGGACAACGTGGTGTTCCTCGGGCCGCCGGGAACCGGCAAGACCCACCTCGCGGTCGGGCTCGGGGTCCGGGCCTGCCAGGGCGGGCACCGCACCCTGTTCGCCACCGCGGCCGAGTGGGTCGCCCGCCTCGCCGAAGCCCACCACGCCGGACGACTCCAACAGGAACTGATCAAGCTGGGCCGGGTGCCGCTGCTGATCATCGACGAGGTCGGCTGTGCGCCACGAGGCGCTGAGGAACCGTGTGGGAGGAGGAGCCCACCGCGGGCCATCGCAGTGGCCGGTTGACGCTGGAGGCAGGCCGATCCCCGGGTCTGGGGGTGAG